>JAIPIQ010000081.1 GCA_021734645.1 Fidelibacterota bacterium | reverse complement strand
GGCGGGGGGGATCGCCGCGCGCTCCCATGGCGGGGGGGGGGCGGAGGAGCCCGCCGCCGAGTTCGCGCGGGTTTTTGCCCAGGGCGCGCTGCCGGATGATGTGCCGGAAGTCAACATTGCGGCGGCGCTGGATGGCGCCGGGATGATCGGCGTGGTGGATTTGGTGCTGGCCGTCGGGCTGGCGCCGAGCCGCAACGAGGCGCGGCGCTTGATCACCCACGGCGCTGTCCGGCTTGATGAGGCCAAAATCACCGATCCGGCCGCGCGGGTGCCGGCGCCACAGGGTGGCGTATTGCGCGTGGGCAAACGGGGCTTTGCCCGCCTGCTGACCGCAGCGGCGCATGAACCGGACACAGCCTGAACACATCAACCGCCGCCAGTTGCTCCAGATCGCCGAAGAACTCGAGCCGCCGTGGCGCCAAACGGTTTTGGAACAGCTCGCCGCCGCAGGGCCGGCATAGGCTTCCGCCGTTCGTTGCGGGCCGGTGCGGCTACCGGTGCGGGGTTTCCGGCGGGCGGCCAGAAAGGGTGAGATACATCAGGCGGTAGATGTCGCTGCTATCGCAATGGCCGCTTCGTAAGGCCTCCGCGTTCGTGCCTTGGGCGCGCGCCAGTATGCCCCCGGCGTTATTGACATTGGCGAAATTGTCAGTGCCTTCTTCTTTGGCCACCAGCAGAAACCGTTTGCCCTGGCGGGACAGGATGGCGAGGGCCGCGGCGGTCATTTCGGCAACCGTGGGGGGCTCAGCGAGATAGAGCGGCAGACCTTGCGCGCAGGTGTTCCTCCAAGTGGCCGTGGAAAGTGTGGTGATCCGCAAAGATGCCCAGAACGCGCTTGGCTTTCTGCAGGATCTCGCGGACCCGGGGCGCGTTTCCAACGGCCAGGTCACCCGTGCCGTCCAACTGCTGGTGAATAAAGGCAATGACCGGTTTGCCGGTTGCCGCCAAATCCGTTCATGGCACCCGCGATCCTGGCGGAAGCGCGGGGGAAGGCAAGTTCGAATTCGGTTAGGAAGCGCCCATGGGGGCTCTGCAATCGGGATCAACGGATGGCTTCGCTGAAGGCGACGGCGATAATCCGGACGCCGGCCGCGCCGGGGTGGCGGCCATCGGGCAGGAGGCCTTCGCGGTCGGCGGCGAATTCGCGTTCGAGGTCCACGCAGCGGATGCCCTCGTCGCGGGCGACCTGGCGGATGCGGGCGCTGAGATCTTCGGAGCGGGCCTGAAAGGCGGTGGCATGTTTGCCGGACATGCCCGGCAACGTGCCGATGATCGGGATGGTGCCGTGGGCCTTGGCCGCCTGAACGATGGCCCGTAGATTCTCGGCGGCCCCGGCCGGACTTTCCCGATGGATCGTGTCGTTGACGCCATAGAGGATCAACAACCAGCCGGGATTATGCCGGCTGAGAACCGATCCCACGCGCGACCGGCCGTTGCCGGTCTTGGCGGCGCCGCCGCCCTCGATGTGAATCTGTTTCTCCGGCCGCAGCGCGCGCAGTTCGACGGGGTAGGGGGGGACGCCGGGGTAATTGACGTCGCCCGTGATGCAATCGCCCATGCACACGACCTTGGCCGGATCATTGTGATCGGCAATCCGCTGATTGCGCCCCTTGTCCTTGTCGTCATCGTTGCACCCCATGGTGGCCAGCCCGACGGCCAGCAACAGCATCCACGCTTTCCTGTGGTACATCCCTTCAATCTCCTTGACGGTCCTGCGAAATAAATGACCGCTCTAAAACGTTGTGTTTTCCGGCTCGTCCGGGGGCGGCTCGCGCGCCGACTGGACAGACGGCAGACGGCCCTGTTTGTCGCGAATATAGCGCTCGTTGAGATCGCGATAGGCGCGTTGCAAATGGGCCAACTGCTTTTCCGCCGCGCGCTGCTTGCTGATCGCGGCCTCGGCCAATTCGCGATCCACCCCCGCGCGCTGCTCCTGCGCATCAAGCAACGCCTGCATCTGCGCCAGCTCGGCATGCACCGCATCGTGCGCCGTTTGTTCGGCGCTGGTCTGGGCCTCACTGCGGGAGGTCAATTCCTCGTATTGATCGAGTAAGGCCCGGTGGGATTCGATCAGCCCGGCCCACTCGAGCAAGGTCGCGCGGCTGGGATCGCCCTGCATCAGGTCCTGCAGGTGGTCGTAATCCCGTTGCAACTGGTTCAACTGGCGGCGGACATCCGCCAATTCCGTGCGGGATTCCTTTTCGCGGGCGCGGCTGGCCGCCAGGGCCTCGGCCTGGTCGCGGACCATGATCTGATTGCGGCTGACCTCCCGTTCATAGAGCTTCTGCCAGGGTTCCGCTTCCGTTTCGTCCGCGCCGGGCGCGGCGGCCCAGAGGGACTGCGCGGCTTCGCTGATGGCTCGGGCGGCGGGGCAGGGGGCCTCCTGGTCATAGCGCCGCACCGGGGTCATGAGCGGCAAGTCACCGGCCAGGATCAGTTCGGCCAGGGTGGCGAGATGGTAAGGACCGGATTCGCCGGGGGGCTCCGCCGAGGGCACAAACCAGTCAAGCTGGAGGGCGCGAATCTCAGTGGCGGGTTGCCAGGCGCCGCCATCGGCCTGCAATTCATCCTCGGGCGCGATGCGGTTTTGTCGCGCCCAGCAACAGAACTGTTCGAGGGGCGCCGGGCCATATTCCGTGCCATCCTGTTTACGCAGTCGCCAGTCCATCAGCTCAACCGTTCATTCCGGGATGAACAAGACTTGTCCGGCCTGCAGGAAGTCGGGTTTGGTCAGGTTGTTGGCGTCAATAATGGCCCGGCTGGAGACCTTGTAGGCGGCGGCAATGGCCGAGAGCGTTTCGCCGGGCTGAACCGTATGCTCATAGCCGTAGCCGGTGCCGGGGGATCGGGGGCGGGCGGCGGCGGCGGTCGCCGCGCGTTTGGCCAGCACCTCGGCCATCTGCTTGCTCAAGGCCGCGACGATTTCCTCCCGGTCACGCACGCGCGCGGCCTCGAGCGCGTCCAGGCGCCGTTCGAGGGCGGCCAGCCGCTGCTGCAAGGCCTCGGTTTCCTGGCGAGCGGCGCGCGTGGCTTCGGTGCGCGCTTCGTGCAGTTGGCGGCGCAGTAGCGCCACGTCCTCCTCGACGCCGAGCACGCGCCCGCCGAGGCGGCGGGCCTCCTCCTGCGCCAGCAGCACATCCTCGCGCATCTGGACGCCGGTGTCGCGGCGCTGTTGCCCCACGGTCTGACAACCGACGCCTGCCACGAGCAGCCAGCCGGAAAAGAACCATACGATATGCCGATACATGTTCATGGTGCATTCATAGTCCGGGTCGCGCCCCAAATCAAGCTCGATCGCACCCGGATTCGGCGCCGCAGGCCGGACAGAGCAACGGCTCGACCTCTGCGCCTGCATGCCGCCTCAGGAATGTGGCCACCGGACTCCAGGTAACGTCGCTGCACAGTCCCACCTGCTCGCCGATTTTGCCGCACTTCGGGCAGAGGGGGATGCGGTGGCTGCCCAGTTCCAGCCGGCGTCGCAGGGCGCGCTGCTCGAGGCAGGTCTGGACGCGTTGCTGCAGATCGGCGGCCTCGTAAGGTTTGAGCAGGTAATCCGCCGCGCCGAGGCGCAGGGCCTGCACGGCGCTATCGAGGGATCCGTAGGCGGTCAGAATGATCACCAGGGCCTGGCGTTCGAGGCGCCGGGCGGTTTCGAGAATCTCAAGGCCGTTGATTTGATCGAGCTTCAGATCGGTGATCACCAGATCATACAGACCTTCTTTGAGGCGGCGGAGGGCCTGGGGGCCGGACGCGCAGGGGGTGACGCGCCAACCCGCTTCCTCGAGTTCGTCAGTCAGGGTGCGCAGCAGGAGGGGCTCGTCGTCAATCAGCAGGATGCGCGCTTGATTCATGATGATCCCTTTCCGTGAGAGGCAGGGACAGGGTAAAGGCGACCCGTCCCGGTTGATTGCGAGTCAGGCACAGGGTGCCGCCATGATGCCGGGCGATCTGCTGGCTCACCGCCAGGCCCAATCCCGAGCCCTTGGTGGCCTTGGTGGTGAAGAAGGGTTCGAAAAGACGCGCTTCGCAGGCCGGGGCCACTTGTGGTCCGTCGTTCTCGACCGTGATCTCCGCGTGCCCCTCCGCGCGGCCGGTGGTCAGGTGAATATGGCCGCCGGTGGCCGGCAGGGCCTCCTCGGCATTGTAGATCAGATTCAATAGGACCTGCCGGATTTGGTCGGGGACCGCTGAGACCGGCGGCAGGTCGGGGGCATAGTGGCGTTGGATGCGAATGCGGCGCTGGTGCAGGCGGCGGCGCAGCAGGCGCAGAATATCATCAAGCACCCGGTGAAGGGCCACGGGTTCACGCCGATCCTGCGAGGGCCGATTGAAGTCCCGCAGGCGCTGGACCAGGGCCATGACCCGCTCGATTTCCTGCAGGGCCAACTCGGTCAGTTCCTCTTCTTGGGCGCTGCGGGCGGGTGATTTGCGCAGTCGTTCAAGCACGTTGCGTACCCCGCAGAGGGGGTTGTTGATTTCATGCACCAGGGCCGCGGCCAGTTTGCCGGTTGCGGATAGCTTTTCGGCCGTGACCAATTGCGCATACGTGCTGTGCAGTTCGCTTGTTCGGGCCTGAACCAGTGCTTCAAGTTGTTCCCGGTGGCGCTGCAACTCCTGTTCGGCCAGCTTGCGTTCGGTAATATCCTGGATCATGGCCTGCTTGGACACCGTGCCGTCGGCATGCCGGATGGGCGTATTGATGACGTGATACCAACGTTGGTCCTTCGGGCTTCGGACCTCCCAGTGCACGGTTTCTCCGCGCATGACCCGCTCATTCATGCACCACGGACAGATGCGGTCCCGGTCATGCAGCACCTGGTAGCAGGGTTCGCCAATGGCCGTGCGTCCTGTTCGGGCGATCAAGGCCGCGTTCATGAACTCAATCCGATAATCTGCCGAGCAGACGTAGATCAGGCCGTCAAAGGCCTCGACAATGGCCTGGTAGCGCAATTCACTTTCCCGCAGGGCGCTTGCGCCGTCTGGGGCTTCCCGCAGCGTGAACCGCGGCGCGGCACATACGAAGCCCGGTGTCGCCGGCAGTTGACTATCGGCTTTCACGAATTCAATTATGGACGCCCCGGGCGCCGTGTAAAGCCGAAAAAGAGATGCGCTTGGTGTGGGGCGCAATCATGATTCACTGACTTTGGGCAGCCATTGGCGTCAAAAAGCCTGAACGCTCCAGATTGAGGGGGGATAACCGTTTACGGGCGACGACAGCATATTGAACAGTGAGCCCTGGTGGAACAGAAGATGGCAAAGAACGCGAAGAAAGCACGGCCACAAAGAGGCACAACATGCACACAAAGGCGGGGGATGACCGCGAACGACCTTCGGAGTGCGGCAGCGTGCGTGTCCGCCGTAGCATGACCTGCAAAGGCGGAAGCTGCCGCTCTTTCTGGTGTTTGGATCAGTGACCGGTCGGGCTCTTGGTCAGGCGCGCGGCGAAGCAGTGCTTCGCCGCTCAAAGCGGCAGCTCACGCTGCCGCACTCCAAAGTGTTGGCCAACGGTTCCCCTGCTTCTTTGGATCCGTTCCCGACCTTGTTTCTGGTTCTGGATGCTGGCATCGGGACGCCGCCGCAAGCGCTGCCTAACACAGGTCAGTGAATCGTGATTGCGCCCCCGAACGCTCGGGGCTGCGCTCGGGGCTTGCCTGTGGCGCGGGGTTGTGCTTGGATGGCCGCCCTATGGCTGGAGAATATGTTTTTACCGTACAGCAGTTGACGAAGCAGCATGACCGTAAAACGGTGCTGGATGACGTCACGTTGGCTTTTTTTCATGGGGCGAAGATCGGGGTGATCGGCGGCAATGGGGCGGGCAAATCGAGCCTGCTGCGGGTGCTGGCGGGTCAGGATCGTGAGTATATGGGGACGGTGTACCTGGCGCCGCGGGTGCGGGTGGGGTACCTGCCGCAGGAGCCGCGGCTGGATGGGAAGCGGACCGTGCGCGAGATTGTGGCGGAGGGGGTGGCGGATGCCCAGGCGTTGCTGGACCGCTACGATGCGTTGTGCGAGCGCCTTGGGGAATCCTTGAGCGCGGCGGAGCAGGAGTCCGTGGGTGATGAAATGGGGCGGCTGCAGGATCTGATTGAGCAGCGCGATCTCTGGGAGCTTGATCATCAGGTGGACATGGCCCACGAAGCCCTGCGCTTGCCGCCGCCGGAAATGCGGGTCGGGGTATTGTCCGGCGGCGAGCAGCGCCGGGTCGCATTGGCGCGCCTCCTGCTCAGCAATCCGGATGCGCTCCTGCTGGATGAACCGACCAACCACCTGGATGCGGAGTCGGTGGCCTGGCTCGAAGAATACCTCAAGCGGTTCGCGGGGACCCTGCTGGTGGTCACCCATGACCGCTATTTCTTGAACAACGTCACGGAATGGATTCTCGAACTCGACCGGGGACGGGCGTTTCCGTATCAGGGCAACTACGAGCGCTGGCTGGACCAGAAGCAGTCGGTATTGGACCGGGAGAACAAGGCCATGGACAGCCGGCGGCGCCTGCTCGAGCAGGAGCTGGCCTGGGTGCGCATGAATCCGGGGGGGCGTCGGGCGCGGAACAAGGCGCGCCTCGAGCGCTACGAGCAGTTGGCGGCGCAGAATCTGGCGGTGCGCGAGGACGATTTGGCGATTCAGATTCCGCCGGGGCCGCGGCTGGGGGATTTGGTGGTGCGGGCCGAGGGGTTGGCCAAGAGTCTGGGCGGGCGCCTGCTGTTTGACGGGCTGGATTTTGATCTGCCCCGGGGCGGGATCGTCGGGGTGATCGGCGGCAATGGGGCGGGCAAGACCACGTTGTTGCGGATGTTGATGGGCCAGGAACAGCCGGATGCGGGACGCTTGCTGTTGGGGGAGACGGTGGTCATGTCGTATGTGGACCAGACCCGCGATGCGCTCAATGCCGCGGCGACGGTGTATGAGGAGATCACGGGCGGGGAGGAGACGGTGGACCTGGGGGGGCGGCGGCTCAACGGGCGGGCCTATTGCGCGCGCTTCAACTTTCGCGGGGGCGACCAGCAGCAGTTGGTGGGGGCGCTTTCCGGGGGCGAGCGCAACCGGGTGCATCTGGCCAAGTTGCTGAAGCGCGGCGCGAACCTGTTGTTACTGGATGAGCCCACGAACGATCTGGATGTGGGCACGCTACGGGCGTTGGAAGAAGCGCTGGCGCAATTCGGCGGGTGCGCGGTGGTGGTCAGTCATGACCGCTGGTTCCTGGACCGCATCGCCACGCATATTCTGGCTTTCGAGGGGGACAGCCAGGTGACCTGGTTCGAAGGCAACTACGAGGCCTATCACGAACACCGGCGCGCCCTGCTCGGCCCCGAGGCCGACCGGCCGCACCGCCTGCGTTTTCGGCCAGTGGCCGGCCGCTGAGGACCGCCGCCGCGGACGCCTGAGTGCCTCCCCAGGCGCAGAGCGCCCCGCCGCGCTCCCGGCCGGCAAAAATGTCAGCGCGCGCAGTACCCCGCCAACCAACCGGCAATGTAGGCCGCCTGCTTCTCGCGAATCGGCTCTTTGAAATGCACATGGTCGCAATACAGGTCGGATCCCAGGTTGTCGGTGAAGGTATACAGATCAATGATCGGCACGCCGGCGGCGGTCATGATCTGATCGGCGGCCTGGTTGTATGCCCGGCCATCGGCGGCGAAACGGTAAAAGGACCGCCCCTCGTAGTTGTGGACGCGCTCATCGCAGGGGGTTGTGCGCATCCAGACCAGCTGCGGTTTCATCGGGGCAACCGTGGCCACAATCGCCCGCAGATTCTCCTGGTATTGCTCGAGCGGCACCTGGTGCGCGCCCGAGACAGGATCCGCCTTAATATCGTGCAGTCCGCAGTTGACCAGCAAGAGTTCGGCGTCAATCCCGCCGCGCGCGGCCTTGGCTTGCAAGTAGGCCAACACCCGGCCCGAGTCCCCGCCATTGGTCCCCTGCGGATCATCCAGATCCACCAGGGCCGCCTGCTCTCCCTGCTTGCGGGCATACCCCATCACCCCGTCCAGATAAGTCGCCAGATACGGCCCGTACTGAACCGAAATACTGTCTCCAATGACAAAAATATTCATACCCAAACCCTTTCCGCCGTTCAGAGAAGTGGTGGGCCCGGAGGGACTCGAACCCCCGACCAAGAGATTATGAGTCTCCCGCTCTGACCAACTGAGCTACAGGCCCAATCCAGAAGGGACTCTACGCGCGCACGGATATTTGTCCAGTCCGTTCGGCGCCTATTTGGCCGGCGCCTTGCGCTGGAGGGCCCCCGCGCCGCCCAGGTCGCTGAGGCGCGCGTTCTGGAGGTCGGTCCAGAGCGTTCCCTCGCCGGCGTGAATGATATGCACTTCGAGGTCGTCGCGCAGGCCCAGTGCCAACTGCCGCAGGGCGAAGGCCAGGGGATCTTTGAAGGTGGCGGCCTTGAGTTCCCAGCCCTGGGCGCGCTCGCCCTCGACCATCTCGAGGGCCTGGGCTTCGGCGGTGGCCAGCTTGCGGCGGATGTCGGCGCGCTGGGCGGCGGTCTGGCGGGCGATGTCGGCCTCCTGGCGCAGGGCCTGGGCTTGCAGCCGGGCGACGTCGCGCTCCTGCTCGGCCTTGATCTCGGCCTTGAGCTTGCTGGTCTCCTGGGCGACCTGTTCCTTGGCCTGCTCGATGAGCGACAACTCGGTATTGAGTTCGGCCTGTTTGCGGGCGGTATTCTGCAGTTCCTTGTTGGTGAGATCCTGCTCGATGGCAATGCTGGCCTGCTGGATCGGGTCCAGGATTTCGATGGGCACTTCGACGTGGCGAATCAGCGCGTTGTGGACCACGATCGCCCGCTGGCCAAGGGTTTCGGCCAGGGTCGCGGTCATGTCATCCTGGAATTTTTCGCGGCCGGCGCCGACGATGAAGTCCTTGGCGCCATATTCGGAGCCCTTGTTGCGCGAGACGCTGGTGATCTGAGGCAGGATGATTTTGTCCACCACCGCCGGCAGGTCGCCGAAGCGCCGGAAGATGCCGGCGATATCCTTGGGCGGCAGCTCGAATTCAACGGTCATGTCCATGTGAATCTGGAAGCCATCGCGCGAGGGGAATTCGATGAATTCGGCCAGGCCGAGGGAGGCCATGGAATCCTGCTGGCGCAGGCTGGCGGGCATGCGGGCCAGGTCGCGGGCCTCCTGCTGGCGCGGGGTGGGCATGGCGGCCGGCGCCGCGCGGGCGCGGAGCTGGCTGCTCTCGGCGATGTACTCGCGCCGCTTGACCTGTTGGCGTTCGAGGGTTCGTCCGGCCAGGTTTTCCATGACCACATTGGCGGAGGCGGCCGGGGCCTGGATCAATTGCTTGGTGATGACCTCGCCGCCGTCGCGCCCCAGGAGCGAGACTTGGTTGAGGCCGATCTCGAGTACATCCACCTTGTATTCCTTGGGGTTGATGTAATAGAGGCCGGGCTGGAGGATGTCCTCGCGGATGCCCTTTTGTCCGGGCTGGGCGAAGGTGCCGGCGGGGGCCTGCGTACCGGAGAGGGAGGTGATCACGCCGGCGTAACCGATGGGAATGCCGGTCACGTCCACAATATCCACCTTGTACCCGTAGGGATTGAGGCGATACTTACCTGGGCCCAGCGCGCCGCGCCAAATGCCGCGCTGGCCGGGCTCGGCCAGGAATTCCCCCTCCGGCAGATTGGCGCCCACTTTCGAGGTCACCACGCCCACCTGGCCCACCTCAATCTGGGTCAGGGGCAGAATCTCCCAGTCGAACATGACCGGGTTACGGAAGTGGCGGCCTTCGCCGAGCACCAGCGCCTGGATACCCTTCTGGCCGGGTTCCGCCAGAATCTGGCCGTCCGCCAGAGGCTGGCCAGCCTTGGCGGTGATGACCGCCAAATGATTGGGCGGGACGTAGAAGCGGCAGAAGCCCCACAGCCATAGACCATAGGCCAGGGCCACCACGGCGATCAGGGCGAGTACGGCAAGGATGGATTTCTTCACGGCTGGATCTCCCCGGTTGGCGGTACAAATGCGCCGAATATCGAACCCAAACCCTGGTCACGGTCGGATGTGAGCCAGGATTTTATGCGGGGCCCGATGCGGTCGTAATACAAGTAGCGGGCCAGCCCCATGCCCCCGCCCAGAGCGGCGACTTCACTCGAAAGCACCGCCACCTCGGCCGCGTTGCGCGCCCGGACCGCGTCCTGCTCGCCCGCCGCCTGCGAAAGGATCGCCTGGGCGCGGAAATCGGCGGCCTCATTATCCACCGTGGCCACTTCCAGCTCTTTCTCCGCCGCAATGACTCGCACCGCCAGCTTCTCCTGGGCATTGATGACCGCCCGGATGCGCTCGGTCTCCGCCTCGACCTTCTCGCGGTTCTGCTGGGCGAGCATCTCCTGCCGCCCCAGTTCCGCCCGCGAACGCGCCTGCTCGATCTGCTGCTCGTACTTGCGCGCGTCCTGCACGGCGATCTCGCGCGCCCGGCTAATGCGCGCAATTTCATCCGGGACCGTGATCTTGCGGATCAGCACCGACTTGATGTCTACCCCCCACTCGACGCTCTTGGCCCGCAAGTGCGCCTCGAGGTTCTTCTGGAAGGCCTGGCGGGTTTCGCCGACGATGAAATCAATCGCGGGCTGCTTGCTGCCCTCGATGCGGCTGAAGCCGCGCGCCCGTGGCAGAATGACCTTCTTGATGATGTCATCGAGGTCGCCGACGCGGTGCATGGCCTGGGCGGCCCGGTCGCGCTCGATGGCAAACTCGATGGTGCCCTCGACGGTCACGGTGAAACCGTCGTGCGTCAGGAAGGAGATGGCATCCGCGCCGCTCATCTCGAAGCGCTGGCTTTGCAGGTTGAGTTCGATGACGTTGATCATATACGGATTCAGGTAATAGGTGCCCGGTTCGAGCACTTCCTGGCGGACGCCCTTGAGGCCGGGGCCGACCAGGAACTGGCTGTCGCCTGCGGGGGGCGTCGCGGTGGTGAGCATATCCTCGCCGGTGAGGGTGGTGACCACGCCGATATGCCCCGGCCGGATGGTCAGGGCGTCGAACAGCTCGACCTGCTCGGCATAAGGGTTGATGCGGTACTTGCCGGGCCGCAGGATATCCGCCACGATGCCCTTAGTGTCCGGCCCGGCCAGAATCTGTCCGGGCGGCGGATTCGCGCCGTGCAGTCGGGTGATGACGCCGAGCTTGCCGGCCGGCACATCCGTGATCTGGCGGATGATCCAACCCCAGGTGTACGGATTGCGGAAATAGCGGCCTTCGGGCAGGACAGCCTCCTGGATGCCTTTCTGGCCCGGTTCAGTGGCCAGAATCTGTCCGTCGGGCAAGTCGGCGCCGGTCTTGCGAATCAAGACGGCGATTTGGTCCGAGCCGGGCTCGATCCGGCAGCCGAACCAGATGAAAGCCGGGATGCCGATGAGCAGGATCAGAAGCAGCCAAGCCAGGCTGAGGGCCCCGGCCAGGGGATTGATGAGGCTGGGCCGGGTCGGACGCGGCTTGCCGCCCGGGAACTGGAAGGGTTGTTCGGTATCCATGGAGCGCTCCCTTTCGCGATGCGGTGGATCAGTTACTGGATTACATTTCGCTTTTCGTTTCGAGGCCATCCTACCCTGAAGGCGCGGCGTTGCCAAGCCGCGAAATTCGAATATATTGGGGCGGGAGCAGAATCCGGTGGAGAACAGGGATATACCAGAGACCGGGCGTTGGTTTGACGCGCATTTGCATTGGCAGGCGGAGGCCTGGGCGGGCGCGGCGGACGCGGCGGCCGTCCGGGCCCGCGCGGCGGGTGTGGACGGCTGGTGCTGCTGCGGCACCCAACCGGCCGATTGGTCTGCCGTGGCCGAATGGGGCCGCGCGTTTCCCGGCCAGGTGTCGGCCTATGGGCTGCATCCCTGGTTTCTTGATCAGCCGCCTGCCGATTGGGCCGCGCAATTGCGCGCGCGTCTCGTGGCCGACCCGGCCGCCGCCGTCGGCGAATTCGGTTTGGATCACGGTCTGGCGTCTTATGATCCCGCCGCCCAAGCGCAGGTCTTTCGGATCCAATGGGATCTGGCCCGCGAGCTGGACCGCGTGGCGATTCTCCATTGCCGCCGCGCCTGGCAGGCGCTCGACGAATGCCTGCGGGCGGCCCCCGCCCCGCGCCGCGGTTTCGTGCTGCATGCCTACAG
>JAIPIQ010000080.1 GCA_021734645.1 Fidelibacterota bacterium | reverse complement strand
AGGGAGTTGGCCGTCGCCCAGTCGTAGTAGGCCCCCTGGCCGGTCCGGCTGGCCCAGCCGGCCAGCCCCCAGGCGCGGTTGGTGTTGCTGTCACGGTAACCGGCCCAGCGGGTGGTCGGCGCCTCGGCATAAGCCTTGCGGTAGGTCCGGTTCACGATCTCGACGCCGGTGCGCGCCCGCGCCGCCGCCGCTTCCGCGAACTTCTGCTCGTCGAAGAAATCCGTGCTGACGGTCGCGTTGCCCAGCAGGGTCGCCCCCGGCTCCGTGTGCCAGGTGAAGTTCGGGTTAGCCAGCAACTGGTAGTAGCCCATCAGGGCGCTCAAGTAGTGGCCCCAGGCGTCGCCGTGCCCCTGCGGATAGAGCCGCTTGGCGTCCTCGGCCGTGATGGCGCCGACGGTATTCGTCGGCGTGCCCCGGATGTTGTAGCTGTAGGCATAGGCCGCCTCGCCGCCGTTGATGCCTTTGGTGAAGTTCCAGATCAGGCGGTTGTAGACCGGCCCGATGGTGACCTGCGGCTCGAGCGTGTCGTCCCGCCCGCGCAGCAGCGCCAGCTCTTCCTCCAACAGATTGGGCACCTGGTTCATGAAGGAGAAGAGGCCGGTGGCCTCCGCCCCGTGCTCGTCTTCGTACAGTGCCCGCGGAAACGCCAGGGTCGGATCCTGCGCATCGCTGTAGGCTTCGTTGCCCAGCAGCATGTACAGGTCGTGCAGTCGGCTGGCCGCGAACAGCAGCGTCTGGCAGCCCTCGTCGGTCGTCGGCCCCGCCCGGATGCTGAAGTCCATCGCCCGGTTCAGCACCGTCTGGTAAACCGGGATCAGTCCGCCGTCACTGGCCGCCTCCAGGTTGAGCGCGATGTCCCCCTGGTACGGCTCGCCCGCGAGGCTGATCATCGTCGAGCGGGTGTCCACGGCGTGCTCCAGCGTGTCCTGCAGAGTCTGCTCGAACGGATTGATCCCGTTCATCACCCGCTGGACCCACCCCGGCGCCAGGTTGTAGGCCCACTGGCTCCAGTTGGTGCCCGTCGGGCCGGTATCGTCCATCTTGCGGTAACGCACGGCGAAGTAGTGATCCACCAGCGTGAACTCGCTGGCGCCCGCAATCGTCACCACGTTGCTCCCCGGCGACGGCTCCGGCCCGTAGGCGGCCCAGGAAGTGAAGTTCGTGTTGGGCGCCAAGCCGCCTTCCGGTTCGATCCAGCGCCACTCGAACTCGTATTGATCCAGATCCCCCCCGTAGTCCAGGCTGGTCCGCAGCGTGAGCTGCTCGTCCAGCACGTCCTCGGGTTCGAGCACCTCAATCGTGCCTGCGGCCAGTTCCGGCGCGACCTTGAAGATACTCAGGCTCACCGGCAGGGCGGGCGGCACCTGGATCGGATTCGTGCTGTTGTTAAAAGCCAACGTCACGTAGCCCGTCCCCTTGCCCAGCCCGGCATAGGCCGCCGCGTGCACAAACGGCTCGTTGGGCTTGATCTTGGTGATCGTTTGCCGCAGCGCGTTGATCGCGTCGTTCCATTGATTCTTCAGCCCGGCATCAATGCCCTCCGCCGCGGAAATCGCCTGCGCCTTTTCGAAATCCGCCAACAGGTTGAGCAGCAGGTAGCCGCCGCCCGTGAGCGTCTCCTCGTACACCCCCTCCAGCACCAACTGCCCGTACTCGCCCCGGTCGGGGTCGTAGAACAGCCGCGGATACAGCGAGGGCGGCAGGCTCGTGAACCGCGTCCTGGCGTCCGTCAGGTCGTGCCGTGCCAGCCCGGCTTGCGTCATGGCCTCGACCACCACGTTGCTCAGATTCGCCGTCTGGTCCCGCACCGGATCGAAGAGCACCACGCAGTTTCCCTGTCCCCGTTGCGCGGACTGCTGGTAGACGGACTCCACGCTCAACTGGTCCCAGACGGCCGGCAGACCCTGTGCGGCATGGGTCAGCGTCTGGCCGATTTTCATCGTCGGCACGTTCTCCGGCCAGCGGATCTCGTAGGTCACGTCCACGGGCGTCCCGGACAGGCCGTTGGTGGAAGGCGGCGTCGGCAGCCAGGGCAGTTCGGTCCCTACCGCGGGCTGATCGGCGGCGGACAGTTTCGGGAACCAGAAGTCCGGCTGCATCGTGTAATAGAAGTGCATGACCGCGTTCGTGTACCCGCCATCGTCGCCGGCCGAGCGGGCCCACCAGCCGAGCTTGCGGTCGCGCCAGGCCGGCGGCTGGGTGTGGCTGAAGGTGTTGGTGCACGGCGGCATCGCCCCCAGCGGCAGCGGCGGCTGGATCGGCAGGCCAGCCTCCAGATCGTAGACAAAGGGGTACTGGAGGTTCGTTCGCACCACCCCGAACAGCGCCATCTTGGGCCGCGCGGTGTCGGCGTCGAGGTAGTCCACCAGCACGAACGGCTCGGAGGAGGCGGGTGTGTTCAGGTCGTCGCGCAGCGCATAGGCCACGCCGCCCATCACCAGCGCGTGCTCTTCGTTCGGATTGTATCCCGGCAGCGAGGCGTCATTCTGGACATAGATGCTGTCGTCCGCCAGCCGCATCGCGTCCGACACCGGCACCGGCCGCCCGGGCGCCACCCATTGGGCATCCGTCACAAGGCCGTCCATCCCGTGCGGGCCTGCGTCCGCCAATACTGCTTCGTTCGTGCCCCGCACGAACGGATAACAGGCCACCAGGCCCGCCTCGTTCCCCGCCA
Organism: Fidelibacterota bacterium; assembly: GCA_021734645.1. Lineage (GTDB taxonomy): Bacteria > Verrucomicrobiota > Kiritimatiellia > JAIPIQ01 > JAIPIQ01 > JAIPIQ01. The sequence goes on along the minus strand of JAIPIQ010000080.1, from coordinate 9,588 downwards.
GTCGCGCCAGCCAGTGGCTGCGGATTTGCGCCGGGGTCCGGGCCGTACTCCAGATCCGCACCTCCCCGATCCGGCCGTCGAAGAAAGCCCCGTCGAGATCCGAATTCGCGCCGATGGCCAGGGCGGCCGCGGCGGGGTTCAGCGCCGCCGTCGGCCCCGCCGTCTGGACGGCCAGCACGCCGTTCAGGTAGCCGGCCATCAGGCCGTCGCGTTGAATGGTCACCGCCACATGCGCCCACTGGCCGGTGGCGGGGCTGCCCCACGCCAGTTCGTACCGGTTGTTGAAGAGATCCGCGAACCAGGCCCGGAAGGTCCCGTTCGACATACCCAGCATGAACCCGTTCGGGAGCGGCAACTCCTCCCCCTTGGTCACGATGGCCATCTGCCCGGTCACAACGTCCGGGCGGATCCACGCCTCGAGTGTGACGGCTTGCTCGAGATCAAACACGTCGTCGTGGCCCACCACCGAGACGTCGCCCGCGCCGTCGAACGCCAGCGCGTTGTCCGCCGCCGTCAACTGGTCGCCCTGGCTGCCCAGCCCGCTGGCGATCACGATCTGCGGCATGCCCGTCGGCCAGCCGCAGCGGTAGCGGCCCACCCACGACGGATAGTACACCGGCGGCATGCCCTCCTGCCGGCTGCGGTTCGCCCACCAGACCTCGAGCGTGTTGGTGTTGACCGCGAAGACGTACGACGCCGCGTCCGGGTTGCTTTCCGTGGGATAGTTGTAGAGATCCACGTTGTAGCGGTCGCCGTACGGCTCGTAGATGTAGCCCGGGAAGGCGGCGAAGTCGACCGTCGGGTCGATTTGGCCGAAGCACCAGACCGGACCGCCGATCAGCGACCCGGCGTAGCCGCCCGCCTCGTTGTGCACCACGTCTCCCGCGCCTTCATAGAACGAGTAGTTGGCCAGCAGGCCGTATTCGCTCGCCGCCGCCAGTTCGTAGCGGTTGCTTTCGATTTCCGTCGGCGAGAGCGTCCGGTTCCAGATGCGCACCTCGTCCATCCGCCCGTGGAAGAAGTTGGTCGCCGCGCCGCCGGGATAATGCGTGCCGGCCGCGATCACACCCCGGCCCGCGCCCTCGAAATGCAGGCGGCTCATGTTCGTGGAGGCCACCTCGGCGGTGTCCAGATAGACCCGCAGCGTTCCGTTGGATGCATCGTCGCCGTTCTCCAGCGTCACCGCCAGGTGCTGCCACGTCCCGGTCGCCACCAGCCCATCCGGCGTGCGGCAATGCGCCCACCGGCCCGCGATGTACTCGTTCCAGATGCCAACGTAAATCTCCCCGCCGCTGCCGACGTTGATCTCGAGCGTCGGTCCTTCCACCGCCTCCGTGTAGAGTGCTCCCGCTCTCGCCTCGGCCGCCTGGAACCACAGCGCCAGCGTCCAGTTCGTCTGCTTGTTCAGCCAGCTCGTGCTGAACGCCACGTGATCGTCCCCCCCGTCGAACGCCAGCGCATGTGCCTCCAGCGCGGGGGGCCGCAGTTCCTCGCCGATGTCCCAGTCCCGTTCCGTCAGGTCGAAATGCACCGTATTCGTCCGGGATACGCTCTTGATCACCTCGAACCAGATGTCGTCGTGCGTGGTGTACTTCATCAGGCAATGGCCCGGCGCCGTCATCATCAGCGACTTGCCGCTGACCGACAGCGTAGCGTGCAGCGGCGGGTCCATGTAGTCCATCAACTGGCCCGTCAGTTCCGCCGGCACCAGCACCGCCGCCGTTGTTTGCGTGGCGGCAGACACCACCCGCACCTGCGGATGCGCCGGCCAGTCGCAGGCATACCAGTCATATTCGAACGGCCAGAGCACCCCCATCACGCCCGGATGCCGCCAGTAGACCTCCAGCGACCACGGCTTGTCCACCGTGCGCTTGATCGCGTACACCCAGCCCTGCTTCGGCCCGACGTGATCGAACCGGTACGCCGTCTCGGCCAGTCCCTGCGAAACATAGGCATCCAGGTCATTGATGCCTTCCATCTGGCTCCAGTAGCTGTCCGCCGGCAACAGGCGTTCGCCGATGTCGGCCGACAGGAGCTGGACGTCGGGTTCGAGTACCTGGACGATCTCGATCCCCACCGGTTGGACCTGTTGGCTGTAGGTTCCCGCCTCGTAGTACTCCAGGATGAACATCCCCGACACTTCCATCGCCCGCAGCCGCTTCTGGTCGTCCAGCCACACCCCGCTCACCACGTTGGAGGAAACGTTGGTGACGCCCCCCTGGACATTCGTGACGGCCTCGTAGACCGGCCGGGTCACCTCGCTGTTGTAGTGCACCACCGGAAAGAAGCCGTTCAGGTTGACAGTCGGCGCATCGTAAGGCGACTCGGTCCAGAACAGCCGCGCCGGGCGGGAGGACGGCACCGCCCCCACCAGCAGCACCTGCACGTTCGTCGTCCCGCCCGTCGTCCGCCAGTGGATTTCCACGTTGTTCGGCTGGGCAGCGATCACCTGTTTGGTGGAGGGCGCCCAGAACGCCCCGCCGGGCGGATCCTGGCACTCGTAGTACGCCGCCGGGTTGTTCCCGACCCGCACCGCCGTGAAGTTCCACGGTGGCTGGTTGGTGTCCGCCCCCGTCGGCGGCGGGATCACGTCGCCCAGGTTCACGTCGGCTTGCAACCCTTCGACCGGCTGGCCGAATGCCGACTGCACCAGCCGGAACACGCGGTTCGACGGCGCCACGGCGCTGGTATTGCCCAGGGCATGCCCGCCATACACCGCCGTCGAGGCGTTTGTCACGCCGGCCTGTCCCACCCCGAAGTAGTTGGAATACGGCCCGTTGCCCGGGCTCGGCGCGAACCACCAGTTGCGGTAGTCCGTGTCAATGTTGTAGTCCGAAGCCCAGGCGCAGGATGAAGGCTGAAGGATGAAGACTGCCAGAAGCAGGCAAAGAAGGAATCCCTCCCGCCGCCTTCTGCGATGGACGCTCATATTCATCCTTCCGCCTTCATCTCTGCCGGACTCATCCTTCATCCCTTCTATTTCACCCTCATGATGAGGCAGAGGGCGTAGAACGGCGGGCGGTTCTCGTGGGGGGCATTGCCGCCCGCGTGACTCGTCTGCTTGTCTTGCGCATATCTCCAGAAATAGCCGCCGGTGCCGTGGGCGACATATCCCTTCAGTTCGTCATAGCGGGTGTACGAATGGGTATGGCGCGGCAACTCGTCCACGGTCAACCGATGGGCATTCTCTCCCCCCGTAGCGCCGACCGTGTAATGGCTTCCCGCCCCCACCACGAAAAGATTGCGCAGATCCGGCGTGGCGTGCCCCGCATGGACCCCGCCGTCGCAGAGCGCCCAGCCGTCTGGAATCGCCGACTGCGCCCCGGACCACGGGATGATCCCTCCGATCGGAATGGTCCCGTTGCCATCCAGCCTGGACGGGGCGGATACCGTGAGGTTTCCAGTCACGGCCACAGCGCTGTCGAATTGCGCCCCCCCGGTGGTCACGTGCAGGCGGTGCAGATCCGCTGCCCCGTGCACGGTCATCGTCTTCTCCGCCCGCAGCGTTCCGTCCACCGTCGCCGCTCCGGCTACCGCCAGCGTGTCGTTGAAGACCGCCGCGTTTGTCACGTCGAGTCCCCCGGACGCCACCACCAGCCCGCCTTCTACCCGGAAGCCGCGGGTTGCCTGCGCGGCATCCGCCGCATACTGCGAATGGAACGCGTACGGCACGCTCGTCAGCGGCTGGCGCGGGAGGAATTCCTCCGGATCGCTGACCGCCCCCGCGGGCGTCCGCGTGACAGTCAGCCCCAGGTACCGGCTGTCCTCCTGAAACGCCTGCCGCAGGTCATTCGTTCGCGCGGACGGATGGGACACCTCCCCGCCGTCGTCCGTCAGCAGAATGTGGAACACGCCCCCGGCCGTGACGTGCAGCGGAAACGCCCGTCCCCAGATCAGGCTGCCCGCCCCCGTCGCGGTGGGATGGTCCCAGATCCGGAACTCGAGGTGGTAGTACCCCGATGTCACCGCAACCCCCTGGGCATCCGCCAGCACTCCCTGGTAGTTGAGCGCCACCGGAACGTCGGCGGCAAAGGATGAAGGGTGAAGGATGAAGGCTGAACCCCAGAGCAGAAATAGAGCAACGGATCGGATCCGGGCGGCAGGTCTCCGCCGGGAAAGGATTCGGCTCTGCTTGTTGGACGGCTTATTCATTCCTCTTCATCCTTCTCCGCTCACTGCACCCTCATGATGAAATACAAGGCAAAATACGGCGGCCGGTTTTCGTGCGGCTGGCCGCCGCCGGTGTGCCCGGTGCCATCGCCAAGGATTTCCGTATGCTTCCAGTACCCATGGTTATCGCCTTCACTATGCGAATAGGCATGGATTTCATTCTTGGTTGTGTACCCATGGCTGTGAGACGGCATTTCGCCTATGGTCAGCGTATGGGTATTGGCGCCGCCCGTGTTGCCCACCGCGTAGTCGTCGCCCGCACCGGCCAGAAACCGGTCCCGCAGATCCGGGGTGACGTGGCCGTTGTAGGTTCCCCCGTCGCACAGCGCCCAGCCGGCCGGGATCGTGCTCGTGGGGCCGTTCCACATCACCAGCCCCCCGACCGGCACGGTGCCGTAGCCCGCGATCACGCCCGCCGAAGCCACGTTCCCGGCCACGGCCACGGAACTGTCGAACTGCGCCCCGCCGTCTTGCACATGCAGGCTGTGCAAATCCAGCGTCCCCAGCCCCGTCAGCTCTCCCCGGACCTGCAGCGCACTGCCGAGGGTCGCCGCTCCGGCCGTCTCCAGATCCTCATGAACCGATGTTGCGCCGATCACCTCGAGGCCCCCGGTTGCCACCACCAGGCCGTTCTCCACCCGAAATCCCTCGGCGGCCTGTTCCGCGAAGGTCGCGTTGACTGCATAAACGGCATACGCCGCGCTCACCATCTGCTGGCGCGTCGGAATCTCGCTCGGGCTGCCGACCGCCCCGGCCGGCGTCTCCGTCACCGTCAGGCCCAGATGCCGCTGCTCGCCCTGGAACGCCTGCCGCAGGTCATTCGTCTGCGGCGCCGGGTTGATCACCTCGTCGCCGCTGTCGGTCAGCCGCACGTTGAAGCGCCCGCCGTCCACCACGTTCACGGAAAACGCCCGCCCCCAGATCAGGTCCGGCGCCCCGGAGGACAGGGGATCGTCCCAGATGCGAAACGCCACCCGGTAGGCCCCCGCCGGCACCGGAGCGCCCTGGCTGTCCAGCAGCACCCCCTGGTAGTTGAGCGCCGCCGGAACGTCGGCGGCAAAGGATGAAGGGTGAAGGAGGGAGGCTGAACCGCACAGCAAAAAGCGAACAACGGCTCGGATCCCGGCGGCCCGTCTCCACCGGGAAAGGATTCGGCTCTGCTTGTTGGACGGCTTATTCATCCTTCATCCTTCACACTTCAGCCTTCTCTTCACTGCACCCTCATGATGTAGCACAACGCATAGTACGGTGGGCGGTTCTCGTGCGGCTGATCCCCGCCGGCGTGCCCGCTGTTTTCATCCTTTGTGTTCTTCCAGAATCCGTCGTGTTTTTCAGCCAGCCCCCAATAGCCCTTGTTCTCCGAACGGTAGTCATAGGCGTGGTGATGATCGGGCATCTCGGCAATCGTCAATTGATGGAAATTTGCGCCCCCCGTGTCGCCATGCGCATAGCTCTGCCCCGCCCCCACCACGAAGCGGTCGCGCAGGTCCGGGGTGGTATGGCCCGAATGCGTGCCGCCGTCGCACAGCGCCCAGCCTCGGGGAATCGTATGGATTGCCCCGGACCACATGATGATCGCCCCGACCGGCACCGTCCCGTGGCCCGTGAAACCGGACGGCGGATCCACGGTTACGTTGCCGGCCACCGTCACGGCGCCGGCGATCTGCGTGTCCCCGGCATACACGTGCAGACCGTGCGCCTGCGTCGTCTGGTTGGTCGCCACCAGGTTGTTGGTGACCACCAGGGTGTCCTTGAAGGTCGCCGCGCCGCTCACCGCCAGCGTGCTGTGCAGCACGGCCGCCCCCGTCACCTCCAGCCCCCCGGACGCCACCACCAGCCGTTTCGAGACGCGGAATCCGTCGCGCGCCTCCTGCGCATCCGTCGCGCGCCCCGCCCGGAACACGTACGGCGCGCTGGCCAGCTGTTGCCGCGGAACCATCTCCGCCGGACTTCCCACCGGTCCCGTCGGCGTTTCCGTGAGGGTCAGCCCCAGGTAGCGATTCGCGCCCTCGAAGGCCCGCAGCAGGTCGTTCGTCCGCGGCGCCGGATCCGTCACCGCCGTCCCGCCGGCGTCTGTCAGCAGGACGTTGAACACGCCGCCGGTCATTGCATAGACTTGGTACACTCGTCCCCAGACCAGGTGCGCCGCCCCGGTCCCCGTCGCGTCATCCCAGATCCGGAACGCCACGCGGTACGCCCCCGACGTCACCGCGAGGCCGTCGCGGTTCACGAGTGTCCCCTGGTAGTTGATCGCCGCCGGAACGTCGGCGGCAAAGGATGAAGAGTGAAGGATGAAGGATGTACAGCAAAGCAGAAAGTGAAAAACGGATCGGAGCCTGGCAGGGTCACACCTCCGCCCCCCCCCGCGACGCTGTTGCAAGGACGCCTTATTCATCCTTTATCCTCTATCCTTCATCGTTGGTCACTCAATCTCGTTGATCCGGCTGATCCGCTCGAGGCGGAACGATCCCTCGACCGCCACCGGCTGGGCCCGCAGCCCTGTCAGGGTTTCGCGGTAGGCGCCCATCACGTTGTCCACGCCCCAGTGGGGATGCTGCACCAGGTTCGTTCCGGGCGCTTCGAACGCCAGGGTGATTTCCCGGGAAATGGCCAGCGTCTCCACCGCGTTCGAATACGGCTCGAAATCCCAGTTCTGGTTATCGTGCATCGGGTGGAAGCGGTGCAGGGTCGGATTCGTCGGATCGTCGAACCCCACGGAGACCGTGCCGGTCAGTTCATTGGTGAATTCGCCCGTTAGCCAGACCGGCGCCATCAGCGGAAACGCCACCGAGCTGATTCGGTGGACTTCCTCGGTATCGGTCGGCACGTCGGCGTCGTTGACGAAGAGCGCGTAGGTTCCGTTGGTATGCGGCGGGTCGGTCAGGCTGTTGTCCCAGGCGAGGACCACCTGCTGGAGCAGGCGCGCCTGGCCGTAGGCATTCACATGAATGATCAGGCGCATGGTCAGCGGGGCCACGGTCGCCAGCAGGTTTGTTCCGGTATAGGCCGGGGCGTTGATCTTGTTCAGCACCGCCGCGCCGACCCACAGGCCCGCGTTTTCGTGGTGGTCGTCCAGCGGCGCCCCCAGCAGCATGGCCGGCTTCTGCGCCGTCACCGGCGCCCGCACGCGCAGGGACTGGTCCGCGTCCTCGATCAGCAGGATGCTCTGGTAGGCATAGCCATTGGTGCCGGTGGGCGTGTAGGGCGTGAAATCCTGGCGTCGCACGCCCAGCTTCAGCGTCCAGTCTTCCCCCGGCCCCAGCGTCTGCTCGAGTCCTTCCGCCGGAAATTCGAGCCACTCCCACTGGTTGCTGGCATTCCGCACCAGGTAGGAAAGTGGCACGGGGCCCGCCAGTTCGGTAAACCCCGCCGCCGGCGCCTCCGACGCCGTCTGCACCACCCGTACCACCAGCGAACGCGTGGCGTATAGATTCCGCATCGCCAGATCTTGCTGTACCGCCGTCGTGCCGAAATCCACCGCGCCGCCACCGGAGGGCGCGACGTGCAACGGTCCCATGTACCGCGGATCACGCGCGCAGCCGATCCAATAGGCCCGCCCCGCCCGAATTTTGTCGCGGTGCGGCTGGACGATCGTCACCCCGCGCCCCTGGCTGTTAATCGTGAACAACTGGTTTTGGACGCCCAGCGTGGTGTCCACTTCCGGGGTGAATTTAAAAAAGTCCGCGAAGGTCGGCGGATTGTCCGGATGCACGGGCAGGCCGACCAGCGTCAAACCGCGCGGGAACCAGTCGGGCAGGGGCAGGATCACCCGGCCCTTGAGCGCCACATTCAACGGCGCGGCGTTGGTGGCGACGCGCACGAGATACGCTTGCGCGCCCTGGAGTTCGAAAAGGCGGGCAAGGAAGCGGCGCGGGTCGTCCGGTGGCAGCCAGACCAGCCAGTGCGGATCTTCGGGTTCGAGCGTGTAGGGATCCACCGTGAACTCGATGTGGCTGAAGCGCCGATCCCACTTCCACACGCTTTCAATGGCGCGGTTGGTGAAAATCGCATCGAGGGCCCGCGGCTCAGGCTGTACATCGAGGTACACCGCGTTCCACCCCGGTTCGAGCGTCAGCGACTGGGTGGCCCACTGCGCGCGCGCCATTCCGGCGCCCGCGAGGAAAACAAACACCGCCACCCACCGGTAACGCAATCGGCACAGGGCTGCCGTGGGTGACATGATCGGGTACATGAATGGATATCTTCTTTTAGTGTGATGAAGAGACTCGCATGCACCCGCGGCCCAGGCAAGCCTTTTTTTCAGGTCTGTACTGGCCATTTACGGCCACCACTTTCGCGCCATCTGCCAAAAGCATGTCGGCTAGCGGGGGAATGAGGGCGGACAATGCTTGACGCGCGCCGTCATGCACGTGTAATGTACGTGTAGCAATCAGAAGGGCGGTGTGCGGTGCAAAAGAAATTGACGCTGACGATTGACGAAGATATCTACGTCGGCTTGCGGCGGGTCATCGGTCCACGCAAAATCAGTCACTTCGTCGAAGGACTGGTGCGCCCCCATGTCGTCAAAGAGGACCTCTATGAAGGCTACCGGGCCATGTCGGCGGACCGCGTTCGGGAATCCGATGCCCTAGCGTGGGCCGAAGCGACCTGCGGGGATGTGAGCAATGAAGAGATCTGAAGTCTGGTGGGTTAATTTTGATCCGGCGGTCGGGGGGGAGATCCGGAAGCAGCGCCCTGCGGTGATTGTCAGCAACGATGCGGCCAACCGTTTTCTGAATCGCGTGCAAGTTGTGCCGTTGACGGGTTCCACCGGCAAGCTCTATCCCAGCGAAGCCTATGTGACCTTCGGTGGCAGACCCTCCAAAGCAATGGCCGACCAACTGACGACTGTCAGCAAGCAGCGGTTGGTCAACCAGGCCGGATCGCTTTCGCGGTCCGACATGGAAGGCGTTGCCCGAGCCATCACGACGCAATTGGACCTCCCTGCTTAACCGGTCTGCCCGGCGGGGACGCAGGCAGTGGCCAGGCAGCAGGCGTCCCCGCAGTCCCAGCGGATTTGAAACGGGGGCGGGGCGGGCAGGTCGGGCCGGATCCAGATCAGGCGCGGGGCGGGATCGGCGCGCAGGGCGACGTCGCGCAGGGCCAGAGGCTGGCGCAGGGTCGGGTGCCAGGCTTTGAAAAGGGCTTCCTTGGCGGAGAAGATCAGGGCCAATTGGCGGGTTTGGCGCTCGGCGGGCAGGTTCCGCCAGGCGGCCAGCTCCTCCGGGGTCAGAATCCGCTGCGCCAGACCGGGACGCTGCAAACGACGCCAGTCTTCAATATCAATCCCCAGCGCCCGCCAGCGGTCGGTCGCGCCGGCGATGGCCACGGCCCAGGCCCGCGTGTGCGCAATCGAGCCCAGGTAGCCCGCCGGCCAGACCGGGCCGCCGTCGCCATCGGAGGGCAGGGCGGACGCGG
>JAIPIQ010000079.1 GCA_021734645.1 Fidelibacterota bacterium | reverse complement strand
GAGGGGGCGGGTGATGGGGTGGGGCGGGTATTCAGTTACGAACATTTCGCGGCCGCTCGGCGAGCGGGTCGGGTCAATGACCTGTTCCGGTCCCACCCGGACCCCCCAGTTGGCCAGGAGCGACTCCAGGCCCGTATCCACGTCATGGTTCAGGAGCGCCAGCAGGCGCCCGTTGCGATCGAGGAAGCGGGCAATTTGCTCGACCACCGTCGGCGCCAGGGGAGTGCGGGGACCGGCCACGACCAGGACATCGCAGTCCGCGGGCAGGGCCCCGGGGCCCGTCAGGGTGAGCGGGCGGATCTCGAAATAGTCGCGTTGAACGACGCGGACGATCTCCGAATAGCCGCGGCGCCGCTCGGCTTCGTCCACGGCATGTTCGCCGTGTCCCTGGAGAAAATAGACCACCGGGCGCCGGGGTTGGGTGATTGCCAGCAGGGCCGAAGTGAAGAGCTGTTCGCCCTGGAAGAGGGAGCGCTCCGGGCGCTGGCCGGCCTGCCACGGGGCCACGTCATATTCCACCAGATCCTCCGCCGGGATGATCTGGCGGCGGTCCTCGCTTTCGAAGAGCACGACGTTGGGTTGCTGCAAGGCGAAGGCCCGGCTGAGCTGTTCCGTACGGGCCACATCCCGGTCCGGGTCCACATGTTCGAGGCGGATCCAGTGGGACTCGGCGCGATAGGCCGCCAGCAGGTTTTCCACCAGTTGATAGGTGGGATGATCGGGTTTGAAGAGGATGTGGATCTGGACCGGCGCGTTCAGGTTCCGCAGCACCTCGATGGTTTTGGGCGCCAGTCCCTGTGCCTGATCGAGGCTGAAATCCCAGCGCCGATAGGTATGAAAGGCGAGGTAGTTCAGGAGGAAGAACAGCCAGCCGGCGAGGAGCAGGTTGGCGCCGGCCTGGCCGGTGAAGAGCCAGTGGCGGCGGGCGGCGGCTGGTGGTGGCGGGGCGGCGCGCATGTCAGCGCCCCCTGCGGGCGGCGAGGCTCAGCCAGGCGGCGAAGAGGGCCAGCGCGGTGAGGGTGGGATAGAAGACCAGGGGGCGGGAATCAATGGTGCCGCTTGAGAAGTCGAGCATGTGCCGGGTGGCGGATACGTAGGCGGCCACATCGCGCCACCAACCGCTGCGCAGGATAAATGGCAGCAGGCCGGTGAAGAACAGGGAGCAGAGGAAGGTGAAACAGAGCATGGCGGCGGCCAACTGGGTGCGGCTGACGGTGGAGGCCCACAGGCCGATGGCCAGGTAGGCTGAGCCAATCAGGAAAGCGCCGAGATACCCGCTCAAGGCGGTGGCCATGGCGGGTGGCAGGTTGGGGTCGAAATAGCGCAGGATCGGCCCGTAGAGCAACGTGGGCAGCCACAGCAGGCCGAAAAAACAGAGCGTGGCCAGATACTTGCCCAGAATAATGGCGTATTCCGGCACGGGCGCGGTCATGAGGGCTTCGTCGGTCCCGGCCTGGCGCTCCTCGGCCAGCAGGCGCATGGTGAGCAATGGTGTGCCGATCAGCATGGCCATCCAGAAAAAGAGCGAGCTGAAGATATGGCGCACCATTGGCGCGACGGCATCGCCCTGGGCCATCAACCGGGCCTGGATGGAGAAGCTGTAGCCCAGCACCACCAGGAAGAAAAACCAGATGGCATAGGCCGCGGGGGCCACCAGATAGGCGCGGATTTCCCGGCGCCAGATGATCCAGGTTGCCTGCATGATCAGGGCTGCGGCATTCCCTGTATTTGACTTACACGATGCGTTGTTTTCACAGGACCCAATATGCCCGCCCGCCCGGCTGGCGTCAATCGGTAACGGCGCTGTCCAGCGATTCAGAGCGCGGAGAGGCGCTTACCGGTACAGCAGGATGACCGCGATGATTCGCAGATCTTCGGGGCCGTCGTTACGCACCGCATGCGCGCCCCCGTTGCCGGTCAGAATGGCGTCGCCGATGTGGATGCGCTGTTCCCGGCCGCCTTCGGAGAGGATCCCGGAGCCGGCGGTCACGAAATACAACTCGTCTTCTTCCTGGTGCTCGTGAAGCCCGATGCTGGCCCCGGGCGGAATTGTCATTTCCGCGCACAGGCGGGTGGGCGCCGTGATTTCGTCCGGCTTGAAAAAGTGGTGGAGCGTGACTGTCCCCGCCCCGCCCCGCAAGTTCTCGCGGGGTTCTGACATTCTGTCGCTGGCCTTGCGAATCATCTGGTCTCCTTGGTTTGATTTGTGAAGCTGCACGGGATGGCAATAGTCCAACACCCTGGGGGCTGTCAACGCGCGTTTCGGGCCGGGCAGGAGGCCGCGGGGCAGTGGGCTTGGTTGCCTTCCCATCCACCGGAGCCCGGGCGGCGGCTTGGATTGACGTGGCGCCTGGTTTGCCATAGCTTTGGCGCGATGAGAATTGTTATTGCGCTGGATTCGTTTAAGGGCAGTCTTTCGGCGCCGCGGGCCTGTGCCGCGGTGGGTGAGGGGCTGCGGGCGGCGGTGCCAGCCGTCGAGTGCGTGTTGAAACCCATGGCCGACGGCGGCGAGGGTACGGCGGCCACCTTGCTGGCGGCGCGCCCAGGAGGGCACTGGATTCCCCAGCGGGTGCAAGGTCCCCGGCCGCCACACGAGGTGACCGCGGGCTTCGCCTGGTTCCCGGCGGACGCAACGGCAGTGATCGAAATGGCCACCGCGAGCGGTCTGCCTCTGCTGGCTGAGCATGAGCGCAATCCGCTCCTGACCAGCACCTATGGCACCGGCCAGTTGCTCGAGGCCGCCTGTGAGCAGGGCGCCCGGCACATTCTGTTGACCCTCGGCGGCAGCGCGACGGTTGACGGGGGCGTGGGCGCGGCTTCGGCCTTGGGCTGGCGATTTCTGGATGCGCGCGGCGGGGCCGTGCCGGCCGGCGGGGGCGGGCTGAACGCCATCGCGCGGATTGAGCGGCCGGCCGCTGAGCGCGATTGGCCGACGGTCACGATGCTTTGCGATGTGACCAATCCGCTCTGCGGTCCCCGCGGCGCGGCCGCGGTGTTTGGGCCGCAGAAGGGCGCCACTCCGGCCATGGTTGCGGAGCTGGACGCTGGCCTGGCCAACCTGGCCGCGCGGATGCGGGCCGACCTGGGGCGGGATGTGCTGGATTTGCCCGGGGGCGGCGCGGCGGGCGGTCTGGGCGCGGGCGCCGTGGTGTTCTTCCATGCCCAGTACGCGGCGGGGATAACCGCGGTGATGGACGCCATCGGGCTGAAGGACGCGCTGGCCGGCGCGGATTGGTGTATCACCGGCGAAGGCTCGTTCGACAGCCAGTCGCTGGACGGCAAAGTCGTTTCCGGGGTGGCGGAAGTGGCCCAGGCGGCCGGGGTGCCCGTGGCGGTATTCGCCGGGCAGGCGCATGTGGCGCCGGATCTGTGTCGCGCGCGGGGCATTCACGATGTCCGGGCCCTGCAGGTCCCCGGGATGCCGCTGGCCGAATCACTGCGCCGCACGCCCGAGCTGCTGCGCCAAACCGCGGCGGACTGGGTGCGCGGCCGATCGGCGGCCTTGCCAACCGCGCGCTGCGGCGTATAGTGGCTCCAATCGGAAAAAGGAAGAGAGGCAATCATGGCCAGATCGTTTCGCGTGGAAGGGTCCAAGAGTTATCTGGTGGCGGCAATTTTTCTGGGATTGCTCTGCGCCTGGAGCATTTGGGACGGTTGGTTTACACCCGCGCATTTCCTGGAGAAGTATCCCGACCCGCAGGACAGCTTTTATTTGTTCAACAAGAGCATGGCGTTCTTGAGCGGCATCGCGGCCCTGGTCTGCGGGTACGTTCACTTCTTTCGCAAATGACGGGCATGCCATGCGCGCTATTCTCCCGCCCGGTTTCCGCGGGGCAGATCAGGGGCGGGGATCAAACCACGGCTTGACCTCGGAAGCGGGCAAGCTATGATGAAGTCCGATACATGGCGTGAAGGCGGGCGGGATGCGGCGCGCTGTGGGATCGGGCGAGGAGCAGTGAGGTGGTCATGAAACTGACGAAAAGAGATTTGGTGTTGCAGGTGGCGGAAGAAGCGCGGCTGACGCAGTTGGAGGCGCACAGCGTTGTTCAGCATATGCTCGACCGCATTGCCGATTGCCTGGTCAAGGGCCACAATGTCGAGTTCCGGGATTTCGGCGTGTTTTCAATTCAGCGGCGCAAGCCGCGCATCGGGCGCAATCCGAACCGGCCCAAGGACGAGGTCATGATCCCGGACCGGAAAACCGTCAAGTTCAAGGCGGGCCGGGCGTTGCGGGCACGGTTGGCGAATCCGCCCGCCAAGCCCCTGGCAGCGGCGCGGGCGCGCTGACGGCCCAGGCCGGATATCCATGGGAACCAACGAGGGACAACCCCTGCAGGGCATGGTGGACCTGACCGAGCCCGAGCTGGCGCGCTGGCGCTGGTTCGAGCGTCATGCCCAGGATGTGCTGGGGCGTTATCAAGTGGCGGAAATTCGAACCCCGCTGCTGGAGCGCGCGGCGCTCTTCGAGCATGCGGTGGGCGAGGGGACGGATGTCGTCCAGAAGGAGATGTACCGCCTGACGGATCGGGGGGGGCGCGAGCTGGCGCTGCGCCCGGAGGGAACGGCCGGGGTCATGCGGCACCTGGCGGGGCGCGGTCCGGAGGCTGAGCAGGCCCGGCTCTATTATCTGGGGCCCATGTTTCGCGCGGAACGGCCCCAGGCCGGCCGCCGCCGCCAGTTTCATCAATTGGGCGTCGAGCTGCTGGGCGCGCCGCGCCCCCGCGCGGATGCCGAGTGCCTGGCCCTGCAATGGGCGCTGCTGGAAAAACTCAACCTGCCGCAGCTCGAATTTCAGATCAACACGCGCGGCGCACCCGCTGACCAGCCGCGCGTGGCGGCCGGTTACCGGGCCGCCCTCGAACCCCGGCAGGGCGACCTCTGTGCGGATTGCCGGCGGCGCCTGGCGACCAATGTTTTGCGGGTGCTGGATTGCAAGCAGCCGGGCTGCCAGGCGCTCGGGGCCGATTTACCGCCGGTTGTCGAGCTGCTGGGCGCGGAGAGCCAGGCCTATTTCGAGGCGGTGCAGCAGGGTTTGACGGCGTTGGGCGTGCCGTATCGGGTGGCGCCGAAGCTCGTGCGGGGCCTGGATTACTACGCCCACACGGTGTGGGAGGTGACGGCAGGCGGTCTGGGCGCGCAGAATGCCCTGAGCGGTGGCGGGCGCTACCGGATCCGGGTGGGCGCGCGGGATTTGGAGGGGGTCGGGTTCGCCATTGGCCTCGAGCGTTTGCTGGCGGCCTGGGAGGAGGCGGGGGGAGAGCGGCCTGCGCCCCGCCCGCCCGCGCTGTGGCTGGCGGCCCTGAGTCCTGAAGCGGAGTCCGAGCAGCTCGCGCTGGCGGTGCGGCTGCGGCGTGTGGGGCTGTCCTGCGGGCTGGACCTGCGGGGCCGCAGTCTCAAGGCCCAGTTGCGGGCCGCCAACCAGGCGGCCGCCCGGTGGGTGTTGGTCCGGGGGCCCGATGAGTTGGCGGACGGAACCTATGTATTGAAAGATTTGCGAACGGGCGAGCAGTCCGTTCTGGATGAAGTCGGCTGGTTGGCGCATCAACGCGCGCTGACAGCCCGGGAGATCGTTTGAGATGCAGACACAATTACGCACAACAACCTGCGGCGCCCTCCGGCCTGACAACGTGGGCCAGACCGTCACCCTCTGCGGGTGGGCGGACACGGTCCGGGATCATGGCGGCGTCATGTTCATTGACCTGCGTGACCGCACCGGCCTGACCCAGGTCCTCTGTGATCCGACGGAGGTCCCGGCGGAGATCTGGCAGGCCGTGCAGACCGTGCGGCCGGAATATGTGCTGCAGGTGACCGGACGGGTCGAGGCGCGGCCGGCGGACATGGTGAACGCCAAGTTGGCCACCGGCGGCATCGAAGTCCGCAGCCACCACATTACCGTGCTCAACCGCAGCGCCACGCCGCCGTTCCCCCTGGACGATAAGGAGGCCGAGCGGGTGAGCGACGAGCTGCGCATGACCTATCGCTACCTGGATCTGCGCCGACCCGCCATGCAGCGCAATCTGCGCCGGCGCCATGCGGTGACCCAGGCCGTGCGCGCGTATCTCGACAGTCAGGACTTCACCGAAATCGAGACGCCGATTCTGACCAAGAGCACGCCCGAGGGCGCCCGCGACTACCTCGTGCCCAGCCGCACTGTCCCCGGCACGTGTTTTGCGCTGCCCCAGGCGCCCCAGCAATACAAACAACTGCTGATGGTCGCCGGCTGCGACCGCTACTATCAAATCGCCCGTTGTTTCCGCGACGAAGATCTGCGCGCCGACCGCCAACCTGAATTCACCCAGATTGACCTGGAAATGTCGTTCATCACCCCGGAGGATATCTATGCCCTGGTTGATGGCCTGATCGCCGCCGCCTTCGTGGCGGCCGGGCACCCCGCACCGACGCTGCCGTTGCCGCGGCTGACTTACGCCGAGGCCCTCGATCGGTACGGCAGCGATAAGCCCGACCTCCGGTTCGCGCTGCCCTTGGTCAACGTCGGCGAGATCTTTGCCGCGACCCAGTTCCAGGTCTTTGGCCGGGTGCTGGCCGGCGGCGGGGTGATCAAAGCCCTCAATGGCAAGGGCCTGGCCGGCGCGCCCATCCGGATCATGGATGACTGGACGGCGATGGCCAAGGATGCCGGGCTGGGCGGCCTGGCGTATATTCGCGTGCAGGAGGATGGCGCCTGGAAATCGCCCATCGTGAAATTCTTTTCCGACGCCGAGAAGGACGCGTTGCGCGCGGCGTTGGACATCGCGGCGGGCGACTTGATTCTGTTCGCGGCGGACGATGCCGCGGTGGTCAATACCGCGCTGGGCCGCCTGCGCCTGCTGGCGGCCGCCCAGGCGGGGGTGATTGATCCGGCGGCCTTTGCCTTGACCTGGGTCACGGACTTCCCCCTGTTCGAAGCGGATGCGGAGGGTGGTCTGCAGGCCATGCACCACCCGTTTACCGCCCCGTGCCGCGCGGATGCGGAGCGCCTTGAGAGCGAGCCGCTGAGCTTGCGCGCCCAGGCGTATGACGTGGTGCTGAATGGCGTCGAACTCGGCGGCGGCAGCATTCGGATTCATGAGGCCGCCTATCAGCGCCGCTTGTTTGCGGCCCTGGGCATGCCCGCCGCCGAATATGAAGACCGGTTCGGGCACTTGCTGCGGGCGCTCGAATATGGGGCGCCACCCCATGGTGGCCTGGCCCTGGGGCTGGACCGCCTGATGATGCTTCTGGGCGGGGCGGATTCGATCCGCGAAATGATTGCCTTTCCCAAGAACCAGAAGGCCATGGACCTGATGATGAATGCGCCCGCGGCCGTCAGCGAACGCCAATTGCGCGATCTGGGATTGCGTTTCCTGGCCGCCGCCCCGAGCGAGTAAGCCCGCCATGGGCAAGCCCCATCGCGAGTATATTCACGGGCTGAACCCGGCCTTCGAAGTGTTACGGGCCGGGCGACGCCAGGTGACCCAGGCCTATCTCAACGCGGCGACGGCCGAGAGCGCCCGCTTGCGCGCCCTGCGGACGCAGCTCGAGCGGCGGGCCGTGCCCATCGAGCTGGTGGACAAGGGCCGCCTGACGCAACTGGCGGAAAGTCATGAGCATCAGGGCGCGGTGCTGCGCTGCAGTACCTATCCCTATGTGGCCTTCGAGGATCTGCTCGGTGCGCCCAAGCTGCTTTTGTTGGACAACGTCGAAGATCCGCATAACGTCGGCGCGATTTTGCGCAGCGCGGAGATTTTCGGTTTTGAGGCGGTCGCCCTGGCCATGAAGGGCGTGCCGGACGTGTATCCTTCGGTGGTCAAGGTATCCGCCGGCGCCACCGAGTTCCTGCGGCTGTGCAAGGACCGGGCGGCGAACTACTATGCCCGCGCAGCCCTGGCCGCGGGCTACGATGTGGTCGCGCTGGACGGGGGGGGGGCCGTGCCCCTGGCCGCGGTGGCTGAACGTCTGCAGGGGCCGCTCATGCTCGTCATTGGCGGCGAGAACCAGGCCGTCGGCCAGTGGATTCTTAACAACGCCCAGCATGTGGTCCATATCGCCCAGCAGGGCCGTATCAACAGCCTGAATGCCTCGGTCGCCGCCGGCATCGCCATGTATGCCCTGGCCGGGTATCAGCCGCACTAAGTAAGGAGTACGGGCCCATGTCACGTGAACTGTTTTTGGACGCAGTCCGGGGGCAGCCGACTCCGCGCCCGGCATTTGGATCTGGGACCTCGATTGTGACTGAGGAATTGATGGATCTTGTCGGCGCGGCGTTTCCCGACGCCCATCTGAATGCGGACGCGATGACCAAGCTGGCCATGGCCGGCCATACGGTCTATGGTTTTGACGTGGTGATGCCGCTGTTTTCCGTCTGGCACGAATCCGCCGCGGTGGGCTGCCCGGTGGAGTGGGGAACAAAGGGCCGGATGCCGGATTGCCGGGGCCATATCTGGGAAACGGCTGATGACATCCGGTATACGAAGGACTTTCTGAAGCACCCGGCCGCGCAGACGCCGCTGAAATCACTGGCCATGCTCAAGAGCGCGTTGGGTGCGGACAGCGCGGTCTGCGGCAAGGTGTTTGGACCATGGACGCTGGGGTATCACTTCTTCGGCGTGGAAAACTGGTTGGTCAACGCCGCGCTGGAGCCGGATATGATCAAAGCATGTATTGAGCAGCTGAAGAATCTGACGCTTTGGTTTGCCGCCGCGCAGCTCGAGGCCGGAGCGGACTGCCTGCTGCTTGCTGATCATGCCACCCGCGATTTGTGCGGGCCGGCCATGTACGAAGAGTTCCTGCTGCCGGTACATGCCGAACTGGCCCAGGCCATAGACTGTCCTCTGATCCTGCATATCTGTGGCGATACCAAGGACCGGATGGAGTACATCCGGCAAACCGGGCTGGACTGCTTCCATTGGGACACAAAGAGCGGGACCTCAGCGGAGATCAGAAGCCTGGCCGGCCAGCAACTGTCATTGATGGGCGGTATTTCCAATGTTGCGGTTCTTAATAACGGAACGGAGGCGGATGTCATCCGGCAAGCGCAAGCGGCGGCGGAGGCCGGCATTAACATTATCGGTCCGGAATGCGCCGTGCCGTTGGGCGTCCGGGTCAACAATCTGAAGGCGGTGACCCGAATGGATGCATGGGCGGCGTCCCGGAATTGACAGGTGCGGCGGTCTTCGTTAGAGTATGGATCATGAAGATGAGGATGCAGGCAGACCAAACGGCAGAGCGGGGCTCGGCGGCGCCGACGGCGGGGGCTTGCTGACGATATGGCGGCTTCCCAGGGAACGCCGCGACAGGGCGGTTTGCGGGTGGCGAAGGAAGCCGCCGTGGCCTTTGTGGAAGTGTTGGGGCGGGGGTCGTTCGAGTGGGCGGGGGCGCTTAAGGCGTTTGCCCGCGAAGCCCTCGCAGGGGGCGTGCGTAATTTTGTTTTCGATTTGCGGTCCTGCACGGGGATGGACAGCACGTTCATGGGCATCGTGGCCGGGCTGGCGGGCCAGGTCAAGCGGCTGGACGGGGCGGTTTACATGAGCGGGGGCAATGAGCATACCCAGCGTTTGCTGCGGACGCTGGGGTTGGATCGCGTGGTGCGGGTGACGCCTGTGGATGAATTGCCGGCGGACTGGGCCCGGCGGCTGGGGCGCGGGATCCCGAAGGAGAGCCTGGATCAGCCCGCGGAGTCCCGCCTCGAACGGGCCGAGAACGTGCTGGCCGCCCACGAGATGCTGGTCGAGGTCTTCGATGACAACCGCCCGAAATTCGAGGATGTGCTGACCTATCTGCGCGACGATGTCCGGCGCGCGCGGCAGAACCCGCCGGAGCCGGCGCCATGACCGCAGCCACGGAGTTTGTCCTCGGGCTGTTGGTGCTGCTGCAGAGCTTGCTGATCGGTCTGCTGTTGGTGCGCCGGCGCGCGCGGCACGCCGAGTTGACCTTGTTGCGCCAGCAGCAGGAAGTGGTTTTCAGTTTCATTCATGACGTCGGCGATGTGTTCGCCGAGGCCGATGAACTGGACCTGGACCTGATGCTGAAACGCATTCTCTTTTATGGCTTGCGGACCACCCATGCCGGCGCGGGGGCGCTTTACCTCTATGACCGCGAGCACCAGGTACTGCGGGCTCACGCCCAGGCCGGCATTTTCCCGCCCCTGGCCAGTGGAGGGGATTTGCGGCTGGACAAAGTGGCCAGTCGCTCCCAGCAGATCGAGCAGATGGTGGCCAACCAGCCGATCCGCCCGGCCGAGGGGCTGATTGGCGGGGTTTTCGACCTGGGGGCGGCGCTGTTGATCGAAGACGCCGAACGCGATCCGCGCGTGCCCCATTACGAGGTGGATTATCTCCAGATTCGCTCGTTGCTCCTGTTGCCCATGCGGTTTCATCAGCGGGTGCTGGGAGTCCTGGCGCTGGTCAACCGCACGGATCAACGTCCCTTCACCCAGGGCGATCAAAGCCTGGCCCAGGCGCTGGCGGACCAAGCCTCCGTTTCCCTGCATTTCGCTGGTCTGCGGGACGACTTGCGGCGCAAGGAGCGGATTGACAGCGATCTGGAGGTGGCCCGGCGCATTCAAACGTCGTTGCTGCCGAAGGAACTGCCGCGGTTGGCCGGGTACGAGCTGGCGGCGTTCAGTGAGCCGGCCCTCGAAGTGGGGGGCGACTACTTCGATGTAATCCCGGTGGATGACGAGCATGTGGGCTTGATGATTGCCGATGTGTCCGGCAAGGGGATCAGTGGCGCGATCATGATGAGCATCTGCCGGAGCGTCGGCCGGGCTGTGGCGCGGGGGCGGCATAGTCCCCGGGAGATGTTGATTGATCTGGCCCAGTTGACGCGCGATGACGTGGCCGAAGAAATGTTTGTGACCCTGTTATATATGGTGCTGGAATTGCCAACCCGCCGTTTGCGGGTGGCGCGGGCCGGGCATGAGCCGTTGATCCTCGCGCGGCAGGACGCCGCGCCAGAGCTGATCGAGGCGCCGGGTCTGGCCCTGGGCATCGGCGACCTGGACTTATTCACGGGGGAACTGGGGGAAGTCGAAGTTCAATTGGCGCCGGGCGATCTGGTGCTGGTGTATACCGATGGCATTACGGAAGCGCAGGATGAGCACGGGAGGGAATGGGGGGGCGAACCGTTATTGCGCGCCATCGCAGTGGCCCAGCGCGAAGGGGCGCACAGCGCCGTCAGCCATGTGCGCGAGCATTTGCGGCGGTTCACCGGTTCCGCGCCGCAGTATGACGACATGACCATGCTCGCGCTGCGAGTGGGGCAGAACCATGGCGCATAGCAAGGCGCAGTGGGCGAGCGGGTGATGGCAGGCCAGGATGGGATTGTTACGCCCTCGTGGGCTGCCCGCCGCATTGTCGGCCGGGTGCTGTTGGTGGGATTTACGCTGATCGCGGGGCTGACCGCCTGGCTGCTGTGGCCGCGGGCCGAGCCGGAGATGGCTGAGCCTGTACTCCAGGGGCGGATCATGGGCACCACCTACCAGGTGCGGCTGGGGCGCCCTCTGGACGT
This sequence comes from Fidelibacterota bacterium, assembly GCA_021734645.1. Classification (GTDB taxonomy): domain Bacteria; phylum Verrucomicrobiota; class Kiritimatiellia; order JAIPIQ01; family JAIPIQ01; genus JAIPIQ01. The sequence goes on along the minus strand of JAIPIQ010000079.1, from coordinate 812 downwards.
CGCGGAATGGAGCCGGCAAAGTCAACGCATCGAACGCCAGCTCGAAGTGCTCAACCGGAATCTATCGGTTTATATCCCGGTCAGCGCAGTCTCCCGCGTGAACGCGGCCCGGGCGGGGGAGCCGGTGACGGTCTCCGCCGGGTGCTATCGCGTCTTGTCCGCGGCCCTGGAAGTCGCCCGGCATACAGGCGGCGCTTTTGATCCCACTGTGGCGCCCCTGGTGGCGCTTTGGGGATTTGGCCCGTCGCGGGCCGTGCGGCCGGCGCCCACCGCGGCGCAAGTGGCGGCCGGGCGCGCGCGTTGCGGGTGGGCGCTGCTCCGGCTGGACCCGCCCAACCGGGTCGTCAAGGAGTGGGACGATGTACAACTGGATTTGGGGGGCATCGCCAAGGGCTATGGCGTGGACGTGATCGCCGAATTACTGGCAGGCTTCGGGCATAGTGACTATCTGGTTGAAATTGGCGGCGAGGTGCGGGTGGCCGGGCGCGCGCCGGGCGGGCGGCCCTGGCGGGTTGGGATCCAGAAGCCGCTGTGGGCGCCCAGCGGGACCCTTGCGACTGTGCAGGGGGTGTTGCATCTGACGGAGGGGGCGGTGGCCACCAGCGGAGATTATCAGCAGTTTTACGAGGATGAGACGGGGCGCCGCCGGACGCACATTGTTGATCCGCGCACGGGGTATCCGCCCGAGCATGATCTGGCGGGCGTCACCGTGTACGCTCCTACCTGTCAGCTCGCCGATGCCCTGGCCACGGCCTTCTTCGTGCTCGGGCCCACAGACGGTCTGGCCGTGCTCGCCGACTGGCCCGGCGTTG
>JAIPIQ010000078.1 GCA_021734645.1 Fidelibacterota bacterium | reverse complement strand
TGGATGCGGGCGGTGTAAACCATGAGCGGTACCGTGACAGATTTGGGTGAAGTGCAGACCATCCGGCGGATGCTGGCCCGGCTGGACCCGCCTGTCCATCCTTTGACCCTGCCGGTGGGTGGCGATTGCGCGGTGGGCCCCCTGCCGCCCGGGGAGTGGGATGTGGCCCTGGCCTCCGACCCGGTCATTCAAGGCGTGCATTTCGAGTGGGGCAGCCCGCCCGCCGGGGTGGGGCACAAGGCCCTGGGCCGCGTGCTCAGCGATCTGGCCGCCGTGGGCGCCAAGCCCCTCTGGGCGCTGGTCAATATCGTCGCCCGCCCGGATCAGTCCGTGGCTTGGCTCGAGGCGTTCTATGACGGACTGAACCGCCTGGCCCGGCGGCATCAATGTGATCTCATCGGCGGCGACCTGGCGCGTGGGGCCGATTTCCAGGCCCATGTCTTCGGCGTCGGCATCACGCCCAAAGCGACCGCCCTGACCCGCGCGAGCGCTCGGCCGGGCGATGTCCTGTTTGTGACCGGCGAGCTGGGGGGCAGTCGCCAGGGCCGCCAATTCCGTTTCGAGCCGCGGGTGGCCGAAGGGCAATGGCTGCGCGCCCAGGCAGGCCACTCAGCCGCGATTGATCTGAGCGATGGACTCGCCACCGATGTCCGGCATGTGCTGGCCGCCAGTGGAGTCGGCGCCCGCTTGCGCATCCACGATCTGCCTGTGGCCGCCGCCGCCGCCAAATGCGGCGATGACCGCCCGCCCTGGGTCCACGCCCTGACCGACGGCGAGGATTTCGAGCTGCTGTTCGGCGTACGGCCCGCCCAGGCCGCTACGCTGGCCGCGGCGTGGCGACAGGTCTTTCAGACCCCCCTGTGGGCTATCGGCGAGCTGACCGATCAGCCCGGCCAACTCGAGATCCAGACCGCGCCGGCCGCGCGCTGGGAGATTGTTTCTTTCACCGGTTTCGATCATTATGCAACGCATGCTTGAAGAATATTTTAGTCAGTGTCCCGAAGAAACCCGCGCGATCGGGCGGCGGCTGGCCGACCGGCTCGAGCCCGGCGCCGTATTGGCTCTGCACGGCGACCTGGGCGCCGGCAAGACCTGCCTGGTGCAGGGCCTGGCTGAAGGGCTCGGTTCCGATGCGCCGGTTTGCAGCCCCACGTTCACCCTGGTGCAAATCTATCCCGGCCGCCTGACCCTCAATCATATTGACCTCTATCGCGTGCACGATGAACTCGAAGCCTGGAACCTGGGTCTCGATGAGTACCTCTTCGGCGACGGCGTGACGGCCATCGAATGGCCGGAGCGGGCCGCCGACTTGCTGCCGCCCGGAACCTGGATCGTGCAATTGGCAGCGCTGCCGGGCGCCGAGACGACCCGGCGGATCACGATCCAACGCGGCGCACCCCATAAGGCGGGCCAGGAAGGGAAACCGGATGAACGCTGATCAAGAGATGCCCGGGGACGGGTTGAAATGGCTGGCGCTCGAAGCGTCGGCCCGTGAGGCCAGCCTGGCGATTCTTGCCGGCGGCCAGGTGCTTCAGGCGGAGCAATGGACATTGGGCGCACGCACCGGCGCGGATTTTTTCCCGCGCCTGGATGCGCTGCTGGCCGCCGCCGGCTGCTCTTTTGCGGAAATTGGCGCGCTGGCCGTCGGGCGCGGACCGGGACGCTATGCCGGTTTGCGTCTGGCCTTGACCCTGGCGCAGAGCCTGGCCCTGCCGGATGACCGCCCCGTGCACGCCGTGGACAGCGCCCTCGCTCTCGCCCGGCAAGTGGCGGCCGAGCAGCAGGTGGACCGCGTACTCGTGGCGGGAGACGCCCGCCGGGACAGTCTCTGGCTGCAGCTTTTTGACCTGGGCGCGCAGCCCGATCCCGCGCCCGTGGCGTGGACGCCTTGTCCGGTCGCCGAACTGCCGGCCTGGGTCGCCGCCGCCGATTGTTGTGTTTCGCCCGATTGGACCCGTCTGCAAGCCGCCGGGCTGACCATTCCCGCCGCGCGCTGGCTGCCCGGCGATGCCAGCCCACATGCCGCCTGGATCGGCAAACTGGCCTGGGAACGGCAACGCGTCGGCCGCCCTCCGGAACCCCTCAACGCCATCTATATCCACCCCGCCGTCGCCTCCCAGGGAACTGACACCCACTCTCAACCGACCACTTAACCCGTTCGAGCCGATGGTCACGCTGGATGTTCTTCTTTGCTCCAAAGCCTTTGCGGTGGGGATGCCTCGATCCAGGATCCAGAGCCGATTCATCTTGCCGCACTGGGCTACCTCATGCGGCGCAGCAGCTCGATGGTGATGGCATCCGGGCCCGCGCGGCGCAGTTCGATCCGGTCGCACATCATGCCCAGGAGCATCAGCTCATTGCTGTCGTCGGATTCGCCCGCCAGTTGCCAATAGTAGTCCTCGAGTTCGGGCTGGCGCTTGACTTGCAGGCGTTGGCGCAGGCGGGCCAGCGTGTCGTCGTTCAGAGTCAGACCGCTGAAGCGCATCCGCAGGCGGTAGGCATCCGGGCCCGGCGTCACCTCGATTTCGGCCGCGGCATTATAGTGGTGCAGAAAATACGTCAGCAGCTCATCCACCAACTTCGATATTTTTTTGGCTTCATGCCGCATGACGGGGCTCCCTGCGTTTGAAGGCGTTGAAGAGCGGGGCGAGAAAAGCGGCCACGAAGCCCCCGGCAAAGCCGTTGTTGTAGAGGTTGACGCCGCCGTGGAGGAAGCCGACATTCATGACGATGGAAAGATGGAGGAAGCCGGCCAGCACGCCGGCCGGTACGCCGTACTGGCCGGCAATCGGCGCCAGGGTGGTGCCGAACAGCCCGGCGATCACCACCGCGGTGGTCGAAGGCTCCCAGACCTTGACCAGGGAAGCCAGGAACACGCCGGCGAAAATGGGCAGGCAATTGCGGGCGTGTTTGCCGAAGGCGGCAAAGCCCACGACGGTCATGAGGCCCCCGATCACCGGGCCGTTAAACCATCCGCCCATTGCCCGCACGAAAAGAATGGACAGCAAGCCCAGGCCGCCCATGTTCACGAGACTGGCCGGATAATTGCCGATCTGTAGAAAATCGCTGACCAGGCGCCCGCTCGAACCGTGGATGCGATGCAAGCCCCCGGCCAGTTCCCGCCAACCGCCCCGGCTCAGCCATAAGCCCCAGAGCATCAGGCCGCCGCAACCGACGGCGAAGTAGCCCGGCAGCCAGCCTGAGACCGCCTGGTCCATCATTGTCGTCGGCGTGACTTCCAATGCGAAGCCCCTGAAAATGGCCACGAAGAAGCTGCCGATGATTCCGCCGGTGAAGCCGATATTGTAGATGTTATAGCCGTCATGGAAGCGGAGCATGTGGGAGGCCAGGGGCGGCAGCAGGAATCCGGCTGCGGCCCCCGTTATCCAGCCGAGTGCCAGGCCGGGAACTGGCGCCAGCCCGGCGGCAAAGGAGAAATAGCTTACCAGGGGCGCCAGGGTGGTGCCGAACAGCGCCACGAGCAGGCTGTTGCGGAACGGAATGCCCTGCACGCGGGTGTACAGCCAGACGCCGAGCAGAATCGGCCAGACACTGTAGATGTTCTTGCCGAAAAAGGCGAAGCCCACCACCGTATAGACCGCCGCAATAAAGGGGCCATTGACCGCCACCCGCGCCAGGGGCAGCAAGGCCGTGGCGATTAAGCCGCACAGGCCCGCGTTCACAAACGTCGCGCCCGGCCCGCCCACAGCCAGATAATCGGACAGAAGCAGGCTGCGGGCCGTGATGATGCGGCACAACCCGGCGGCCACTGCGCCCGGCGGCTCTATCAGCAGGCCGGTGATCAGCAGCAGCAGGGGCAAGGTCGCCAAAAAGACCAGGGCCTGCCGGTCCGTCGGCTGGCCCCAGGGGGGCCGGGTCCGGTCTCCATTCTGGTCTCCGTTGCGCAATGTGATGGCTGCCATGCAGCTCTTATAGCAGATTGTCACGCCTTGGCAATTTCAATTGAACATTTTCCAGCGGGTGTGGTCAGATAGAAAACAGGCAGAGCAGCCGGAAGGAGGCGTTGATGCTGGAAGCGCATGATTTGAGGAAGAATTATGGGGCGCGCCGGGCGGTAGCGGGCGTGTCGTTGCATTGTGAGCCGGGTGCGGTGGTGGGCGTGCTGGGTCCCAACGGGGCGGGCAAGACGACCACGATCCGGATGCTGGCGGGTTTCTTGAAGCCGACGGCGGGCACGGTGCGGGTCAAGGGGATTGATGTGGTGGCCGAGCCGGCGCGGGCTCAGCGCCAGATCGGCTATCTGCCGGAGAATACGCCCCTGTATGATGACCTGACCGTCACCGAGTTCATCACCTTCATGGGTGCCCTGCGCCTGGGGCGTACGCCGACCCTGGTCCGGCGGGTGGCGGAAGTCATCGAAGCCTGCGCTCTCGAACGGGTGCGTCATCAGGGCGTGCAGACGCTTTCAAAGGGCTATCGGCAGCGGACCTGTCTGGCCCAGGCCCTGATTCATGATCCGGGCGTGTTGCTGCTCGATGAACCCACCGAGGGGCTTGATCCCAACCAGAAGCATGTGGTGCGCGGCATGATCCGCGAGATGGCGGCCAACAAGGTGGTGCTGATTTCAACCCACGTGCTCGAGGAAGTGGATGCCATGTGCGGGCGGGTGCTGATCATCAACGAAGGGCGGATCGTCGCGGACGAAACGCCGGCGGCGCTGCGCGCCCGCGGGAGCCGGCACAATGTCGTGGTCCTGGACGTCCGGGCGCCCGTCGAGGCCGTCCGGACCGCCCTGGCGGCCCTGCCGGGCGTCGCCCGCGTGGAGGGCGTCGCGCCTGCCGAGGGGCCCAGCCGGTTGACTCTTTTTCCCGAGCCGGGGGCGCAGCCGACGCCCGCGGCCCTCGAGGCCATTCGCAAGCAGGGGTGGGTACTCGAATCCGTACGGCAGGAGGAGGGCGACCTCAACGAAGTTTTTCGCCGTCTGACGACCAGCGAGGAGGCGGCCTGAGCCGCCGGAGGAGATCGAACGATGTGGAGTAAAATGGTCGCGATTGCGCGCCGGGAATGGGCCGCCTATTTCAATTCCCCGGTGGCCTATGTATTCATCGTCATTTTCCTGGTGCTGACCGGCTTCATGACGTTTTCCGTGGCCCGGTTCTACGAGGCGGGCCAGGCCGATCTGCGCAGTTTCTTCTTCTGGCATCCCTGGTTGTACCTGATTCTGGCGCCGGCGGCGGCCATGCGGGCGTGGGCCGAGGAGCGCCGCTCGGGCACCATCGAGCTGCTTTTCTCCGCCGGCGTGCGCCCCTGGGAGGCCATTCTGGGAAAATTCCTGGCGTCGTGGCTGTTCCTGGCCCTGGCGTTGGTGTTGACGTTTCCCATGGTGCTGACGGTGGGCTACCTGGGGCGGCCGGATTACGGTGCGATTGCGGGGGGGTATCTGGGCAGCCTGCTGCTGGCGGGCGCCTATCTGGCCGCGGGTCAGTGCACCTCGGCTTGTACGCGAAACCAGGTGGTGAGCTTTGTGCTGGCGGTGGTGCTGGGGCTCTTTCTGCTGCTGGCGGGCTATCCGCCGGTGACGGATATGCTCAGTCGCTGGGCGCCCGGCTGGCTGGTGGCGGGGGTGGCCGGTTTCAGCGTCATGCCCCCGTATGACGCCTTGCAGCGCGGCGTGATTGACCTGCGCGACCTGGTGTATTTCGCCAGCCTGATCGGCGTCTTGTTGTTTGCCACGGAACGAATACTGGCCGCCCGCGGGCTGGGCCGCTAACCCGCCGCGCGCCACAGGAGGATCTGCCATGAACGCGATGTCCGCCACACCGAAAAGTCATTCCCCGCGCTGGGCCAACTGGGGCGCCTGGCTGCTTGTCCCCGCCGTGCTGATCGCCTTGAACGTGGCCCTGCGAGGCGTGCGCCTGCGCACCGATTTGACGGCTGGGCGCATCTATACCCTGACGCCCCAAACCGGCGCGCTGGTGCGCGGCCTCGAACGGCCCGTGACACTCAAGTTCTATTTCTCAAACCGCGACCGGCAGGCGCCCATGCCCCTCAAACAGTATGGCCGCCGGATTCAGGATCTGCTGGCGGAATATGTGGCGCTGAACCCGGAGCGCCTGCGGCTGGAGGTCTACAGTCCCGAGCCGGATACCGAGGAGGAGGAATGGGCGCAACGGTACGGCGTGCAGCCCCAGGGGTTCGGCGGCCTGGGCGCCATGCCTGGTTTTTACCTGGGGCTGGTGGCGGTTTCGGGACGCCGTGAGGCCGCCATTCCCGTGATCGCGCCCCAGCACGAGCCGCAGCTTGAATATCAGATCACGCGCCTGATCCAGGAAGTGACGCGGGCGCGCAAGCCGCGCGTGGGGGTGCTCAGTTCCCTGCCGCTGCTCGGCGAGCCGCCGCAGCCGTTCATGCGCCGCCCGAGTGCGCCGGGCTGGATTGCGTTCCAGGAAGCGCGCCGCGAATATGATTTGGTCCGGCTGGATCCGGGGCAGGAGAGTCTGCCGGATGATCTGGATGCCCTGTGCCTGGTGCATCCCCAGGAGCTGGCCGAACCGATGTTGTATGCCCTGGATACGTACGTGCGCGGCGGTGGGCGCCTGCTCGCCTTCGTGGATCCGTTCAGCCTGGCGGCCCAGGAGCAGAGTCCGGCGGCGGCCGATCCTTTTGGCGGCATGGCGGGCGCGATGTCCGATCTGAACCGCTTGACTTCAGCCTGGGGGTATGAGATCGCCCCCCAGCAGGTGGTCGCCGATCCGGAGGCGGCCACCCCGGTGTCCGTGGGCAGCGGCCGGGCCGAGCGCTTGTCCGCCTGGCTGAGCCTGCGGGGCGACCAGATCGCGGGCGACGAGGCGGCCACCAGCGCGTTGGGGCTGTTGATGCTGCCCTTCGCCGGCGCCTGGCAGGGTGAGGCCGCGGCAGGGCTCGATGTAACCCCGTTGCTGGTGACGTCCGCCGCGGCCGGGTTACAACCCGCCTTCGCGGCCATGCAGCCGGGCACGGGCGCCGACCCGGCGCCCCAGGGTCCCCTGGCCCTGGCCGTGCGCCTGAACGGCATCTTCCCCAGCGCCTTTCCAGAGGGACCGCCCGGGGATGCCGCCGCCGCGTCCGAGACCTTCGAGCCCCGGCCCGGCATTGTCATCCTGGTGGCGGATGTGGACCTCCTGGCTGACCGCTATGCGCTGGCCGTCCAGAATTTCTTCGGGCAGACGGTCTATGAACCGCTCAATGACAACCTGGCGCTGTTCCTCAATCTGCTCGAACAGGCCACGGGGAATGCGGCGTTACTGGGATTGCGCAGCCGCCAGGCCTATGAGCGCCCCTTCGAGCGCGTACTCGAGCTCGAACGCCAAGCGCAGCAGCGGTGGCACGAGGAGGAGGCCCGGCTGGTCGATGAGTTGCGCGCCGCCCAGGCGCGGCTGGATGCGCTCCAGCAGGCTCGGGGCGCCGACAAGAATCTGATGCTGAGCGCGGCGCAGCGCCAGGAGGTCGAGCGCTTCCGCCAGGAGCGTTTCGAGACCCAGCGCAAGCTGAAGACTGTGCGGCAGAATCTGCGGCGGGACATTCAGCGGCTGGGCTTCCGGCTGAACCTGTTCAATCTGGCCTTCGCGCCGGGTCTGCTCAGCCTGTATGGACTGTGGCATGGCTGGCGCCGCCGTCGTCTGATGAACCGCTGACTGACCCGCCACCCAGGAGGATCACATGAAAAAACGAACTTTGCTGATTCTAATTGTCTTGCTGGCCCTGCTCATTGCGCTGCCTCTGTGGCGCAGCCGCCAGGCCCGGCAGGCCGGGCCGACCGCTACCGAGTTCAGCGCGGCCTGGGCGGCGCGCGCCTGGGATGACCTGGCGGTCGTGGCGTTGCAATCGGGCGCGGAGACGTTGCGTCTGGCGCGGGTGGATGGCGTATGGGGGGTGGCCCAGCGCGACCAGTATCCGGCCGATGCGGAACGGCTCACGCGGGCGGTCCGGCGGCTGGCCCTGTTGGAGGGCGGGATCCTCGTCCCGGACGGCACGGCCTGGCTGGAGGAATATGAGCTGGACGATGAATCCCTAGCGGCGGGCCGGGCGGTGGAGGTCCGCTGCCAGGACGCGGAGGGGCAGGCGCTGGGGGTTCTACGCCTGGGCGCCAGGCGGGAAAGCACTACCGCGGCCGAAGATCCTTTCGGGGGCCGTGGCCCGGTGGCGGTCCGCTACCTGCTGGCCGAGAATACCGTCTGGCTCTACCCGGAATCGTTTGCCGACTGGCAGCTTGATCCCGCGGACTGGCTCGATAAAGCGCTCTTCACGATTCCGGCGGACGCGGTGGTCCGCCTGGAAGTCCACGGCGATGCGGCGGCGGCGCCCTTGGTTTTCGGGCGGGCCGCAGGCGAGCCCTGGACGGCCGCCGCTTTGCCGCCGGAGCACGAGATCGTGACCGGCGCGCTCGATAGCCTGGCGGGGGCCTTGGCGCACCTGCAATTCCAGGATGTGGTCACGGGCGAAGGGCCGGCCGCCGACCTGGGGTTCGATGGCGCCCGGCAAACGACTTTCATCACGAGCGCCGGCGACCAGTATACCGTTGTGGTGGGATCGGAAACCGGTACGGGGCAAGACCGCTACGTCCGTTTCCAGTTGGCATTGGCGGAACCCGGGGAGGCCACCGAAGCGGAAGCGACGCCCGTGGCGCCCGACGCCCCCGCGGAGCAAACCGACTGGCCGGCCCGGCTCGCCGGCCGGACCTTTGTATTGAGCGGCTGGCAGGCCGATCGTTTTGTTCCCGCTCAGGATGCCTTGATCAAACCCGTTCCGCCACCGGAAGCAGAGCCGGAGGAGCAGGGGACGACCGCGGAACCCGCCGGGGGCGCCGGCGAGTAGGCCGTCCTTGAGTGGCGGGCGGCCTTATGAACGGTCATGGCGTCGGGGAGAAGTAAGGGGTTGATTGTCTGCACTGACGGGGCTAGTAGTTATTTGTGAATGTGCGCAAAGCAAATAGGTCCCGACAGGGATTCGTCAACTCGGGCCGTCTGGCGGATCGGCTGGGCCTTACAGTTCATCAATCGGTGCAGGATCGTCGGCTGCGCCGCCTGATGCGTCTGTATCCGTCCTGTTCTTCGCAAACGCCCGAGGATTGGCTGATGGATGTTGCGCATGCGCGGGGGGCCCGGGTGGTGCGCCGGATGGCAGACGGCCGCGAGGGATTTGCGCCCCCCCCCCCGGATGTTTTCGCCAACGAGGAATTGGTGGTCGCAATCTGCGCGCTGCAACGGGCGGATCAACCGCAACGGTTGAGACTGGCGGCGCAGTTGATCTCGCGCGAGGGGGTCAACGTGAAGCGGCTGCTTCTGCTCGCCCGTCGTGAGCGCGCGGAGGTGGTCCTGGGAGAACTGGCTCATCAAGCCTTGAAAGTCGAACCTGGACACGACGCCTGGCGGCAAATAGCCGCCGCATTCTCTGCGCGGGGTTCCTTGCGCTCGCCGATTGCGCACTGGCAGCGGCTGGCTTGGCCCGTCATGGGGTGCCGCCGGGCCAACGCGCAGCGCTGGGATCTGGTTCGATGAACAATGCGACGCGTTTACTGAGCCGTTTGGATGAATTGCTGGACACGAATGTTGATTTGACCGTCTATGGCCGCGCGGCGCTTTTGCTTGGCTATCCCGATCCAAAACCGGAGTATGCATTCAGTTTGGATGTGGACGCCGTGCTCTGGATCGGGCAGGCGGAGGAACTGGAACGCAATGGCAATTTTTGGACCGCGCTCGAGCAGGTCAACGACGAGTTCGAAGACGACGGTTTATACATGACCCATTTGTTCGACGAGGATCAGGTGGTCCTGCGCCCAACTTGGCGGGACGAGCGTGTTGCTCTTGTCGGACCTTTCCGGCGTTTGTCCCTTCATCGCCTGGCCGACGCCGACTTGTTGTTGAGCAAAATGATGCGATACGACCCGACGGACCTGGATGATCTCGTCTTTGTGATTTCCCGCTCGCAACTCGGGCCGGATGAGGTTTCCGACATAATCGAACAGGCCCGCCTGCCGGATGCCGAGGAGATTCACGAGCAGTTTGGGTTGTGTCAGGCGTGGCTTGTCCGCCAGGGGTTGTGTTTGGACTGAACCGGGTGTTTACAGCGTTTGTCAGCACGGGGTGGGCAGGATGCGACGGCGCAAAATACAAAGAGGCCCGAAAGGTTACGCGCAAGTGTGCCCGCTCAGGATGCCTTGATCAAACCCGTTCCGCCACCGGGAGTAGAGGCAGGGGAGCAGGGGACGACATCGGAGCCCGCCGGGGGCGCCGGCGAGAAGGAGTTCCTCGTGCAGCGGCGGCGGGTAGCTATTGGGCCGTCGTGGCGGCGGGCTGCGCCTGGAGGAGCAGTTCGGCGGCCTGGCGGCCGGATTGTCCGACTGCCACGCCCAGGGCGGCGGCCGGGGCGTTGACTGCGCGCACCGTGCCGTCCAGCAGATCCTGGACCGTGGCCACGCCGGTGACCTTGGCGGCCGGGATCCCGCGTTTTTCGAATACCGCCAGATCAAACACGCCGCAGCCGATCAGTGCGTTGCCTACGCTCAAGGCCACCACCGCCGCGGCGCCCAGAGGCATCGTCACCCCTTCGCCCATTCCGCCGCTCAACGCGACCTGTGAAACTTCCAAGCCATGCATATGCTCCTCCTTACTCGATGGATTGTTCGGGTGAACCGGCGGCCGGCGCGCGTTCGAAATCCAGCAACGGGCCGCCCATGATCGAGGCGCCCCCATCCACGGTCAACACTTGGCCGGTGATCTTGCGCGCCAGCGGCCCCACCAGAAAGGCGGCGGCCTCGGCCACGGCCCGGCGATCGCTGTGCGGATCCCACGGCAGCGGGCTGGCATCCTGCCAGAGCTGCGACAACTGGCCAAAGCCCGGAATTTTGCTGGCGGCCTTGGTGCTGAGCGGTCCGGCCGAGAGCGCATTCACCCGCAGTCCGTCCCGCCCGTGGCGTCGGGCCAGCGCGCGGACCAGCGCCTCGAGGGCGGCCTTATGAACGCCCATCCAGTTGTAGTGCGGGTAAACGTGCCGCGTGTCAAAGGTCAACGCCAGCAGGCTGCCGCGGCCGTCGAGATTGGGCAGGGCGTGCCGCGCCACCGTGGCCAGGGAAACGCAACTGATCTCGTAGGATAAGGTGATGTCGGCGACCGCGTCCGTATGCAGCTCCCGGCCCAGACAGGTCCGCGGATTCGCATAGGCAATCGAGTGTACGATCCCGGCCAGCGTCCCCACGCCCGCAAACAAAGCCGCCACCTCGTCCGGCTGGGTCACATCGCAAAAGCGAATATCCAGCGCGGCGTGCTCTTCCGGGGACAACTGTTTGCTGTGGTCCAGAAAAATGCGCTTGAGGCGTTCGTTCTGCACCGTGTAAATCACCCGGCCGCCCGCCTGCCGAATCAGTTCGCCAATCGCATAGGCAATCGAATCTGCGTCCAGCAAGCCCATCACCAGGTACGGCCGGTCGGTCTCAACCAATTGAATCATCTCATGTTCCCCGGCGGCTATGCGCGATCCGGCTCCGGCAGCCATTGGTCCGGTGAACCCGGCGGCGGGGGTGTGCGGGCCGTGGCGGCGTTGCCGACGATTTGTTCGGGGCGGGTGGCGCCGGGGATGACGACGGGCGCGCAGGGATGGTTCAGCACGTAGTGCAGGGCAACGGACGGTAATTCGGCGCCCCAGCGCGCCTGCCAGGGTTGGACGCGGGCGACCTGGCGCTCGTACTCGGCGCGCCCATCCGCGCCCGGGTTCCAGCGCTTGCGCACTTGGTCCGTGAAGACCGTATGCGCATCGTAGCGCCCGGAGAGCAGGCCCTTGGCCATGGGGCCGCGGACCATGACCGCGATGCGCTCGGCCTGGCAGTAGGGCAGCAGCTCCGCCTCCGCCGCCCGATTGAGCGCCGAATAGTCTGTTTGCACCACCGCACATTCACCGCCGGACAACTCATGGAAACGCCGCAGCACATCCAGGCTGTTAGTGGAGATGCCGTAGGCGCGAATGAAACCCTCGTCCCGCAGGATCCGGAATCCCTCGATGTAAATGGACGGATCGGCGATATTGCCCTCGTGGCACAAAAGGACGTCGAGATGGTCGGTGCGCAGGCGTCCACAGCAGGCATGACCACACAGGCGGATCATGTCCGCCGTGGTTTTGGGCACCTCCTGGCCGCTGCGCTTGCCCCAGTTGCCGACTTTGCTGACCAGGAATATCCGGTCGCGGATCCCGCGCAGGGCGCGTCCCAGGCGCAGTTCGGAAAGTCCGTTCGGTTCGCCATAGCTTTCCGCCACATCGAAGAGGTTCACCCCGGCATCCAGCGCGGCGCGGACAATGGCTTCCGCCTCGGCATCACTCATCGCGCCC
>JAIPIQ010000077.1 GCA_021734645.1 Fidelibacterota bacterium | reverse complement strand
AGGAGGGATCCTCGCGCAGGGGGGGGCGCACGGGGGGGGCAGGGGTCTGTCACGGTCATACTTCGTCGCAAGCCTTGTCGTGAGCTTTGTCGGCATCGGGGGATCAACAACACAAGCCAGGAAGGGAAAGACGGATTCGCAGATGATGCAGATACACACAGATGGGGAAAATCTTCATGCAGAGGAGCAGGATCGCAGAGGGCGTGTTCAGTGGCCAGTGACCCATTCATTCTGAATTGGACGTTCAATGTTCCGATGTGTCCTCCGTGCCTCCGTGGTCAGAACTTCTTTGCCTCCGGTCACGCCGGTGTGCGTGATGGAATGGAAGGAAATCGCATACGTGTATCCGAGCAAGGGTGGCGGGTACGTGTCGGCGGTCGACGCGAACGGCGACGAGAACGGATAACGAGTAGCATCTGTCCCACTCGTCCACCGCTCGTGGCGCCGTTCCCGTAAACCGAGAGACAATCCCCTTCCATCGTAACCCGAACACTGCACCCCGCCCACACCTGACCGACAAAGCTCACGACAAGGCTCACGACAAAGATTGGGGGAGTCCACTTCTGCGTCCCCAATGACTCGACTTCTCTCACCCCTGCGAAAAATCCGATTCAGCCCCGAAATTGCGAGGCCGCACTGATCACGGTTACTGATCACCGGTTACTGATGACTGTTTCCCGCTGGCGCGGCAGCGGCCAGGTCGGCGTAGGAGGTGGCCTGGGTCAGAGCCGTTTGCCATTTCGGTTGCCGGAACAGCACGGCAATCTGCCCCAGGCGGTTGAGATGATCCTCCGGCGGTTCGCCCTGGCCGGCCAGCAGGACCACAAGGTTGTGGACGGGGACATCGGTAGTCGGAAGCCGGAAGCCCTCCGCGCTGGTGACGAGCCAGGCCATGGGGGCCGGCGGGGGGGCGCCATGGATATGGAGCAGCAGGGAGCGCTCGTCAAGGGGCAGGGGGCTTTCTTCGGCCACCTGGCGCAAGGCGCCCAGTACGGCCCGGGCTTCGGCTTCTTTGGGGTAGTGGCGGGCGACCAAACGGGCCAGCACGTCCTGCAGCGGCTGTCCCGGCCAGTTCAAGTTCACGGATTGCTCGGGAAAGAGCGTCAGGGCCTGTCGGTTGGCGGTCGCCTCGGCCGGGGCCGGGGCTTCCCATTTCATTTCCGGGGGATAGACCATCAGCAGGCGGCCGGTGGGTACGGCGCGGGCCAGCAGGTCAGGCAGGCGGGGCTGAACGGACGTCCACGCCAGGCGACCGTAGCGGGCCATGAAGAGCACGGGCAGGTCGTCGGCCTGCGCCACCGTGCGCCACACCGCGGCGGCGCGCACCCACCGGGACAATTCCCGGGTGTCGGCTTCCGGCGCATCGGGCGGCAGCCAGTCCCGGCGCTTGAGTGTCGCCAGGGTGCGGCGCTCCGCCAGCACCAGCAGACTGAGCCCCGCCTGTTCCCGCAGCCGGAGCAGGGCCTCCCACGCAGCCCCGAACCCAGGCATGCGTTCGATCCAGGGCGGCAGAAAGACCACCAGGCGCTTGCAGGTATTCAAGGGGCCCGGGCGCCGCCACCGCAGCACGAAATGACGGCCTTCCTCGGTGATGCGCTGCACGGAATTTTCGAGGCCGTCGGGCGCTTGCAAGTCATCGTCCAGAATAATTGTGGACGCGCGCAGGTCGCGCGCGGCCTGGAGCACGCCATGGGCCAGGCTGGCGGCCAGCCGGGTGGTGGGCTGAACCGGCGCCTCGGCTTCGATGGCCCGCAGCATGGCCGGGGCCAGGAGGCGCTCGCCCTGGGCCACGGACCGTTCGGCATCGTCGTTATCCTGCACGACGGCCAGGGGGTAGAGCGGCTCGCGGGAATCAGGGTTGCGCAGCAACAGGGCCAACTCGATCAGCGGCTCAATTTGCGACGGTCGTTGAATGGGCAGTACAATGCGCTCGGCGCCGCCGGAGCTGTCCACCGCCGCCTCGCTCCGCTGGAGGGCCAGGCGGCGGGCGACGCGTTCGATGACCCAGGGGCCCAGGGTACAGGTTGTCAGGATCATCAGGATCGTGCCGTTCAGCACCGCCTCGTCAAAAATGTCCAATTGCACACCGACCATGACCGCCGCCAGCGTGGCCGCGGCCTGATTGACGCTCAGGCCGAACAGCACGCCGGCCTCCGTGCGCGAAAAGCGCAACAGCCGTCCGCTTAGGATCGCGGCGGTCCATTTGGAGAACGTGACCATGCCGACCATGTAGCCCATGACGATCCAGGCCTTGGGCTCGCCGAAGAACACCCGCAAGTCCACCCGGATACCTACGGAAATGAGGAAGAAGGGGATGAAGAACGCCGCGCCCATGAAATGCAGGCGGGTCATGAGGGTGCTGCGTTCGGGGACCAGCGAGTTGAGGACCAAGCCGGCCAGAAACGCGCCAATGATGGGTTCCAGTCCGGCCAGGGGGGCCAGGGCGGCGCAGGTCAGGGCCGCGGCCAGCACGAAGAGCAGGAGGGCCACGCCGTTATCGGCCAGGCGGCGCATGACCCAGCGGCCGAGGCGGGGCAAGGTCCAGAGAATGATGCCCACGTACAGCACAAACAGGACGGCTTGCCGGATCCAGAAGGCGGCGTCCAGCGCGCCGCGAGTGGATTCGGCGATCACGGCCAGGACCAGCAGGGCGAGGGTATCGGTGATCACTGTGCCGCCGACGGTGGTGGTCACCACGCGTTCCTTGACCAGGCCCAGGCGTTGAATGATGGGGTAGGGGACCAGGGTATGGGAGGCAAACATACTGGCCAGCAGAATGGCCTTGGCCCAACCAAAGCCCAGCCCGTACACGGCCCCCAGCGTGCCGAGCACCTGGGGAATCAGAAAGGTGATCAGCCCGAAGCACAGGCTGTTATGCCGTTCCTTGCGGAAGTGCAGCATATCCACTTCGAGTCCGGCCAGGAACATCAGGTACAAAAGCCCCACGGCCCCCAGATCCGATACCAGGCTGTCCGTCGGCAATTTGCCAAGCGCATGCGGCCCGAGCAGGATGCCAGCCACGATCAGCCCCACCAGGCCCGGCAGTCGGGCCCGCTCGAAAAGCATCGGGCTCACCAGCACCGTCACCAACGCCAAAGCGAAAATGACCGCCGGATCGGTCCAGTCAAAACCGTGGCCGACCGCCGCCAACTGAAACCCGCCGTTGAAAATTGCCTGCACCATGCGCGGGAGTATACGCCAGGGCCACGGTTTGACAAGCCGCGGGGCACTGAAAAAAAACACTAGCCAGAAGCGTACGGGCCGGGCATGATCAATGAATTGGCCGGGTAATCCGTGGGTACGCGGCGTCCCGCCCTGGGTATTGTGGAATGAGCGCCAACGAAAATGAACGGATCCATCTGCCGCCGGTGGATGAAAGCAAGCCGCCGGTCGCGCCCGAGCGGGTAACGTTGCTGAAAGCGTCCTACCGGCAGACGTGGTTCTATTTCCTGCTGTTCATCTGCATGATGGTGGCCTGGTCTTTTCCCATCCGGATCGCGATAACGCGTATGCTGGCTTTCCGCCCCGTGCCCAAGGGCGTGCGGGATGCCCATGAATTCGTGGCCCTGGCTTACGAAGGCATCTCAGAAAAGGAGCGGGACGTCTCGCCGCTGCTGTTCCGGGAGCACTTGGATGCCCTGCGGGAAGCTGGCTATATTCCCATCGGCTTGCAGGACATCCGCGACTTCTACCGGGAAGGGAAGCCGTTGCCGCGCAAGGCCGTCCTGATGAGTTTTGACCAGGCGCGCAAATCCGCCTATTTCGATGCCCGCGGCCCCCTGCAACGCGCCGGCTGGAACGCGGTCATTTTCCTGTGGACCAAGCCGATCGTGACCGAAGATCCCGCCAGCCTGCGCTGGCCGTACGTGCGTACCATGCTGCGGGAGGGCGCCTGGGAGGTCGGCGTTCAGGGACACGACGCCTTTACGCGCATCGTCAGCGACAGCGCCGGCGGCCGCCGCAACTTCCTGACCGCGCCCCAGTGGATCGAGGCCGAAAATCGTTATGAGACCCCCGAGGAGTTCAGCCGCCGCCTGATCAATGACCACGAGTTGGCGCGGGCGCTGGTCGAGGAGCGCACCCAGACCCAGCCCCTGGCGTTTGCCTTTCCCTACGGTGACTTTGGCCAGTACGATCAGCGCGCCTTGTTGAGCCGGCGCCTGAATCTGGACCTCGTGGGGCGCTACTACGACCTGGGCTTTGTCCTCGGCAACACGGCCCTCAATACCCGGCATACCGACCCGCGCCGACTCAACCGCCTGCTGGTCCACCCCGACTGGTCAGGCGCCGAGCTGGTGCAGCGCCTGGCCTTCGCCTGGCCTCGCGCCGAGGGCTATCGCGCGGAGACGCTCATGACCAACTCGGTGGCCTGGATTGCCGACTGGGGCAACGTACACCTTGATGATCAGGGGGTTCATCTGCAGGCCCTGCCCGCCACGACCGGGGCCAAGGCCTGGATCAGCGGCACGGATCTCTTCAAGGATTTCAGCGTGGCGTTTGAATTGCGCGATGTGCAAGGGCAGTTCGGGCTGTTTCTGCGCTCGACGCCCGACAGCGAAGATTACGTCTATCTGGTGTTCTCGGCGCAAGGCCAGGCCTGGCTGCGGCAGAAGCATGCGGGCATGCAGCCCTTTACCCTGGCCTCCGCCCGGTTCCGGCCGGATGCGGAGGGCGCCATGCACATCCAGGCCTTTCTGCGGGATAATCTGGTCTACGCGCGCGTCAATGGACAACCGCTGTTTCAGGACATCGTGACCACTCGCGGGCATAGCCGCCCGGGGCTGGTCGGGTGCAGCGTTTGGGATCCGCTGGCCGGCAAGGCGCGCGCCACCATTGCCGGGTTCTCCGCGGCTCCCTCCCGCTCCAGTGCCGTAACCTGGGATCCCCAGTTCAGCCGGGAACGGGATCTGCCCCTCTGGCTGAGCAGCAATGCCTACCGGTTCAATCTCCTGGCTCCGCCCTGGCTGCGCTTCACCAGCCGCGGCGTGTTCGAGCAGTTCGGCTGGGATGCAACATTGTTCCATTCGTTTGCCCGCATCTACCGCATGGACTACTACCCGGAAATCCGGGTGGATGGCTTCGAGGTGCTCAGTCAAATTTCCGGCGTACAGGTGGCCGAACGCGCGGCGGCGCTGACGGGCGCCACCGGCCTCCTGCTGAATTTGGAGGAAGTGTCGCGGGGCTTGACCATTTCCCAGTTGACGACCTGGATCCAACAGTTCAGCGCCGCCCTCGCCGAGCGGGGACTGGCCCTGCTGGTGCGTCTGCCGCCGGCCCTGGAGCAGACCGCCACCATCCCGGCGCTGTTTCAAAGCCTGCCCCATTTGCGGCTGGCGGCCGCGGAAGACTCTGCACTGATCAATGCAAATGGCAACGGCGAGACCGAAGCGGATACCCCGCAGCCCGTGGCCGTCGCCAGCGCGCCTCTGCCGTATCAAGATCTCGAATTGACCCTCTACTATCAGCTCGCCGGCCTCTCGAGCGAGGATGAGTCCCTCACACTGGAAACCCGGGCCG
Organism: Fidelibacterota bacterium; assembly: GCA_021734645.1. Taxonomy (GTDB): domain Bacteria; phylum Verrucomicrobiota; class Kiritimatiellia; order JAIPIQ01; family JAIPIQ01; genus JAIPIQ01. Next base: position 6,891 of record JAIPIQ010000077.1, on the reverse strand, counting down.
AGCTTTTGCGCCAGGAGGGGCGGAATGCCTTTCGCTCCGGCGAGTTCCGCAAAGCCCTAGATATCTGGCAGCGCTGGAGCGAGCTCGACACCGCCAACGAGGAACCCCTCTCCCTGGTGGGCGATGTCCACTTGCGCCTCGGGGATACGCCCAGTGCGCTTGATTTTTATCAGCGCAGCCTGGAGATCAATCCGGGCCAGGTGGGGCTACTGGTGCGCTATGCCCGCCTGCTTGACAGCAACGAGCGGGGGGGCGAAGCACTGGAGCTGCTCAACCGGTATGCCCGGATCTTTCCCAATAATCCGGATATTGCCCTGGCCCAGGCCGAGTGGCTGATCCGGCGCAACCGGCGCCAGGAAGCCAGTCGCTTGATCGAAAAAGTCCTGGCGCTCTATCCGGAAAATCTGCAGGCCATGACAAGCTTACATACGCTGTTGGACAACCCGCGCGCGCGGATTGAGAACATGCGGCGGATTATCGCGGTGGGGTCGCGGCCCGGGTTCGAGGAGCACCTGGCCCGGGCGGTCCGGGACCGGGATCTGTTCACCCTGCCCGAATCCTGGATGCTCATGGATTTTCTGGAAACCCAGGCGGAGACGGCGCCGCCGGAGAAGCGGGAACAATATGCGGACTTGTTGCCCCGGACCGATTCGGCGCGCGAGGATTTCCGGGCGGGTCGGCTTTCATCGGACTGGATCGGCTCGGCGGATCATGAGGCGGATGCGGCCGGCACGCTGCTGGTCGCCGCGGATGCTTCCCAGACCGAGGCGTTTCTCCGGTTGCGCCGATCCGACGGCATGCACAATGGTTTCATCGAGGCGCTGGTGGATCGGCCGCGCGGCTTCCTATGGCTCTATGCGCGGCGGGGCGCGGGCAGCATGGTGCGCTTTGGTTTTGACCAGGGCGGCCAGATGTATTTGCAGGTCTGGCGCGGGGGACAGATCGTGGCGCGGGAGACCCGCTATTGGACGCGCCCGGATCATCCCGTGCGGTTGCGGCTGGAAGTCCGGGGCGACGGGGCGATCGGGTTTGTGGATGGCGAGCCGGCGTTCAATGCCCCGGTGGCCATTCCGTCGGATATGGGCCTGGGGTGGTGGGGCATCGCGCCCTGGGCCCCGCAATTCGGCATGGCCCAGGTGATGATCCGCGAGATCGCGGGCGGGCCGCTGCCCGTGCGCCTGGGTTTTTTCCGCGGGCGCGAAACGCCCCTGGCCGACGAGGAAACCCTGGAGGCGCTCAAGCCCTTTTCCCGCGAGATTTCCGCCTTGGCGCCCCCATGGTACGTGCAGGGGCTCGACGGGGTCGTTCGCCCCGATTATCCGACCGACCCGGTGAATCTGCGAATCTTTGCGCGCTACTATCGCATGCGGCTGCTGCCGGTGATTCGGGGCGCGCTCCTACGGGGACTCGATCTGGACGCGCTGGAACAACTGGCCCTGGCCGAACGTGTGGATGGCTTCACCCTCGAGGTGAATCAAATGCCCCCCGAGGCAGCGATACGTGAGATGTGCCAGCAACTGGTCGGGCGTTCATTTTCCCTGATGCTATCGTATCACAATATAACCGACAACGTGGTCACCCTGCGGGAGCTCAATTGTGGCGTGGGGCTTTTTGCCGGCGCCCGGCGGCCGCGGACCCTGCCGGCCTGGGATGCCTATGAACTGCCACCGGAAGTGGACGAGGCCGGTGAACCCACGCCGCGTGGCGACGCCGTGCTCTTCTTTTAAACGTCCATGAGCGCCAGCGATTCCATGCCTGAATCCGTTGCCCCACTCCCCGCCGATCCCGCGACCGACCTGGCGCCGACGGAGGCATCCACCCGCAGCCCGCACGGGGCGCCAACGGATGCGACCGACAGCCCCGAATTGGCCGCGGAGATTTCCGCGGAACAGGCCGCGGTCGCCGAAAAGGCGTTGTCCCAGCGCTCGCGGAAGGGCACCGTGCAGCACTGCGCGCACTGCGCCCTGTCCATTCGGGTGATTGCGCACGCGCCATCGAGCGTCTGCCCGTTCTGTCAGCGGCGGATGACCAGTGAACCCATCGCGGTCCAGCCGCCCACTCCCGAGCCGCCCGGTGTGCTCGATGCCCAGATCGTGCGCCGCTACCGCAAGTTTCCGCCCCTGCTCAAATATGGGTTGGTAATTTTCTCCGTGCTGCTGTTGGCCGTGGTGGTGACGCTCAAAATCCGCAACATGGACTATTTCTACTATCAGCCCTGGGTCAACACCTACAGTCTCTGCGTGGGCATCTTTATTCTGTCCCGTTTTCTGCTGGCGGCCTTTTACATGGCGCCGCCCGATGTGGGCTACGAGCCGACCGTGTGCGTGGTGGTGGCCTGCCGCAACGAGGTGGATTCGATCGGCAAGACCATCGGCCTGATTTATCAGGAGGGCTATCCCCACGCTAAACTCGAAGTGGTGGTGGTGAACGACGGTTCGACGGATGACACGATGACGGAGATGATCCTGGCCCAGGAGCGCCATCCGGCGCTGGTGATCGTGGACTTTGAGCAGAACAAGGGCAAGCGGCATGGGATGGCTGTAGGCGCGTTGCTGGCCAAGGCGGATGTGCTCGTCTACGTGGATTCGGACAGTTTCCTGATGCCTGGCGCGATTCACAAAGTGGTCCAGGGGCTGGTGGATCCCACGGTGGGCGCGGTATCCGGGCATACGGATGTCGAGAACGTCGGCGCCAACACCCTCTCGCGGATGCAGGATGTGCGCTATTTCGTTTCCTACCGGGTGATGAAATCCGCCGAGAGCATTTTCGGCGCGGTGAGCTGCTGCCCCGGCTGTTTTTCCGCCTACCGCAAGGCCTGCGTGCTGCACGTGCTCGACCGCTGGCTGCACCAGCGGTTCATGGGCGCCTATGCCACCTATGGCGACGACCGCAGCCTGACCAATTACATCCTCAAGGATTACAAGATCCTCTATGACGACGAAGCCCTGGCCACGACCATCGTGCCCGAACACTGGCACAAATATGCCGTGCAACAATGCCGCTGGAAGCGCTCCTGGGTGCGGGAAATGCTCTTCGCCGGGCGCTACATGTGGCGCAAGCATCCCATCGCCGCCATCTCCTGGTATGCCACGACCACTCTGCCGCTGATCGCGCCCCTGGTCATGTTCCGCGCCCTGGTGGTCTTTCCGCTGCTGATGGCCCATGCGCCGACCTTCTATCTTGGCGGCGTGCTCGTGGTGACGCTGCTCTGGGGCCTCTATTACTTCGAGCGCACCGGCCGCCCCCACTGGTGGACGGCCTTTGTTTTCGTGATTACCTACGTGGGGTTCTTCAGTTGGCAAAGTTACTACGCGGTGGCCACCATGCATACCACCAAGTGGGGCACGCGCTGAGTACCGGAAGCCATGGGCGCCGCTGCAAAATGGACCTCCCTCGGCGACCGCTGCTTCCGGTTATTCTGCTTTGGCTGCAAGGTCAGCCAATACGACGGCCGCGCCGTGGCGGCGCGCCTGCAGTCCGCCGGCTGGCGGGAAGTCGGGGCGCGCGCGCCCCACGAACTGGCCGTCATTCAGAGCTGTGCGGTCACTACGGAGGCCCCCACCAAATGCAGACAGGCGGCCCGGCGGGCCGCCCGCGCGGGCCGGCGGATTCTCGTGGCCGGTTGTGCGGCATCCCTGGCGGATTCCGTGGTCGCGGATTGGCCGGCGGATACGCTGTTCTGGCGCGCCAATACGCCCTGGCCCGCGGCGCTGCGGCGGTCCTCGGCGCCCACGGACGGCAGTAATCCGGCGGCGGCGCGTCGGGCGCCGGCACGGACCCGCGCGCTGCTGAAGGTGCAGGATGGATGCGACCTGCGCTGCAGTTACTGCATCGTGCCGCATTTGCGCGGGCCGGCGCGGGACCGCCCCCTGGCGGAATGCCTGGCGGAGGCCCGCGCCTGCGTGGCGGCCGGTCAACGCGAGTTGGTCGTCAGCGGCATTTGGGTGGGCCCTTATGGTCACCGCGGTGGGCCGCGCCTGGCGGATCTGCTCACGGCGTTGGCGACTGTCCCGGGATTGCTCCGTTTGCGCCTGTCGAGCTTGCACCCGCGGGATTTGACCGCCGAACTCCTGGCGGTGTGGGGCGCCCACCCGGTGCTGATGCCCCATCTGCACCTGCCCCTGCAATCCGGCTCGGACCGCATCCTGGCCGCCATGCGGCGCGGGTATGATCTGGCCGCCTTTGACCGGGCCGTCGCCGCCGCCCGCGCGGCTCTCCCGCAACCCGCCCTCAGCACCGACCTGATCGTGGGCTTCCCCGGTGAAACGGAAACGGATTTCGAACAGACCCTGGCCGCCATCCCGCGCTTCCGCTTCAGCCGTTGTCATGTCTTTCCCTATTCGCCGCGGCAAGGAACCCCGGCCGCCCATCTGCCGAATCAGATTCCGCCTGCCGTCCGGCGCGCCCGCGCCCAGCGCCTGCGGGCGGCCGCGGTGGCCGCCGCCGCGGCGTATCATCAGCGCTTCCTCGGTCAACATGTGGAAATCATCGTCGAACGCGGCGGCACGGCCCAATGGTCGCCGGGCTATACCCGGCATTATGTGCCCGCCTGGCTGTCCCCCGCCGTACCCGCCGGCGCCTTGATGACCGGTCAGGTGACCGCCGCCACCGCCGAACGCTTGATCGTGCGCGCCGATCCCCGCTGACCGGGGGGGGGCAAGTAAGGCGCTTGCAGAACGCCGGGCTCGCGATCGTGGCACGGGCTTCCAGCCCCTGGTTGACGGGCAAGATGCCCATGCCACGAGGGATCTTGCAAGAGCCACAATGAATTGTGCTGGACGGACAGTGCCCTGTTCCGGTTTACTGCCTACGAGCACGAGCATAACGGGAGCGACGATGAACAAGCAGAGGCCAAACATCCTCTTGATTATAACGGATCAACAGCGGTTTGATTGCCTGAGCGCGTTGGGACATCCGGTGGTTCGGACCCCCAATCTGGACCGGTTGGCGGCGGAGGGTACGCTGTTTACGTCCGCCCATTGCGCGACGGTGCCCTGCGGGCCGTCGCGCACCTGCCTGTTCACCGGGACCTACACGGACCAGCATGGCGCGCACAATAACCACCTGCCGATGACGCCGCCGGATCGCCGGGTGTTGCCGGAGTATCTGGCGGCAGCGGGGTACGACACCGCCCTGGTGGGCAAGTTGCACCTCAAACCCTTCGCACGCCACTTCGGCTTTCGCCATTTCGCGCGCCACGACGCGCCCTATACCAACTACCTGGCCGACGAAGCCCATGCGTCCCAGTACGTCGCCGATGTGGCCGACGCGCTTTTTGACGGCGACCGCGAGAGGCTCATTCGGAAATTCACGGAGGATGAGGCCTGCGTCAAGACCGATAACTACCGGTTTTCCATGGGCACGAAGGTGGTCAACGATCCCGAGCAGCATGAAGCGGCCTGGGCGGTGCGCGAGGCCATCCATTACCTGGACGAGGCCTGGCAGCGGGACAAGCCGTTTTTTCTTAACATCGGTTTCTATGGACCCCACCAGCCCTATCTCTGTCCCGCGCCGTGGGACACCAGCCTGTATCCGCCCGAAACGCTGCCCCTGCCGGCGGATTTCAATTTTGCCGTCGAAGATAAACCGATCCTGGCCCGCGCGGGCGTGAAGGATGCCTATGACGCCCTGCGCGCAGAACAGGGTTGGACCGAGGAGACATTCCGGGAGGTGCTGTCCGCCTATTACGCCTACATAACCTGGATTGACGAATGCCTGGGACGCCTCTTCGATCACCTGCGCGCCCAGGGGTTGTATGACGAGACGTTGATCTTCTTCACCGCGGACCATGGCGACCTGGCCGGGCAATACCGCCTGCTGTACAAGGGCGTCTCCTACGAGGGGGCTGTGCATGTGCCGCTGATCATGCGCGATCCCGCCGCGCCCCGGGCCGGTCAACGCGTCGCCCATGAAGTCACGAATTTTGAAGTGTTTTCCACCTGCTTGAAGGCGGCGGGACTGCCGATTCCGGCCGGGTGCGTCTGCCAGGATCTGCGGGGCGTGGCCCGCGGGGCGGCGGCCGATCTGGGGCCGCGTTTCTACCTGCGCGAACAGGAGGCGGCCGTCTTCGCCGAGGGCTGCAAACTACTGAGCCTGCGGACGGGGGCTGAAACCCTGTACGAGTTCTATGATCTGAGCGCGGACCCGCTGGAGGCGCGCAATCTTTTTCGTGAACCCGCATGCCAGAAGCAAGTCGCCCGTCTGCGCGCGATGCTCGATGACTGGCTGGCCAACCGCCCGGGCTGACTGCGGGTCAAGGGCGCGGTGGGCCTGAATCGGAGGCCGTTCTTTCAGTGGGGGTCGTGGTGCAGCAGGCCGGGGACGGCTTCGAGTTGCCGGATGCCTGCCAGCAGGTATTGGCCGGCGCTGACGGCGATCAGGAAGGCGATGGCGGCCAGGCCGAGGTTGAGCCCGGTTTGGGGGGCGCCGGCCAGGGTGGCGACAATCGCGAGACCCAGGGCGGCGGTGGCGGCTTTGCCGGTCCGGCTGGGGCGCACCTCGACCCGCCCGGCCAGGCCGTGGATCAGGGCGGCGCCCGCGAGCAGAAAGACATCGCGGCTCAGAACCAGGGTGGTGAACCAGACGGGGATCTGCGGGGTCAGGGCCGGCTGGCTGGGGCGCGTGAGCATGAGCAGGGCGGCCAGGGAGAGAATCTTGTCGGCGAGGGGATCCAGGAGTTTTCCGAGGCGGGTGATTTCCTGCCGTGAACGGGCGAGATAGCCGTCGAGGGCATCGCTGGCGGCCAGGATCAGAAAGATGCCCAGCGCCAGCCAGCGGAGCGCAGGGGCCGGCGCGCCGCGATGGAGGCTGATCAAGTAGTACTCGAGGATCAGGACAAAGACAGGCACGCCGCCCAACCGGATCAGGGTCACCTTGTTGGCGGCGGTCAGT
>JAIPIQ010000076.1 GCA_021734645.1 Fidelibacterota bacterium | reverse complement strand
CGAAGTATGACCGTCACTGATCACTGGTCACTGAAAACTGATCACTACTTCCCCCCCATCCGCGCGTGCCCGCCGTAGCCCGAAGGGCGAAGGCGGGTCCATCCGTGGTTCCGTTTACTCACCCCGTGTGACGCCCGACGCCCGACGCCCGACTCCAACACCCCGATACACCGATACTCCCACACCCCCACACTCTTCATCACCCACCGATCACTGCTCACCGATCACTGTTTACCGATCACTGTCCCCCTCTCCCTCCATGAACATTGAATCCATACCATTCGGCGGGCTGCGCGTGGCGGCCTGTACGCCGGTCGAGCTGGCCGCCTTCATTGGCGAGCGGCTGCGCGATCCTCAGCGTCCGGCCACGACCGTTAATTTCGTCAATGCGCACGTGTCCAATCTGGCCGCGCGCGATCCCCAACTGACGGCGGATCTGGCGGCCTCGAGCCTGATCTGCGCCGACGGCCAGAGCATTGTCTGGGCCGCGCGGATCTTTGGCGCGCGCCTGCCCGGGCGCTGCAACATGACCGACGCGTTCAGGCGGTTCCTGGCGGATCCGGAGATCCCGGTCTGCCAGGCCGTGCTGATCGGGGGGCCGCGGAATCTGACCGATTTGGCCGCCGGGCGGATCAACGCGCGCACGCGGCGCCTGCGGGTGACGCATTCCCTTTCCGGCTATGAATCCCCGGCTCACCAGGAGGCCTTTTTACGGGATCATGCCACCACGGATCTGGTTTTGATCGGGATGGGGAGTCCACAATCGGAGCGGCTGGCGGTCACCGCGGCGGCACTGTGCCCGCATGCGCTGATTTGGCACATCGGCGGCGGCACGGTCATGTTCCTCGCGGGCGCCCAGCGTGAAGCGCCCGCCTGGATGAAGCGCCTGGGGATTCAGTGGCTGCACCGGCTGCTCCGCGAGCCCCGCCGCATGGGGCGCCGCTACCTGCTCGGCAACCCCGTGTTTGTCGCCCGCATGTTGGCCGCCCGCCTCGCGCAATTTTGGAGTGCGGCAGCGTGAGCTGCCGCTTTCGGGCGGCGAAGCCCGGCTTCGCCGCGCTCCCCGCCAGCAACAATTCCGCCGTCATTCCCCTCGCTTATCAAAAGCGGCAGCTCACGCTGCCGCACTCCATAATTCCCTGATAAAGGACGTTGTGATGAATCAATGGCCCCACGCGCCGGTGCATCGCTTTGCCCCAAATACGTTACATATGATTACAGCGGGCACGTACCTCAAACGACATTACCTCAATACTGCGGATAAATTGGAGCGCATGGTCGAGCACTTGCATGGTGTATTCCTACGCTTCGGGTGGGAGCTGCGAGCCTGGGCCGTGCTTTCCAACCATTACCACGTTATTGCCCGTGCTCCCCTGCAGCAGGTATCCTTGAAAACCGTACTACAGCGTCTACATTCCATTGCCGCGGCAGATCTGAATCAGGCGGACGCCACACCCGGGCGCAAGGTTTGGTACCAGTACTGGGACCGATGCCTGACTTACGAGCGCAGCTATCTGGCGCGCCTGAATTACGTCAACCAGAATGCGGTCAAACATGGCATCGTACATTGCGCCACAGATTATCCGTACTGTTCGGCCGGACATTTTCTCCAAACGGCTCGGCCCGCTTTTGCAGCAACCGTAGCTTCCTTCAAATGGGACAAGCTGAAAGAGCCCGACGACTTCCAACCCACTGCGCCGATTGCCCATTGAGCGGCGATACCACCTGCTGAACAGCACACGACTTTTGGGAGTGCGGCAGCGTGAGCTGCCGCTTTCGGGCGGCGAAGCCCGGCTTCGCCGCGCTCCCCGCCAGCAACAATTCCACCGTCATTCCCCTCGCCTATCAAAAGCGGCAGCTCACGCTGCCGCACTCCATATTTTTTGCCCTCACTTTGGGCTTGTATGCGGGGGGAGGGAGCGCGTATGGTGCGCGGCTAACGTCCGGATAAATCCATGGCACAGATTTTAGTAACAGGCGGCGCGGGTTTCATTGGCTCGCATGTGGCTGACGGCCTGCTGGCCCGCGGGCATGAGGTGGTCATTCTCGACGACCTCAGCGGCGGGTTCCGGGAGAACCTCCCGGCCGGCGCGGACTTCGTGGCGGGGTCCATCACGGACCATGAGCTGGTCAATCGCCTGTTCACGAAGCACGCCTTTGAATACGTATACCATCTGGCCGCCTATGCCGCGGAGGGCCTGAGTCACTTCATCAAGCGCTATAATTACACCAACAACCTGATCGGCAGCGTCAACCTGATCAATGCGGCGGTCAATGCGGGTACGGTCCGCTGCTTCGTGTTTGCATCCTCGATTGCGGTCTACGGCAGCGGGCAGACGCCCATGCGCGAAGACATGACGCCCGAGCCCGAAGATCCCTACGGGATTGCCAAATATGCGGTTGAACTCGATCTGCGCGAGGCGCGCGCCCTTTTCGGGCTCGAGCACCTCATCTTCCGCCTGCACAATGTCTATGGCGAACGGCAGAATATTGGCGATCCCTACCGTAATGTTATTGGCATCTTCATGAACCAGATTCTGCAGGGGCGTCCCATGACCCTGTTCGGCGACGGCGCCCAGACGCGGGCCTTTACGTACATTGGCGATGTCGCCCCGGCCCTGGCGGCGGCCATCGAGAAGCCCGCGGCGTTCAACCGGGTTTATAATGTCGGCAGCGACGAACCCCAGAGCGTGCGGGCCCTGGCCGACCGGGTGGCGGCGGCCATGGGAATCCCGCCGCGGGTCGAGAGCCTGGCCGAGCGCCGGGAGGCGGTGCATGCCTTCGCGGACCATGCGGCTTTTCGCGCGGCGTTCGGCGCGGACCGGCCCATGACGCCGCTGGCCGAGGGGCTCGCGAAAATGGCCGCGTGGGTGCGGCGGCACGGCGCCCGGCAGGGTCGGCCCTTTGCGGCCATTGAAGTCGCGCGCAACCTGCCGCCGGCCTGGGTGCCGGGGTGTGGGGGTATCGGCGTGTCGGAGTGTGGGGGTGTCGGAGTGTCGGAGTGATGAGTGGCTTGGTCAAAACATTCCGGGACTTGGACGTGTATCAGAGCGCGATGCAGTTAGCTCTTGATATACATGGTTTGGCAAAAGCGTTTCCGGCAGAGGAGCGCTATGTGCTGGCGGATCAAATGCGTCGGGCATCGCGTTCGGTAGCAGCGAATATCTCGGAGGCGTGGAGAAAACGCCGCTACCAGGCTGCCTTTGTTGCCCGCCTCAATGATGCGGAAACGGAAGCGGCTGAGATGCAAGCTTGGCTCGATTTCAGCCTGAAGGCGGGGTACATAGACATAACAAAGCACGAGGCGCTTGATGCCCGATACGAGCACCTGTTAGCGCAGATTGTCACCATGATCCGAAAAGCCAAACAATGGTGTAATATCACCCCCATACTCCGACACACCGACACACCGACACCCCCACACTCCCACACCCCCACACTCAATCATGATTGAATATTTATTAAAGCGGAATGGGCGGGCGGCGACCTACTTGATGGCCGCTGATTACGCGATCATGGTGGGTACCTTCGTGCTGGCCCTGCACTGGCGGCATTATGATTCCTACCTGAACATCATTTCGCGCCGGCATATTGTACCTGAGGCGCTGTTTGCCATGGCCTACTGCGCCCTCATGATCGGCGTTTTCAGCGCCTACGGGTTGTATCAACGGCGCGTATGGCTGACCCGCGGCGCCCACGGCTTCGCCCTCCTCAAGGCCGCCGGCACCGTGCTGCTGATCTATCTGCTGGCCCGGACGAGCGTCAAATCGGAAGTCTTTCTGGCCTCCCGCCTGACGATTGCCAAGTGGGCGGTGTTTCTGACGGTGGGCCTGGCTGCGCATCGGCTTTGGGTCTTTCAGTGGCTCTTGCGCTTCGCCATCACCCTCCCCGGCCTGCGGCGCCGGATCGCCATCATCGGGGACAGTCCCCTGGCGGCCGCGTTCCTGGCCCAGCAGGCCCGGGAACCCCACCCGACCAGCCGGATCATCGGGATCGTCTCCGATCACGAGACCTTGCGGCACGTCACGGGCGTTCCCCACCTAGGCACTCTCGGGGAATTGAAAGATCTGGTCGCCCGCCACAGCCTCGAGGGCGCCATCATCATCGAACCGGATCTGGAAGACCAGGAACTCATGGATCTTGTCGAGGAGTGCATCGGCCTGTTCGGCTGGGCCGACATCCATAGCGTGCATACCGCCTCCCTGCACGGCCGCGGCGATCTGTACTTCAATATCCCCTTCGTGCGCCTGGCCGGCGTTCCCCAGAACCTGCTCTACTACGCCTGGAAGCGCATCTTCGACACCGCGGCTGCCGCCCTGGCCCTGCTGCTGCTCTCCCCCCTGCTGGGGCTCATCGCCCTGCTGGTCAAGCTCAGCTCCCCCGGCCCCGTCTTCTATACCTCCGTGCGGATCGGCCGCTTCGGCCAGCCCTTCCTCTTCTACAAGTTCCGCTCCATGCGCCTGGGCGCCGACCAGGATCCCGAGCGCACCGCCGCCATCCTCGAGCATATCCAGACCGGCACCCAGATCTCGACCAAGGTCATCAACCCGGCCTATGTCACTCCCGTTGGCCGTTTCATCCGCAAATGGGCCATTGATGAACTGCCCCAGCTCTGGAATGTCGTCCGCGGCGATATGGCCCTCGTCGGTCCCCGCCCCGTGCCGCCCTCCGAATACGAGGCCTGCGCCCCGTGGCAACAGCGCCGCTTCGATATCCGACCCGGCTGCGCCGGACTCTGGAAACTCCAAGCCGCCCGGGCGGGAATTACCTTCAAGGATACCGCGCTGTATGACCTGTTCTATGCCAGAAACATGAGCGCCCTGCTCGACCTGTACATTCTGATTGCCGTGGTCTTCGTCATCCTCCGCGGTAAGGCGGATAAATGAAGAATCCCTACGGACTAAGGAGTTCTTTATGAATGATGTTCAAATCATAGGTGTTGGCCATTATCTGCCGAATCAAGTCTGGACGAACCATGACTTGGAGAAGAGCATCAACACCACGGACGAATGGATATTCACGAAGACTGGAATTCGGCAACGGCACATAGCGGACCCATCTGAAGCAACTTCCGACCTGGCCCTGTACGCATCACTGAATGCCATTAAAGATGCAAACATTCATGCAGAAGATGTTGACCTCATCATTCTCGCAACTTCTTCTCCCGATATGATCCAACCGTCAACCGCCTCAATTCTGCAAGGAAAGCTTGGGGCGACCCACGCGGCTGCTTTTGATATTGGAGCGGTCTGCGCCGGGTTCGTTTATGCGTTGGTCACTGCTACCGGAATGATGCGGGCCTTTCCCCACTATAAGAACGTGTTGGTCGTTGGCGCGGAGACCTACTCTCGAATACTCAACTGGAAGGATCGAACAACTTGCGTTTTTTTTGGTGACGGCGCTGGCGCCGTGTTGCTTTCACAATCCACGAAACCTGGATATTTGGGACACTATTTGATGAATGACGGGCTGGGTTGGGATATAATTAAGTTCCCCGCAGGCGGATCACGCATTCCCGCCAGCAAGAGCAGTCTCGAGGACGGCTTGCACGCGTTCCAAATGGACGGTCGAAAAGTTTGGGACTTCGCTATTGAGGCCATGCCAGCCGCCGTGCGCGAAGCAGCCAAAGACGCCAATATTCAGGTGCTCGATATTGACCTCGTGGTTCCACATCAAGCCAACATCAACATCATCCGACGTAGCATGCAGGCGCTGGGCCTGCCCATGGAAAAGACTTACCCGACAATCGAGCACACCGCCAATACATCCGGCGCATCCATACCGATTGCTCTTTCCTTTGCGCGGTTAGCAGGAAAAGTCAAAGAAGGCGACATAGTGGCGTTCGTCGGCTTCGGGGGGGGGTTATCTTGGGGCTGCGCAATCTTTCGGTGCTGAATATGTGTATCACTCGCGTCAGCATACTTGGATCCGGGACCATGGGCATAGATCTAGCCCTTCTCTTTGCTCTGCACAAATATGTCGTAACAGTATGGCATAGACATTCCGCAGGCATAGCCCGTTCACGACTTCACCTACGCCTGGAAGCATACGCAAAACGTGGAATACTATCCGAAGACGCGGCCACGCGTTTAGAACGTGAGATTGCTGTAACGTCAAGCCATGAAGATGCGGGGTCTGCTGATCTGATTATCGAATCAGTTGCCGAGGATTTCAGCATTAAGAGCAAGCTATTAGCCCAATTCGATGAATTGATCAGCAACAGAGGCTTGCTTGCCACAAACACTTCTAGCATATCAGTTAACGCCTTGCAGCGCGGCTTAACGGCTCCTGCTGAATTTGCTGGCTTTCATTTCTTCAATCCAGCACTCAAGATGACACTAGTCGAAATAGTAGCGGGATCGCTGACGTCACACAGTACAGTCGAGATGCTGAAATCCGTGGCTGCACGCTTAGACAAGACATCGGTTACTGTAGGCGACACACCTGGCTTCATTGTCAATAAATTGCTGGCAATCCAAATCAACTGCGCTCTTCGCCTTCTCGAATCTCAGGCGGCGTCAGCCCACGACATAGACCTGGCAATCGTTCATGGTTTGGGGCATAGAATTGGACCTCTCGCACTAGCCGACCTGATAGGCCTAGACGTCTTGTATAACATTCTAGTGTCCATTTTCGAGGCAACTGGAGACTTCGCTTACAAGCCCGCCAGTATTCTAAAGGAGCTTATTGACCGATCGCACCTGGGCAGGAAGACTGGTCAAGGAATTTTCGATTACAGGAAGGACGGAATTGCATGAAGATGATCAGCACAACATCCGTGATCCATGAGAACGTTCAATTGGGAGAGGGCGTGATCATTCACGACTTTGTCGTTATCTATCCAGATACAATCATAGGAAATCAAGTTGAAATATTCGATGGGTGCGTCCTTGGCAAGCCTCCTTCTAGCACCGGCACAAGCGCCCGTGGCGTACAATCCGACCTACCACCTCTCCGTATCGGCGACGGATCAGTTCTGTGTGCTCACGTCACATTATATCGCGGGACAACAATTGGGCAGCGCGTCTTACTCGGTGACGGGTGCTCATTCAGGGAGCAATGCGAGACTCGGAATGACTGTATAATCAGTCGGAATGTCAGCGTGAATTACAACACGAGAATTGGTAATCGAGTCAAGGTTATGGACAACACGCACCTAACCGGAAACATGGTGATTGAAGACGACGTATTCATTAGCGCGCTTGTCTGTACAACCAACGACAATCAAATCGGGCGGGGTGGCTGGCATGACAAGATTGTTGGCCCCAGAATACGACAGTTTGCCTCAGTAGGCGCCGGCGCCAACTTGCTTCCGAACATCACAATAGGAAGGAACGCCATCGTTGGCGCTGGTGCTGTGGTCACAAAAGACGTGCCCGACAGGAAGGTTGTCATGGGCATCCCGGCTCGCATTGTGCGCGATATACGGCCAGACGAAATCCAGGAGGCGAGAACGTAAATGGGGCCTAGGCAACCCGGCCCGCTACCTGTATTCCGTGAATGAGTCTGGCGAGCGGGCGTGAGCAGGGGGAGATTCGCTCATCTTCGGACCCAGGAAAGATTCGAGTGTAGGAGTACGTGTAAGAGTACGGGGAAATACCCGCGCAAGCCAACGAAACCACCAACTCGTGCACTCACTCGTACACCCCTATCTTAGACCCAGCAGAGATTCGAGTGTAGGAGTACGTGTAAGAGTACGGACAGCGATGATGATATCACATTTTGACCATGAAGACCTGAGGGTGTACCAGGCGTCAATCGGTTTTGTGGCGTGGTTGGAAGATGTAGTGTCGGGCATCACAAGCAAGGTGTCGGCATGTGATCACCTCGCCAGAGCTTCCGCCAGCGTGCCGGTGAACATTGCACAAGCCAGCGGGAAGCGCGCGACGAACGATCGCCGCCAGTTTATTGATATTGCATACGGATCTGCGCTGGAATGCGCGGCTTGTCTCGACGTCCTGTGCCTCCTCGATAGCTTGCGGGCATCCACAGTTCATGACGGGAAGAGCCATCTCTCAACTATTGTCTCCATGCTGATAGGCTTCCGAAAGTCGACCGACCGCGACGTCCGCGAGGAAGGCGCGGCATACGTAGCCGACCGCTTCCAAGGTAATCGGCTGTGGTTTGATCATGAGAAACTTGATGTCTACCGCAAAGCCTTGGAGTTCGTGACCTGGTGTAGTCGGCTGCGGAGTGACCGTGACGTGCCCCGTTCAACGATAACGTCACTGGACAAGACATCAACAGGTGTGGCTCTGAATATTGCTGAGGGCAACGGCAAGTTCTCCATAAAGGATCGTTGTCGTTTCATTGGCCACGCACGAACCGCTGCGCTGCAGGCGGCGGCAACCCTCGATGTTCTCGCTATACGGCAGCCCAAGCGCACGCAGGATACCGCAGAGGGAAAGGGCTGTCTCTCCGCGATTGTGCGCATGCTCGTTGCGTGGGAGTGTAGACTGCAGGACAAACAGAGGAAATGAATCATCCTCGCTGCCCCCTACTCGTACACTCACTCGTACACCCCTATCTTCAAACCCACCAAAGATTCGAGTGTAGGAGTAGGTGTAAGAGTACGGGGAAATGCCCGCGCAAGCCAACGAAACCACCTACTCGTACACTCACTCGTACACCCCTATCTTAGACCCAGCAAAGATTCGAGTGTAGGAGTACGTGTAAGAGTACGGGGAAATGCCCGCGCAAGCCAACGAAACCACCTACTCGTACACTCACTCGTACACCCCTATCTTCAAACCCAGCAGAGATTCGAGTGTCGGAGTAGGTGTAAGAGTACGGGAACGAACTCACCCTAATCCGCAGGGTCCCTCGGGTGACCCTGCCAGGAGTCGGCGAGTTGCTCGAAGGCATTGCGGTCGCGGATATAGTCGGCTTCGTCATAGGGGATACTGGCGATGACGAGCAGGATCGTATTGGGTTGGAAGTGATGGAAGACGCGCCAGATGTGGGGGTACAGGAGCAGGGCGGGGCACTGATCCTCGGCCAGGCCGGCCTCGAGGCGCACGGTCTCGTGGCGCCCGCGCCCGTCATCGAGATCAAAGGAGCAGCCGCCTTGTAGGACCACGACAATTTCTTCCGTATGGAAGTGGGCGTGATTGCCGCGCACATCTTCGGGTCGGATACCCGACATGACGAGCACCTTGCCGATCGCAAACGGCAGGGTGTTTTTGTTTTCGGATCCCGGCTGGAACTGGACAAGGGATCCGCCGCAGTTGCCGTGTCGCACATCGAATGGAATCAGGCGATACATACCCCAAGCTTCGTCGCAAGCTTTGTCGCGAGCTTTGTCGCGAGCTTTGTCGCACACTTTGTCGCCACACCGGTCCGACAGATTCATGGTGCCCGCATTACATTTCGGCATTGATATACTCCCTGATTTGGTTGAAGGATTTCGACGAAGCTAGCGACAAGGCTAGCGACGAAGATGGAGAGATGAACTCTCCCGCTCTGTTTCGGGCCTTCATCGGGTTTCTCCCTTATTATGATGACGGATTTCGACAAGGCGGCATGCGCCCCAAGCTTCGTCGCGAGCTTTGTCGTGAGCTTTGTCGCCACACCGGCTCGACAGATTTATGCTACCCGCATTACATATCGGCATTGATATACTCCCTGATTTGGTTGAAGGATTTCGACAAAGCTAGCGACAAGGCTTGCGACGAAGATGGAGAGATTAACTCTCCCGCTCTGTTTCGGGCCTTCATCGGGTTACTCCCGTATCAGTGCAATGCACATGGCAGTCACTCTTTGCAGGCAGTGCTTGATGCCCGCAATATCATCTGCGATCAGGCTGCCGCAAGCATGCGTCAGGTCAAGCTTGGCTGCGAGTTTTATGGCACACACATGCGTCGTGCCAAGAAAACGCCGCTGTTCGGCCTTGGAAAACCGACCGTTACCTTCGGCAATATTGAGCAGCACACTGGTCACCAGCTCATCCAGTGGACGAAAGTGCGTCGGGGGCAGGGCATCGATTGCCTCTGATGACGCCATCAGTCTTGCCGTATCGAGTGCCGCTTGGTAAATATCGAGCTGTTCATGAGCAAACAAAGGTGATTCTCCATATTTGTAATCCATATCGGGCTCCTTGACCAGAAGTCTTTCAGGCGACCAGGCACGGTGCAACCCAAAAAGCATGCGGAATATTTGAGCCAATTCACCTTTTTCCTGCCGCACGACCCCCTGATCAAGCAGATCCTTGATACTGGCCAAATCCAAGCAGGCCGCGCATTCCAATGTACTGCCGAGCGCGTAATCCAAATACCGAGACTTCATGCGCGCCTGCGATGCGCTGGATACAGCGATATTCTCAGAGATACTCTGCGCCGCTCGATGAAATTGCCCACACACAGCATGCCGAGCATCCCAGAGACTGAGCCATCCGGCGACCTTCGCATTCAGAGCCACCGAACGACTATAAACCACTAACTTTTCGTGATTGAAAATCATTACGCGAGTGAGATATTTGTAATGAAATGAGCGCCGCAATGTATCGCGGAAAAAATACATCTGGAGAATTGCATAAAGCGGCCTCCGCCCCAAGCTTTGTCGCACACTTTGTCGCTACACCGGCTCGTCAGATTTATGGTAATCGCTTTACATTTCGGCATTCAGGTACTCACTGGTCATGATGAAGGAATTCGACGAAGCTAGCGACAAGGCTTGCGACGAAGATGGAGAGATGAACTCTCCCGCTCTGTTTCGGGCCTTCATCGGGTTTCTCCCTGATTATGATGACGGATTTCGACAAAGCTAGCGACAAGGCTAGCGACGAAGATGGAGAGATGGATTCCCCCGCGTGGCTCGCATGTGGCATATCTTTCATTCTGCATTCGATGTTCGATGTTCGATGTTCGACGTTCTTCTGTTCACTGGTCACTGTTCACTGGTCACTGTTCACTGATTACTGATCACTGATTCCTGTCCAACTCAGCGCCACACCAGCGCGATTGACGCATACCAGGAGTTTTCGCCCCGGGAGCGGAAGAGTGTTTGGTTGGTATCGGCCCGCACTTCATAGCGACGATCCACGACGGCGCCGCCGCCGACGCGCAGGGCCCAGCGGCGGGTCAGATCGTGTTCCGCGAAGGCGCCCAAGCGATACCCTTTCAGTTCGAGGTCGTGATTGCCTTCGGTTCCGGAATCGGCCGCGCCCCAGGCCTCCCGGATGCGCCACTGGCTGCCGCTGGGACTGGCTTCGAGGCCGAGGCGCAGGCGGCGGTTGGGCGCAAAGGTCACGCCGGGCCGCGGATAGGACAGGGAGATGTCCCACTGTCCATTGGGCCGCCAACTGGCGCCCAGGGCGGGGAATACGCGGTCGGAGCCGAAGCTGCGGGAATAGACCAGCCCGCCGAACAGGTTCAATCCCGGTTGCCAGACATACTGTGCCAGGGCGAGCAGCCCGATCCGGAAGGCATCGTGATCCATGGCCCGACCATCGGTATAGAGCGTCGGACTGGCAATGACGCGCACGGACCAGTCTTCATCCCAGGCAGCCGCCCAGGAAACGGGCAGGCCCAGGGCGTAAACCCGCAGGTCATCGAGGCCGGTATTCTCGGTCTGAAATCGCCAGGCCTGCGCATTCAATCCCAGAAACAGCCGGCCATAGGGCAGGGCGAGCGGCGGCGCGCCCACCCGCGCTTGGGTTTCGGTCACCCGCACCCGCGCGGGCGCAGCCGGATCGGCGCCCGCATCCAGCTCGCTTTCATGCTCGTACAGCGTCTCGAAGGACGCCCGCGGGCGCCCCGGCAAGTAGGATGACTTCGCGGGCGTTTCGCCCCGGGCCGACGCCAGCCCGCCGATGATGAGCAGGCCCAGATACACGATCCGGGCAGTTATCCCCCGGCGTTTCATGAGATTGGCACCGGCCAGCGGAAAGTTCCCTGGGACGCAAGAGTCACCAACTGCATGATGCTCTGCTCCGCCTTGCGGGCGACGGCCTCCGCGGTATTGAAGGCATTGTGCGGTGTCATGATGACATCCGGGCGGGCGGCCAACTCGTGAAAGAGGGCACAACGGGTGCTGGTCCGGCCCTGGCGCAGGGCCACAGCCAGATCTGGTTCGGCGCCGTAGACATCCAGGCCGACGCCCCCCAGGCGACCGGCTTCAAGCAAGCGCAACAGATCCGCTTCGACCGCCAATTCACCGCGGGCCACATTGACGAAAATCAGGCCCCGCTTGGCGGCGGCCAGCGCATGCGCGTTGAAATAGCCGTGGTTATCGGCGGTCAGGTTCATCGCGCACACCAGGATATCGGCGGTGGGCAGGGCCTCGGAAAAGGCGGCATAGGGAAACACATCGGGTTGCGGAACCAAATCCACACCCAGAACATCAAGTCCCACGGCCTGGCCAAGGCGCATGATCTCCGAGCCAATGCGGCCGACCCCCACGACCACCAGCCGCCGCCCTCCCA
>JAIPIQ010000075.1 GCA_021734645.1 Fidelibacterota bacterium | reverse complement strand
CCTGTACTATGCCGCCCTCATCGCCTTCGTCATTCGTTGGCAGCGCCGCCAGGCGGCCCGCGGCGCGGCCGAATCCCTGGACAACGAACCCACCAACCAGGAGGCGCAACCATGCTGAGCCAGCCGACCCTGCCTGCAAACCCCGAAGAACCGTTGCTCTGTCCCCGCTGCCGCGCGCCGTCCGTGGTCCGGGCCGGCTGGCGCCACCGCAAGAACGGCGCCAGTCAGCTCTACCGCTGCAACGGGGGTGGCCGCCGGTTTTCCCCGGCCGGGGCCGGTCGGCTGCGCACACCGCCCGCGGCAATTCTCGAAGCGCTCTGCCTGGCTTGCCAGGGCCAGACCTTTCCGGAGATCCTGCTGGCTCTGCGGCGTCGGCACCGGGTCGAAGTCGTCAAGAGTACGCTCTCCAAATGGCTGGCGCTCTTCGATCCGCCCTACCTTCAGGCCCGCTACCTCAATCGCGCCCACCGGCAGATCGTCCGCGCGCACCTCTTCACCCACGGCGGACTCAACTACAACTTCAAGATTCACTGGCCCAAACTGGCCACCTGCCCCCATATCCCCCTGCGCGCGTATCTCGAACGAATTCCGCGCCACCTGGACCAGGCCCTCTTCAACCGGCCCGCCGCTGGCGGCACCGACGACACGGTTGCCCGCTGTTCCCAGCTTGTGCTGGCGCGGAACCCCGGCCTCCGCGAATTCTCGCGCAACCCCGTGAGCAGTCTTGCCGCCCGCGCCTTGCCCCTGGCGGTCGGCAGCCGTCAGCGCCACCCGGTCGTCGAAGAATTCCTGCTCTGCTGCGATCGCAACACCATCGCCATCGAGACGCCCGTCTACCTTTATGCCGGTCCCCTGGGCACGATCACCGGACACATTGACATCCTCCAGTGGAGCTTCGGCAAAATTCACGTCTTGGACTACAAGCCCAACGCCCACAAGGAAAAGCCCGATAAGGTCGTCACCCAACTGACCCTCTACGCCCTCGGCCTCAGCCAGCGCACCGGCCTGCCCCTGACAGAATTCGTCTGCGGCTACTTTGACGAACAGCGCCTCTATCGTTTCACGCCGCACCCCCTCAGCCCGCCCAGCCGCCCCCCATACCCCGCCAAAAGTTCATATACCCGCTTGACACCCACAAACAAACCAACTATGTTGCGCTAAGTTCTGAATCAGGATTCATGATAAGTTGTGGAATGAAAGGAGTCGAAAATGGACATGCAGAAGATCAGTGAACAGCTTGAGGCTATCAAGGCACTCGAGCAGCAGCGCGAACAGGCGCTGGCCGAAGAGAAACGCTTTCGCAAGCAGGCCGATACCCTTTTGAAACAGATCAACAAGGAAAAGCGTGCCATCGCCAAGCAGATCAACAAGTTTCTGCCAGGAACCTGCTCTGTCACCACAGTAAGTGCACCGACTGGAGCAAGACCAACCAATAGCCTGAATGAAACTATTCTGGAAATACTTACCCAACAGGAATCCGCGACCATCAAAGAAATTCAGGACCGCATCATCGCCGCCGGATTCAAGACCGGTAGCCTCGGCGTCGCGCTCAACAAACTGGTCAAGGATGGCACCATCGAACGCCCGCAACGCGGTGTCTATCGGAAAACGGCCGACAAAGGAGAATAGAGATGGCCAACGACAATCAAGAACAAGAGTTCGATGACGAAAATGGATCGAAGGAGCACTCGAAAAATGGATGGTTCGAGATCAATGTAGAGGACGACAAGAACAATAAGTTCAATGGCCGCATAAAAATGGATATTACCGGCAGCAAGATAAAGTACGTAGGCTGCTGGAAGTTTGGCTTCTGGAAATTCTTCCTGGGATGTGGTGGTGCGCTGCTTCTGACGCTGGCCTTCTTTACCGCTATCATCGTCATAATAGCCAAGCTGGTCTCACGCCTGTTCTGATTAAGCGTAAGTCATCCCCAGGAAACTTAGCGCCGGATCACCAACGGAAACCCGGCTGACACTGCACAATACCGCGAAATTCGTAAGTTTCCCCGCAAACACATCTGTTTCCCCCGCGTGAGATCACGCCCCAGAAACCCGGGATCGGCGGCTTCTCCGCCGATATGCAGCCGCAGCTGTAAGTCCAGTTAAGATTAATCCTGTAGTGGAAGGTTCTGGGATAGCAGGAGTCACATCTATTGTGAAATATTGACCATCAATGTCACCCGAAGGTCCAACCAAAGCAGGTAAATTATGAATTGAACCAGAAGCTGTGTCCCAAACTCCAGACTTTGTTGTTGTTCCATCTTGGAAAGTAACTCCCTGCAATAAATTCATTGTCCAGCTATAATATTGTCTTCCTTGATCAATGTCTGGTCCCTCTTGCATTTCAAATCTAATATAGCTTCCATCTAAGGAACTTCCAGCAATAGCTCCGCCTTGAATGTCTCCAACTAAGGGAAAAGGTTGATTTGCATCTGAACCTGAGAAAGGTCGATTGTCTACCCTATATTCCCAACCATCCCCAACATATTGACTGAACTGTTTAGAATAAATTCTTAACCAATCTTCGTTTACGCCCATTCCGGGAGGGTTTTCTTGCTGAAGATATGTAGACCATCTTTGATCCCCAGAATCGTGATACAATAATCCTTCGGGTTGATTTTTGGCGAACATCTCAGACCCGCTAACAACTGCTGGTTGTCCGGAAACATTCTGAATAGAAATCAAATCTGCATCAGCACTCTTTGGAGCTATAGCACCATAGGCCATAACCGCACCAAGAGCAGCAGCTAATACCCTGGCAGGAACTAATAAAGTTGTGCTAACAAAAGGGCTGTTAATTATGCCGAGCATGAATGTAAGTCGAAGAACAAATCGAGAAAGTGCAGAATGACTAAGGAACGAAACTAAGTCATCAACTAAGCAATAGGGACTCTGCTGTGAGTTTGAGGTGAAGGCTCGCTGATAGAGGCTGCGGAGGGCGGCGGTGACGTGGGTGGCCAGGTGCGTGAGGAGGGCCTGGCGGGCGCGGAGGTGTTCGGCCAGGGTGGCCGGGAGGGCCTGTGCGAAGTGGAGCAGGGCTGAGCGGCTGCGGTTCAGCAGGCGGCCGAGGCGCTCGCGGGCGGTGGGATTCTGGTCGGCCAGGTGGTAGAAATACCCGCGGGACACGGGCGGGGAAAGACGACGGACGGAATGACGTTGGATAGTCTGCATGACGTACTCCTGTTGCTATGCGTTCAACACGCGGCAAGATCTCCTGTTTGCGCGTTCAGCCTGCCCATTGCCCCGCCCGCCGTCAAGGTGAAAAGTGATCAGTGACCAGTAAGCAGTGACCTTGGCTTTCATTCTGAATTGGACGTTCGACGTTCCGATGTTCGACGTTCTCCGTGCCTCCGTGCCTCCGTGAGAGAATCATGCCAGACCGACAAGGTGCGCGACAAGGTGCGCGACAAAGCTGAGGAAGCGCAGCTTCCCTGTCCCCAGGTGCACGAAAGATAGTCCGGTCTTGATCCGGACGGAGTCCTGCTGAAGGAAGATTCTGAATTCTTTTCGTGATTTTCGTGTGTTTCGTTGTTTATAAAATTCCCGTGCCTCTGCACTGGCCCCACACGCTCAGCCGTACCTTGCCCCGGGGCGCACCGGCCTGTCTTTCATTCTGAATTGGACGTTCGATGTTCCGATGTTCGACGTTCTCCCATGCTAACACAGACGTTGTGTCCTTCTTGTGACTCCGTGACGTGCTGACTTCATGACGCCGGGCGGTGCGCTGGACTCCCCCATCCTAATCGCACTCTCTCGATCGCCAATCCCCCGCGGAGCGGCGGCCAATCAACCGCGCAATGCTTAGCCGCTTACGCATAACCAACCCGCGGGACCGTCAAAGCTGGCGACAAGGCTGGCGACAAAGTAGAGGGACAATCTCCCACACTCCAGCGCGCCCGGGGTTTTGCAAGCGCCTTACAGGAGCTGTAACGGCGTGGCGGGCTGGGATTTGGAGCCTGGGGGGTACTGGCCGACGGTTTCCATCTCGGCTTGGCAGCGGGCGAGAGCGGCGGCGACCTCGGGATCGAACTGGGTCCCGGCGCAGGACTGGATTTCCCGCAGGGCGGCGGCGGCGGGGCGGCTGGGGGCATAGGGGCGGCCGGCGCGGATGGCGTCGTAGGCATCCACGACGGCGAAGATGCGGGCGCCGAGGCAGATTTCCGGGCCCTGGAGTCCGCGGGGATAGCCGGAGCCGTCGAAGCGTTCCTGATGGGAGAGCACGATTTCGGCGGCGGGGGCCAGTTCCGGGGTCGAGCGTAGAATCTGAAAGCCGATATCGGGATGCTGGGCCATGATGGCCCGTTCGATATCCGTTAGGGGTTCGGGCTTGAGCAGGACGGCATCGGGAACGGCGATTTTGCCGATATCATGCAGCAGGGCCCCCTGGCAGATCATGGCGACCTGCTCGGCGGGCAGGCCCATGGCCCGGGCCAGCACGCCGGCCAGGCGCGCCACGCGTTGACTGTGCTCGCCGGTGGCCTTCTCGCGGGCATCGAGCATGGCCACCAGGGCTTCAAGGGCCACCGTCCCGCAGGACTCGAGCGGTACGGCCGGCTGAGGCATTCCAGTGGACTCGCCGCTCGACAGACTGACGCGATTGCGGCCGGACTGTTTGGCGCGGTAGAGGGCGTGATCGGCCTCGCGCAGCAGGGGTTCGAGGGCCAGGGGCGCCCCGGGAGCACTACAGGCCGCGCCAATGGAAATGGTCAACGGCAGGCGAATCTGCTCGAAACGGAAGCGACGGCGGCGCACCGCGTTCAACAGCCGCTCGGCGGCACGGCTCGTTTCCGCCATTGGGCTGAGGGGCAGGGCCACCAGAAACTCATCGCCGCCGTAGCGGCAAACGATATCGGACTGGCGCAGTTCCTTGAGAAACAGGCGGGCGCAGGCCTTGAGCGCGTAGTCCCCGGCCACATGACCATAGCGGTCGTTGATGAATTTGAAATTATCCAGGTCAATAACCAGCAGCCCCATGACGCCCGCCTGCCGTTCCGCCAGGGTTGCGGTCTGGCGGAACGCCGCGGCAAACCCGCGACGGTTCAGGAGTCCGGTCAGGGCGTCCCGACCGGCCACATGCCGCAGCTTCCGCTGACTGGCGCGCAGGGCTTCCGCCTGGGCCCGCACCTTGGCGTACGAGGTCACCAGCTCCTGCTCGAGCCGTTTGCGCTCGGTGATGTCTTCGGCAATCTTCAGATAGTGCCGCAGGCGCCCCCCGGCATCCCGGACCGGCGAAATGGTGGCATACTCCCAGTAGGTTTCCCCCGATTTGCGGCGATTGTGAAACACCCCGCTCCAGTCCTGGCCGGCCTGCAACGCCCGCCAGATTTCGGCATAAAAAGAGGCCGGCATCTCGCCGGATTTCAGGAGCGAGATCTTGCGTCCGAGCGCCTCGGCGCGGGGATAGCCGGTCATGCGGCAGAACTGTTCATTGACATATTCCACGGTGCCGGCCGCGTCTGTGATCAGTACGGCGCTCGGACTCTGCTCGACGGCGCGAAACAGGATCTCAGCATGGTCCGGACCTGGCGGCGGGTTGGTGGGCGCGGGCTTCATGGCGCGGCCCCTTCCAGGCCAAGGGCGGCGCGCAGGCCGTCATGCGGGCGTGCCGTTTCCCGGTCCCAGTAGGCAAAGCGCGCGCTCCAATCCCACAGTGCCCAGGGCAGGCCGATCTCGTCCAGGGCCAGCCGTTTGTGCCGGAGGTATGCGGCGCGGGACACCGGATCGGCCGAAGCGATGCATCCCCATTCACCCACATGAACGGGGCGGCCATAATAGGCCGCCCAAGCCGCCGCCAGGCGCAGGTTTTCGCTCAGGGCCGCCGCGCCGCAGGGGTTGCAGGGTTCCTCGAGGATCTGGTACGCCCGGAACCAGGCGGCCACCCAATCCGCCTGCGCCAGCGCCGCCGGATCCGGCGCAACCGGGCGGGCGGGCGGACCCGGAAACGACAGGCCCACGGTGGCGGTGGCGGGTCCGGTCCACTCCGCGCCCTGGTGGGTGAAAAGAAATGGCTCGTAATCATGCACGGTCACAATCAGGTTATCGTCATCGGTCGGCAAGCGCAAGGCGGGCAGTTCGGCGATGCGGTTCCATCGGCCGGGGCCCACCAGGATGGGATGGTGCGGCGCCACCGCGCGGATGGCGGGCAGCACACGGGCATAAACCCGATTCATCACCTCGGTGGTGGCCGCGGCGCGCGGTTCGTTCAGCAGTTCGAAGGCGATCCGGCCCGGGCGGGCGGCATACCGCGCGGCAATGGCCACCCACACGGTTTCGAATACCTCGAGGTGTTCATCCGGCGCATCGGTAAAGGCATCGAAGTGATGCCAGTTGAGGATCACCGCCAGCCCGCGTTCGTGAGCGGCCTCCACCAGCCCGTCAACTTGCTCGTAAAACGCCGCACGCACCTGGAAATCGGGGGCCGGACCGAGGTGATGATGCCACGCGCAGGGAATGCGCACATGATCAAAGCCTTCCTGCCGGATCGCATCGAAGTCCGCGGCGGTGTACTGGGCGCCCCAATCCTCTCCGGGCGGCGCTTCCAGATAATTGCCCAGGTTGATGCCGCGCCGGAAATGGCGGAGGGCGTCGTGGGCCGCGGTGCCCTGGGCCGGCAGGCGGACCATCTCCTCATAGCCCGGCGGGGTCAAGGCCCGCGCGAACAGGGATATGCGCACGGGGACCCCCGCGGTAACGGGAATCCGCTGCTCCAACCCGGCGCCGGAAACGAGTTGGACCTCGATCTCTCCGGACGCGGACGCGCCCAAGCCCGCCGGCCGCACTGCCCCCGGCTCGCCCAGCCAGGTCCACCCCGACAGCCCCCCCGGCTCGCGCTCATCAAAGTGCGGGTTCTCCACCCGCGTGCCCGCGGCCTCGAGCCGGCGCAGAGCGACCGGCGGCTGACCCGGCGTAGCGGGCGCCCGCAAGCGCACGGTCACCCCGCCATCCGCGGCAGGCGTGAAGCCGAAGCCGATGCGCGTCCAGCGATAGCGATTGATCCGGCAGCCCCCATTGTAGCGCACGCGGCCTTCATCCCCTGCCGCCTCAGGGGTCACCCAGCCATTGTTCCAGAAAACGACCGGCGCCTCGCGCCAACCCGCCGGGGACGCCGCCTGCAACGCAAAGTGCATTTCGCTTGCCGGTCCCGCTGCGACCGGACTGGCCCCCCACAGCAGCATGGCGAGCAGGCCAACCGGACGCAGCCGGATGCTGCAGGATCTAGAACTGATAGCCCGCGAATATCCGGGCGGCGCGCTCCTCATAATCGTCTCCCCATATCCGCAGGACCTCCGCGCCGGCCGTCAGGCCAAACCGGGTGCGCAACCCGAGTTCTCCCTTAAGCATCGGCGCATTCTCTCCTTCACTATCGCGCGCCATAGCGGCATACGCGCCATAGAACAGATACGGTGAGCCGACAAAGTGGCGGCGGCCCAGGTGATGACGCCAGTGCAATCCGCCCTGCCCCACCCAAAAGGGATCTTCCGGCGTCCAGTACATTTCGTTGTCGTTTTCGGTTCGGTAGCCATAGACATTGACCCACACCCGGAGACTATGGGGGAAGAAGAAGATATGGGCAATCCCTTCGGCAATCACTTCATGCGCGCGGTTGTCTTCGAAGGTCTGATCGGACTCGCGAATATCCTCGTTGCTGGGCAGGGGTGAACCCGGCGGCGGGCCGTCCAGGTTCAGATGCCGGTACTGCCCGAACAGCTCGAGGCGCTCGGTGGGCTGCCACTGGGCATAGGCGCCCAGCCAACTCCGCATCAACCCAGCGTTGAGCGTGAAATAGTTGTCGCGGATTTCCTCCTGCCCGATCAAGCCGGCGACCTTCCACCCATCCAACCCCCGGTAGCCCAGGTCGAGTTCCGCGCCCAGGCTGGAATCCAGCGTATCATGGTCGGTGGCCTCGATCCGCCCCGCCGCCTCCCAACCGGTGGCAAAGTGCCAACGGCCGCGCGCGAACAGGTGATTGGCGTCCAGGGATTCCGCCTCCGGATCCCGGAAGTCGAAGCGGGTCCGCCCTACGCCTACCTCGAGGTTGAGGCCGTCCGGGCCGCGCGGCAGGCGGACAAACGCCTCCGCCTGGCGCATATCCACGTCAACCTTGTCGTCCCGGCCCTGCCGCCGGTCGCGGCCGAAGGCGCCGCCAACCCCCACGTGGGTTTCGCGGCGGGCGGTTGCGTGCGCGTCGCGGACCGGCAGGTTGTCGGGATACGCCCAGGTCACCTCTTCGTACTGGTCGGCCGCCGAGCGCGGCAGGGACCGCAGATACCAGGAGTCGGCGCGCTCGACGGCCATTTCCCGGTCGGCGGGCTGTCGGGCGACATAGTTGTCGTAGTGGCTGACGGATTTCCGGTGACGGCTCAGGGCCCGGTTGTGCTTGGCGGCCCACTCCTGTGGGAAGAGGACATCTTCGGGATAATCGGCCAGGAGCGCCTCGTACCGCTCGCGCGCCTGCCCGTACCGTGATTGCCAGAAGCTGATGCGGGCCAGCAAGCCGCGCCGCCCGGCATCCCGCGGCCGCCTTTCGAGATACCGGCGGATGCGCGCCTCGGCCGCCTTGTAATTGGCCGCCTGGATGTGAGCGATCAGCAGGCGATCATTCAGGCGCAAATCGAAGGCCGCCAGGGTTTCATAGGGACTCAAGAACCGCACGGCCTCGTCATGGGCGCCGAACTGCATCATGAGGTCCGCGGCCACCAGCGCGGCATCCGGCAGCCCCCCCGCCCCCGCGGCCGCCAACGTCCGAATCTGCCCCACGGCGATCGTATAGAGCACATCGGACGCATCCCGCGCAAGTGCGGAAACCCGCCGATAGGCCAGCAGCATTTCGCCGACGTGTGCCGGATTGGCGGGACCAAAGGCCGCCAGGGCGAGGCGAGCCTCGTCCACGCGGTCAGCCCGCACCAGCCAGGCCGCCCGCACGGCCACGGCTTCCGGATGATCGCGCCGGGCCTCCGGTATGCGCTCGAGGAAACCCTGGGCAACCCCTTCTTGGCCACCTTGCAAAAGCAACCGGACGGCCTGAACCAGCTCCGGAAAACGCAACGGACGATCCCGCAGGGAATCGGCCAATTCCCGCACCCGGCGGTCGCGGTTCATGCGCCAGGCGCATTCCATCGCGCCCAGTACCGCGCGGGCCGAATCGGGATGCGTCGAGCTCGCGGACTCGAACAATTCGGCGGCGACGGCCACCCGGCCCACCCGCAGCTCGGCCTCGGCCAGCGCCAGCAGGACGGTCTCATTGCCGGGCCGCGCCGCCCGCGCGATCCGCCAGGCCGCCGGCGGAATCTCATCGAGCAACGCCGGGCGGATCAACTCCGCGCCGGGCTGATAGTCCCGCAGCCGCAGCCCAAGCTGGGCGACCGCGGCGTCATACGCATGGGTTCGCCGGGCGGCGCGCTCAATCACGACGGCCAGGATTGGCGCGGCCAGATCCGCCGGCTCGCGCTCCTGAAACGTCCGCACCAGTTGCCGCGCGGCGGCAAAGTTGCCGCCCCGCACATGGGCCAGCGTCAGCAGGGTCCAGGCCAGACGGCGTTCCATGGATTGGGTTTCCTGGATTTGAGGCAGGAGCGTAAAGAGGACCGGCAGCATTTCCCCCTCGCGCTCGAGATCATAGAGCAGACCGGCCCGCGCCAGGGTGGCCTCGACTTGCTCGGGCGGCAGCGCCAAACGGTCCAGTTCCTCCCAGGCCGCCTGCAGTTGACCGGCGGCCCAGAGCACCTTGACCCGGCCAATGGCAACGCGCTCATTGCGCAATTCGCGCGGGATCGCATCCAGCCGTTGCATGGCGCGGACATAACGCTGCCCGTAGGCTTCCACCAGCGCCAGTTTCACGACCAGATTGGGATCGGGATTCGGCACGTCCACCACCGGTTCGAGGAATTCCACGGCCTCGTCCAACCGGCCAGCGGCCGCCAGGCGATCGGCCATCAGCATGGCGGCGTCGCGCCGACGGTCGGGTTCCTGCAATTGCTCATAGAGAGCCGTCGCCGCCGACCATTCGTTGCGGGCCAGCCGCGCCGCCAGGACCAGACTGCGCACGGCGTCGTTCTCCGTCAGCCGCGTCCGGTATTGATCGTAGGTCTCGATCAGCAGATCCCACTGCTCATCCGTCGCCAGCAGTTGCAGGTAGTCCTGCCAATCGCGGACACTGTTGAACCCGGCCCGCAGGAGATCCCGGTACAGATCCCGCGAGAAATCACGGTCGCCCTGCAGGGCGCGGAAGCCGGCCTCGATCTTCTGCAGCTCGAGGTCATCGGGGAACCGCGCGCGGAGGTTTTCGATCAGGCGCAGGGCTTCCTGCGGGCGCCCGAGGCGGGCGAGGGCGATGGCCTGCAGCTTCAGGGCTTCCGGGTTCGAGGGCTCGGCCCGCAGGATCCGCTCGCTGACCGCCATGGCCTCCTCGAATCGGCCGGCCTGGGTCAAGACCCCGGCATATTCCTGGAGCACGGACAGATCATCCGGGTACTGCTGCGTGTAGCGCACATAGTAGAAAATGGCGCCGTTCAGATCTTCCTGCCGCAAGGCGTTGCGCGCAGCCGCCAGGAGCGCGGGGCGGACCACGCTTTCGGACGACTCCTGCGCGTAACCGAGCCGGGGGGGCGCCCCAAGGGCCAGGGCCACCAACACGAGCCCGGCCCACGGCGTCCACGCCGCCCGCCGGTCCGAAGATACTACCTGCATTGCGATTTTTTTTGTTTTCATGGGGTCTGCCTTTCCAAAACGGGTTGGGCAATCATGCGATATTGCTCGTCCGCCTCATTATGTCGTCCAATATCCTGCAACAGGTCCGCCAATTCCAATCGCAAGGCCAGATTGTTCTGGGCGCGGGCCAGGGCCATATTCAGCAAATCGGTGGCGGCCTCGGGTTCCGCCACGGCCCGCAAGGCGCGCCCCATGGCCGCCAGGAAGGGCGTCGGCCAGGACGTCTCCGTGCGCTGGGCGACGGCCTGGTGCATCATGCGGATATTGACGACATCGCGGGGATCGGGGGGCGTGAGGCCGGCGACGGCCTCGGCATAGGCCTGGGACAACTCGAGGTCGGCCAGCGCCTCCGGGTTCAGCGGGCGCAAAATCACAACGGCGGGCTCGAACTGCCGGTCCCATAAGTGGCTCTGGGCGCGGCGCAGCCGGATGCGTTCATCGTCGGGATATTGCTGGTCGAGCAGCGCGAGGTCAACCTGGGCGGCGCGGTAATCGCCCTGCCACAGGAGGGCTTCGGCTTTGAGGATGGCGGCCTCACGCTGGGCGGGGTCCAGGGCCAGGACGGCCGCGGCCTCCTGTACGGCCTCCTTGTACAACCCCAGCCCGGTCATGGCGCGAATCCGGTTCAGGCGCAGGTCCAGGCGCAGGGGATTGGCCGCCGCCAGGCGGGCCGTTTCATCCAGGTACTCCCGATGCCGGCCGGCATTCAGCAGGAACTGGGACCGTTCCAGCCGGTAGGACTCCTCGGCGGGATAATCCTCGACCAGCGCGCCGATTTCCGTGAGGGCGGATTCATGCTTTCCGCCCCAGGACATGACCCGCGCCAGCTCGAGGCGCAATGCGGGCGAGGGCTCGACCCGCAGGGCGTCGCGCAGAAAACGCTCGGCCACCGCAAAGCGGCGGTCGGCCGCGGCGGCCAGCGCCGCGGACGTCAGCCAGCCCAGGTTATCCGGCTCCGTCTCCAGCAGCAACCGGTACTGGGCCAGGCCCTCGGCCGGCCGGCCCACCTCGAGCAAAAGACTGGCATACACCCCGCGCGCCTCATGATGCAGGGGATTGCGGCGAAGGCACTCCTCGAAGAACCCGCCGGATTTCTCGAGCCACAGCGCGCGCGCGGGCTCTTCAGCCGCCAGACCCGCTTGCAGGGCGTTCTCCGCCAAGCGCCGGTACACCTCGTCTGCCCCGCTTTCCAACACGCCGCCGGGCAATTCACCGACCTGACGGGCGACGTACAATTCCCGCTCACTGGCCCGCAAGCCCTGCGGACTGCGCCGACGCCACTCCTGCTCGAAACGGTCCAACAGCTCGATCACCGCCAGGTACTGCCGCTCCGCCTCCAGCCACTCCCGATAGCGATGCAGGCGATCCGCATACCACAGCCGAACCGACGGATCGGATGGAAAACGGTCCTTGAGCAGGCGGAACATATCCAGGGCTTCGGCCCGCATGGCCTCCCGTTCGAGCAAGTTGATCAACGCGAGCGTGTCCGTCAGGTCAAAGCGGTCGCGCCGGGCCTGCCGGATGAGCGCGGCCAGTTGGTCCGGCGCGGGCTGCTCGCGTTCGAGTTCGCGGCGCAACGCCAACTGGGGTTGGTACACAAACCGGAATACCAGATAGGTGGGAAACGTCGCGGCCGCCATGACGATGGCCAGGACCAACAAACGTCTCTTGATCGCATTCATTTTCTTTTTGCCTCCAACAGTTGGTCGAGATGCG
>JAIPIQ010000074.1 GCA_021734645.1 Fidelibacterota bacterium | reverse complement strand
GGCCGATCTGCGGGTCACCCCCCGGCCGGTCCACGAGTTCCGGCAGGACTTCTGTTTTGCCGCCAAGGAGGGTGATGCGGCCACCCTGGCGCTGCTGACCGAGGGCCTGGCCCTGATCACCGCTGACGGCACCCGCCGCGCGCTCCACAGCAAGTGGTTCGCCGCCCTCGAACTGCCTTCGGATCGCCGCTTGATCGTCGGCGGGGATCATCATTACCCCCCGTTCGAATTCCTGGACGCCAATAGTCGGCCGGCGGGGCTCAACGTTGATTTGACCCGCGCCATCGCCCGGGAATTGGACCTGGATGTTGATATCCGGCTGGGGCCCTGGGCGGAGCAGGTCCAGGCGCTTGAGCGGGGCGAGGTTGACGCCCTGCAGGGCGTGTTCTACTCGGCGACGCGGGACCGCAGATTTGATTTCTCCCAGCCCTTCATGATGGCGCATTATGTCAGTGTGGTCCGCCGGGACGCAGGGGCGCCGCCCATAGATCTGGCCGATCTGGCGGGACGCCGCGTGGCGGTGCAACGGGGCGACATCATTCATGAGTATCTCGTCGAACACGGGCTGGACGCCCGGATTGAGCTGTTCGAAACCCAGGCGGACGCCCTGCGCGCCGTGGCCACGGGCGCGGCCGATTGCGCCGTGACGATTCGGGTGACGGCGCTGCTCCTGATTGAACAGAACGACTGGCCCGAACTGGTGCTGGGCGGGCGCCCCTTCCTGTCGCTCGAGTATTGCTATGCCGTGCGGGCGGGGAATCAGGCCCTGCTGGCGCAGATTGGCGAGGGCCTGCGCATGCTCGAGCAGAACGGCACGCTGCGTGATATTCAGCGCAAGTGGCTCGGGGTGTACGCGCCCGGTGTGTCGCGCGAGCGCCTGTTGCGCTATGCCGCCTGGATTTTGACTCCGCTGCTGGTTCTGCTGCTGGCCTTCCTGGTGTGGACCCGCCTCCTGCGGCGTGAAGTGGGTCGGCAGACGATTGCCTTGCGCGAGAGTGAGCACCTGCTGGTGCTGGCCGACCGCTTGGCCCGGCTGGGTGGCTGGCGCGTGGACCTGGGGCAGGAGCGGGTCATATGGTCGGACGAAGTCGCGGCCATTCATGACATGCCCCCGGGCTATTCACCCACCATCGAGGAAGGTATTGCCTTCTATGCGCCGGAACACCGCGAGCGCGTCCGCCAGGTCTTCACGGCCTGCGCGCAGGAAGGTACGCCCTATGATGAGGAGGTCGTTCTCATCACCCGCGCGGGCCGGCGCCTGTGGGTGCGCACCATCGGCGTCGCCGAGCGGGATGCGGCCGGCCGCATCATCCGCGTGACGGGCGCGTTTCAGGATATCACCACCCGCAAGCAGTCCGAGGACCGGATTGCACACCTGAACCGGGTCCTGCGCGCGATCCGCGACATCAACCAGTTGATCGTGCGGGAACGCGATCGGCAGAAGTTGATTCACGAGGCCAGTCGTTTGCTGGTGGCCCATCGCGGCTACTCGTCGGCCCTGATCGTGCTGACGGACGAGCAGGACGGGGTCGCGGCCTGGGCGGCCAGCGGGCTGGCCGGCGAATCCTCCGCGTTGCAGGCTCAGCTTGAGCGGGGCGAGCGGCCGGCCTGTTGCGCGTCCCTGCACGCGGCGCCCGCCGGCCTGTTGATTACGGAACGGAATGAAATCTGCGCCGATTGCCCGTTGGCCGCCGATTGCACCACGGTCAGTTCCGTGGGCTTGAGCCTGACGTGCGGGGACCGGTGTTACGGCTGTATGATGGTCGCCATGGAGGCGGAAATCGAGGCCCGGGGGGAAGAGCGTGATTTGCTCGAAGAGGTCGCCGGCGACCTGGGTTATGCGTTGCGGAATCTGGAAACCGAGGCGGCGCGGGCGGCGGCCGAGAACCAGCGGCAGAACCTGGCGGAGCAATTGGCCCAGGCTCAGAAGCTTGAATCCATTGGCCAGTTGGCGGGCGGGGTTGCCCATGATTTCAACAATCTGCTCATGGGGATCATGGGCTACATCGAGCTGGCCCAGGAACAACTGGCGCCGGAGCACCCCGTGCGCGAACTGCTCGAGGAAGTCATGCGCAATGCCCGGCGCTCCGCCGACCTCACGCGCCAGCTCCTGGCCTTCGCGCGCAAGCAGACGATTGCCCCCCGCGTGCTCAACCTGAACGCCGCGGTGGAAAGCATGCTCAAGATGCTCCGGCGTCTGATCGGCGAGGATATTGACCTGGCTTGGATGCCGGGGGCGGCGCTTGATGCCGTCTTCCTGGATCCCTCGCAGGTGGACCAGGTGCTGGCCAACCTGTGCGCCAATGCGCGGGATGCCATTGGCGGGGTCGGCAAAATCACGATCGAAACCCGCAACGTCGTTTTTACCGAGGCGTATTGCGCGCGGCGGGTGGACTGCCATCCGGGTGAATACGTCATGCTGGCGGTCAGCGATGATGGTCG
Source organism: Fidelibacterota bacterium (assembly GCA_021734645.1). Lineage (GTDB taxonomy): Bacteria > Verrucomicrobiota > Kiritimatiellia > JAIPIQ01 > JAIPIQ01 > JAIPIQ01. Next base: position 10,005 of record JAIPIQ010000074.1, on the reverse strand, counting down.
CGGCATGGCGCCGGAAGAGATTGACCGCATTTTCGAGCCCTTCTACACGACCAAGGAATCCGGCGCCGGATCGGGGTTGGGCCTGGCGACGGTGTACGGCATTGTGCGGCAGAACAATGGATTCGTGAATGTCTATAGCGAACCGGGGCAGGGCACGACTTTCCGGCTGTATTTTTCCCGTTCCGCGGAGGACGCGCCGCCCGAGGATGCGGCCGGATCCGCCGAGGAGTTGCCGCGGGCGCGGGCAGGTGAAACCATTCTGCTGGTCGAGGATGAGCGGTCCATTCGGGTGACCACCCAGTCTTCCCTCGAACGGCTGGGCTACCAGGTGCTGGCCGCCGCGGATTCCGCCGCGGCCCTGCTGGTGGCCGCCGCCGAGCCTGGCCCGATCCATCTGCTGCTGACGGATGTCGTGCTGCCGGGTCTGAGCGGCCGCGACCTGGCCCGGGAACTCAACGCGACGCGCCCGGACATGCGTTGTCTCTATATGTCGGGCTATACGGCCAATGTGATCGCCCACCGCGGTATTCTCGAAGCCGACGTGCAGTTCATTGCCAAGCCCTTCATGCGGGATGAACTGGCACGCAAGGTGCGCGCCGTGCTGGACGTTTGTTTTTAGAGAACAGGTGTAGGTTTCGGGAGGGATCCTCGCGCAGGGGGGGGCAGTGGTCTGTCACGGTCATACTTCGTCGCCAGCTTTGTCGTTAGCTTTGTCGGAATACAGGAAACAACAACGAAACACACGAAAGACACGAAAAGGGGGAGGGGTCCGCAGATGATGCAGATACACACAGAGGGGAAGAATCCTCGTGCAGCGGGCCTGTTCAGTGGCCAGTGATTCGTTCATTCTAAATGCGATGTTCGACGTTCTGATGTTCGACATTCTCCTTCCCGACAAGGTACGCGACAAAGATTGGGGGACTCCACTTCTGGGTCCCGAAGACCCACACACCCTCAAACCAGAGGTGAATAACCGCCAAAAGGGGAACGCTTCTTTGCGATCCCTGCGTTCTCTGCGGTTACATCTCCCCACCCTTTTCCTCTCCGTGTTCTTACGTGGCTTTGTGAGAAAGAAGTTGCCGCACCGACAAAGCTCGCGACAAAGCTCGCGACAAAGATTGACGGAGATCACTTCTGGGTCCCCAATGCATCGAGTTCTCTCTCCCCCGAAAAATCAGATCGTGCGGCGGAGGCCGCACGATCTCAGGCCCCGACTGATCACCGATCACGCTTGCCGCCCGAGCGCTTTTCTGCCATGTTTCCGGCACGCTGGCTGGAAACAGGGTTTGGCGGTCAATGAACGAGGTGAGGCAATGAAAATCAAGGCAGTGCGACGACCGGAGACCCCGGAGCAGGCGCGGGACTGGGCCCGGGAGCTGGGCGAGCAAGCCCTGTATGTCGCTGGCGGCACCGGGTTGCATTTCATGACCGATCCCGCCGAGATGGTGGCCATCCCCCTGGACCGGATCGGGCTGCGCGGCGTCGAATGCAGCGGGCGCCATTACCGGATCGGAGCCCTCACGCCGTTGGCCGACGTCATGAACTACCGGGCCGAGCGCTGGGCCTTTCACGAGACCGGCCGCCGCACCGCCACCCATCAGATCCGCAATATCTCGACGGTGGGGGGCAATATCTGCCGGGTTTTTCCCTGGTGCGATCTGCCGGTCGCGTTGCTGGCGCTCGAGGCGACCATGGTGCTGTTGGGCGACGACGGCTATGCCGTGCCCGCGGATGATTATTTTGCCAGTCAGCCGGCGCGGCGGCTGGCGAACGGGGACTTGCTGTTGGCCGTGGACGTGCCGGTGCTCGAGGCGCACATGGGGTTTGGGTATCGCAAGGAAGTGATTTGTCATTCCGGGTTCAGTCTGATGACGGTGGCCGCGCGCCTGCGCCTCGAGGGCGACCGCATCCGGGACGCGCGGGTGGCCGCGGGCGCGGCCCTGCCGTTTCCCGCGCGGCTGAAGCAGGTTGAGGCCTTGCTGGCGGATCAGCCGGCCACGCCGGACACGTTTGCGCGGGCCGCCACGGAGGGCGTGCGCGAGGTCGCCTGGAAGGGCCGCGAAGATTGGAGCGATGCCTATGCGGCCCATGCGGCCGCCATTGCCGTCCGCGATGCTTTGGATCGCGCCTTGACCTTTGCCCGGCGGAGGGACTGGTGATGAACGACCCCTTGACCCTGCATATCCGGCTGAACGGCGAACCCCGGGTGTTCGCGGCGGATCCCGACGAGAAGCTGCTCGAGCTGCTGCGGCGCCATGGGCTGAAGGGCGCCAAGTTCGGCTGTCGCGAGGGCGTCTGCGGCGCCTGTACCGTGCTGCTGGACGGCCGGGCCGTGTATGCCTGCCTGTTGCCGGCCTGCCTGGCGGATGGCCATGAGGTCGTGACCATCGAGGGGGTCGGTGATCAGGAGCACCCCCATCCGTTTCAGCAGGCCCTGGTCGAGGCCGGCGCGGTGCAGTGCGGGTTCTGCATCCCCGGCATGGTCCTTTCGGCCAAGGCGCTGCTCGATGAGAATCCGCAACCCGAGGACGAGGAAATCCGCGAGAAGATGGATGGCAATTTGTGCCGCTGTACCGGGTACGAAAAAATCTGGACGGCGCTCAAGGCGGTGATTGCCGCCGGGGGTGGGGGCGGGGAGGACGCGTCATGAAAGCGGAGCGTGACTTCCAGGTCGTCAATCATTCGGTCCGCAAAGTGGACGCCTGGCAACTGGCGACCGGCTATCCGTCTTATACGGCCGATCTGGCGCCGGCGGGCTGCCTGCATGTCAAGATGCTTTGGAGTCCCCATGCCCACGCGCGGTTGCGCAGCGTGGATATTGCCGCGGCGGAGCGGATGCCGGGTGTGCGGTGCGTCTTGTACCATGGCAATGTGCCGCGGCATCCCTATACCACGGCCGGGGAGGGCTTTCCCGAGCCGTCGCCTTACGATCAATTTGTATTCGATCGCAAGGTCCGTTTCGTGGGCGACCGCGTGGCGGCGGTGGCAGCCGAAACGCCGGCCCAGGCCGAGGCGGCCCTGGCGGCGATCCGGGTAGACTACGAAGTGCTGGAACCGGTGCTCTCGCTCGAGGCCGCCCTGGCGCCCGGCGCGCCGGTCATTCACGACGAGCCGGATGCCTACCTGCCCATTCCCATGCCTTACTGCCCCCAGGAAAACATCGTGGCGCGCGTGGGCATGGAGGACGTCGGCGATTTTGCCGACGGCCTCGCGCGGGCCGACGTGCGCCTGGACCAAACCTTCGAGACCCAATACGTCCAGCACGCGCCCATGGAAACCTATGTGGCCTGGGCGGCGCTTGATGGGCGCAACCGCATTCAGATTACCACCAGCACCCAGGTGCCCTTCCACTGCCGGCGCTTGGTCGCCCAGGCCCTGGGCCTGAGCGTGGGCCAAATCCGGGTGATCAAACCCCGCATCGGCGGCGGCTTCGGCAGCAAGCAGGAAGTCCTGCTCGAAGATCTGGTGGCGCTGTTTGCCCTGCGGACCCGCCGCCCGGTCCTGTGGGAGCTCAGCCGCGCGGAAACCTTTACCAGCGGCCGGACCCGTCATCCCATTCGCGTGCGCGTCCGGGCCGGCGTGACGCGCGCCGGCGCACTCACCGCGCTGGGCCTCGATTGCACGGCGAACACGGGCGCCTATGGGGGCCATGGCATCCCCGTGGTCATGTGTTGCGGCAGCAAAGTCCTGCCCCTGTACCGCGCCGAAACCGTGCACTTCGCCGGCCAGATCGTCTACACGAATCTGCCCGTGGCGGGCGCCTATCGCGGGTTTGGCGCCACCCAGGCCTATTTCGGCACCGAGCAGGTCATGGACCAATTGGCCGAGGGCGTCGGCCTCGATCCCCTGGAGTTCCGCCTGCGCAACCACATCCGCTCCGGTGAGACGTCGCCGGTGTTCGCGGCCCTGGGCGAGGGGAAGGAGGGGGTGCCCATGACCATTGGCAGTTGCGCGCTCGAGGCCTGTCTGCGCCAGGGCGCCGCCGCCATCGGCTGGGACCGCCGCCGGCCCCACACGGAGAAGACCGGCCGCCTCCGGCGCGGGTTGGGCATGGCCGCCCTGATGCAGGGATCGAGTATCCCGCGCATAGATATGGGCGCGGCCAGCATCAAGATCAACGATGACGGTTCGTTCAATTTGCTCGTGGGCGCCACGGATCTGGGCACGGGCAGCGATACCGTGCTGGCCCAGATCGCCGCCGAAACCCTGGGGGTGGCCGTGGACAAGATCCTGGTCTATTCCTCGGATACAGATCTGACCCCCTTCGATGTGGGCGCCTATGCTTCGAGTACGACCTATCTCAGCGGCATGGCCGTCAAGAAGGCGGCCGCGGACGCGCGGGGCCAGGTGCTGCGGGTGGCCGCGGCCATGCTCGCGGCGCCGGTGGAGGGCCTGCTCCTCGAGGGCGGGGTGATCCGCGCGGCGCCGGACCGGTCCGTAACCCTGGCGCAGGTGGCGCACTATGCCCTCTACGAGCGGGATCAATTCCAAATCATCGGCACCGCCTCCCATGTCACCGAGAAATCGCCGCCGCCTTTCGCCGCCCATTTCGTCGAGATCGAAGTGGACACCTGGACGGGCGCCATCCGGCCCCTGCGCTATGTGGCCGCCGTGGATTGCGGCACGCCCATCAACCCCAAGCTGGCCGAGGGCCAGACCGAGGGCGCGGTGCTCAACGGCATCAGCTTCGCACTCACCGAACAGTATCTTTTCACGCCCAAGGGCCGCCTGAAAAATGCCAGCCTGGAGGATTACCATCTGTGGTCGCTGCGCGATAAGCCCCCCATCCAGGCGATCCTGGTTTCCAGCTTCGAGGAGACCGGACCCTATGGCGCCAAGAGCGTTTCTGAAATCAGCATCAACGGCGCCGCCCCGGCCATCGGCAATGCCCTCTACAATGCCGTCGGGGTGCGCCTCCACCAACTGCCGTTCACCCGCGAGCGCGTCTGGCGCGCGCTGCAATCCCACGCCCCGGAATGAAAGAGACCCAAGTATGAAAACGCCCAATGGCGCCCCCACCGCGCACCACGATCCCACCCACCTGGTCCGCACCCGCTTCGAACACGTCACCGCCGGGCAAATCCGCGATTTGATGCTGTTCCACCTGAAGTACAACCGCGGCAAGGACTGGCGTTCGGCTTCGGACTACGACCGGCTGTTCTCCTTTGCCACCGCCGTGCGCGACCTGTGCGTGGATCGTTTCATCGCCACCCAGCGGGCCTACATGGATCAGGACGCCTCGCGGGTCTACTATCTGTCCCTCGAATTCCTGATCGGCAAATTGCTGGGGATGAATCTGCTGGCGTTGGGCATCGAGCAGCAAGCCCGCGAAGCCCTGGCGGAGCTCGGGCTGGAGCTGGACCAGATGTTGGCCGAGGAAGTCGAAGCGGGCCTGGGCAACGGCGGGTTGGGGCGTCTGGCCGCCTGCCTGCTGCAATCCATGGCGGATTTGCAGTTGCCGGCCTACGGGTACGGCCTGCGCTATGAGTACGGGATCTTCCAGCAGAACATTCTGGATGGCTGGCAGCAGGAAATCCCGGATGACTGGCTGACGCTCAGTTATCCCTGGGAGATGGCGCGGCCGGAGTACACCCTGCCCGTGCTGGTGTACGGTAAACTCGATACCCTCCGCGGCCGCGGGCGCAAGGCGCAAACCATCTGGCGCGACTGGCGGCTCTTCGAGGGGGTGCCCTTCGATATCCCCGTCATCGGCTACCAGGTCCACAATTGCAACATCCTGCGCCTCTGGAGCGCGCATGCCTCCCAGAAATTCCGGCTGGATGTTTTCAACGAGGGGGAATACGTCAAATCCGTCGAAGACCAGAACTGGGCCCAGACGGTGACCAAGGTGCTGTATCCTTCGGACGCCACCCATCACGGGCGCGAGCTGCGCCTGCTGCAGGAATATTTCCTGTGCACCTGCGCCATTCGCGACATTCTGCGGCGCTACAAGAAGAACCACAAGGATTTGGACCAGTTCGGCGCCAAGAACAGCATCCAGCTCAACGACACGCATCCGGCCCTGGCCGTGCCCGAACTCATGCGCTGCCTGATTGACGAAGAAGATCTGCCCTACGACCGCGCCTGGGAAATCACGGTGCAGACCCTGAGCTACACCAATCATACCCTGTTGCCCGAAGCCCTCGAACGCTGGCCGGTGGACCTGATCAACCGGGTGCTGCCGCGCCACCTGCAGCTCATATACGAAATCAACGCCCGGTTCCTGCAGCACGTCGAATTGCAATTCAATGAGGACGACGACCTGGCCCGCCGGGTCTCCGTGATCGAGGAAGGGCCCACCCGCATGGTGCGCATGGCGAACCTGGCGGTGATCGGCAGTCACCGGGTCAACGGCGTCTCGGCCCTGCATTCCGAGCTGCTGCGCCAGCATGTGCTGCGCGACTTCGATCGGATTTATCCAGAGCGGTTGACGAATGTCACCAACGGCATTGATCACGGCCGCTGGTTGCTGCACTGCAATCCGGCGCTGGCTGCCTTGCTGCGCGACACCATCGGCTCGGACTGGGTGCGGGATCCCGCGCGGCTGGAGGCGCTGGTGCCCCACGCGGAAGATCCCGAGTTCCGGGCGCGTTTCCGGGCCGTGAAACAGGCCAACAAGGAACGGCTGGCCGCGTTGATTCTGGAGCAGACGGGCTACCAGGTGTCCCCGGCCGCCCTGTTCGATGTGCAGGTCAAGCGCTTGCATCTCTACAAGCGCCAGCTCCTGAATCTGCTGCACATCATCTATCATTACCGCCGCCTGCTGCAGCATCCGGATCTGGATCTGGCGCCCCGCGTCTATATTTTCGCCGCCAAGGCGGCCCCCGCCTATCATGCCGCCAAACGCGTGATCAAGCTGGTCAACAGCCTGGCGGAAACCATCAACCTGGATCCGGTCATCGGCGACCGGCTGAAGGTGATCTTCCTGCCCGACTACAATGTCAGCCTGGCCGAACGGATCATCCCGGCCGCCGATCTGTCCGAACAGATCTCCACCGCCGGCTTCGAGGCCTCCGGCACCGGCAACATGAAACTCGCGCTCAACGGCGCGTTGACCATCGGAACCTGGGACGGCGCCAATATCGAAATGGCCGAACATGTCGGCCTGGAAAACTTCTTCATCTTCGGCCAGCGGGTCGAGGATCTGCAGCGGCTGCGCGCCGAGGACTACAGCCCCTGGCGGTGGTACGACCAGGACGCCGATTTGCGCGCGACGCTGGATCTGCTCAAAGGCGACGCCTTCGCGCCCGGCGAACCCGGACTATTCCATGATCTCTTCAATGAACTGACCTATCACGGGGATCGGTTTTTTCACCTGCCGGACTTCCGGCCGTATATCGAATGCCAGGCGACGGTGGACCAATTGTATCGCCAGCCGGAGGAATGGACCCGCCGGGCCGTGCTCAATACCGCCCGCATGGGATGGTTCAGCAGTGACCGGACCATTCGCGATTACTGTGAACGCGTCTGGAAGCGGCTTGCGCCCGTGCCCGTGACCGATGGCGACTGCCTGTTTCCCCAGGTTTGCGACGCGGATCCCGCGGCGTCGGCAAGCGACGCTCAGTCCAGGTAGCGGACGCGGGGCCGGGCGCCCGGCGCGATGGTCCCGATGACCACGGGGCGCTCGTTGGCCTGGCGCAGCAGTTCGAGGGCGCGGGCCTGCTGGTTGCGGGCCACGACGATCACGTAGCCGATGCCCATGTTGAAGACCTGGTACATTTCGTCGCGGTCAACCCCGCCCAGGGTGTTCAGCGCCTGAAACAGGGGCGGGGGGGTCCAGGCCGAACGGTGAATCCGGGCTTCGCAGCCGGGCGGCAGAATGCGCGGCAGGTTGTCGGTCAGGCCGCCGCCGGTGATATGCGCCATGCCCTGGACCGGCACTTCCTCGAGCAGCGTCATGACGGGTTTGAGGTAGCTGCGATGCACGGCGAGCAGGGCGCGCCCGACCGTGCTGTTCGTGCCCGGCAGGCGGTCGCCGACGGAAAGCCCCGCCTGCTCAAGAAGAATCCGCCGGGCCAGGGAATAGCCGTTGGTATGCAACCCGCTCGAGCGCAGGCCGATCAACGTCGCGCCCGGCCGGATGCGCGCGCCGCGAATGATCTTGCGCTTGGTCGCCACCCCGATGGTCGCGCCCACCAAATCGTATTCGCCCTCGGGATAGAGCCCCGGCATTTCCGCGGTCTCGCCGCCAATCAACGCGCAGCCGTTACGGCGGCAGCCGCGGCATAAACCCCGCAAGACCGCCTGGAAGATCCGGGGATCCAAACGGGCCGCGCCAATATAATCGAGAAAGAAAAGAGGCCGGGCGCCCTGCACCAGGATGTCATTCACACAATGATTGACCAGATCTTCGCCCACGGTGTCGTGCCGGTTGGCCAACGCCGCCACTTTGAGCTTGGTGCCCACGCCGTCAATGCTGCTCACCAGGGCGCTGTCGCGTCCCGGCGCCTGAAACAGCCCGCCGAAATCACCCATATCCCCGAGAACGGACGGACTGAAGGTGCCCCGCACCATGGTCTTGACCCGCCGCAGGGCGTTGGTCATCACCGCAATATTCACCCCCGCCGCGGCATAGGCCGACGGCGTCCGCTTCGTTTTGCCTGTCATGATTGTGTCACTCCGGTTTTCTGCTTGCGGCCGCACCCTACCGCAAAGCCGCGCGCAACACAATCTCTACGTTCAGTTGATCACTGCTCACCGCCCACTGCCCCCGCTTCGTCAAGCAGCCAGAGCGTCTGGGCATCGGCGCGCAGCGGGGAAGGGGCGGCGGCGAGGTCGTCCGGCGTCCGCTGGATTCGGCTGATGCGGACGGCCCCGACCTCGAAGTTCTTGCGGTCGCCGCCTTCCGGGCCGATGGTCATGGTCGCCCGGCTGGTGACGACGGCATCCAAATCCAGCCCCGAAAGAAAAGCCCGGCTGCCGCTGGGCCGTCCATTCACGTACGCCCGGAACAACCGTTCCGCGCGCGACCAGGTCAGGGCGATGTGCATCCACTCCCCCGCCTGTTCAGTGCGACCGATCCCGATGTTCAGCACATTGGCGACCGCCCGGCCGCTGCTGGTGAACTGGACGCGAATAAAGGCGCCGCCGTTCCTGGAATGCAGGCTCATGGTCAGGCCATCCTGCGGGAAGGCGGCGTCCCCGGTGCTGAAACGGAAGATACTCCCGTATCCCACATGGCCGCCGGGCACAGTGTGCGGATCAAAGGACAGCCGGATGGCGCATTCGATCGTGCCTTCATCCAGGTCCAGCAAGCCGAAGGCGGGTTGGGTCCCGGGCCGGGGCGGGGTCTGAGCCCAGCCGGACGTGAACGCCGCGGCCAGGATCACGCCCAGCAGTAAATTTCGGATCCGGTACGGGGAAGAGCGATGCATCATGACGGTCAGCCTTTCGTTGTGGTCAATGCACAGGCTACCGGATCGTCGCCACCCTGGCTAGAAGGGGTTTGCGCATTTGTGGTTTGGGATTGCGCATGAGGGCTCACGCTTGACGAAGCGGGGGGCGGACGGCAGTCTGGCCAGCATGACAGTGGCATCCATTCCCGGTCGTTCGTCGGCCCCGGCTCGCGCGGGTGGGGAGGCACCCTTCGTTTGCCGGCAATGCGGCGCATGTTGCCGCTGGGGCGGGTATGTGTATTTGACGGCCGCCGACGTGCCGCCGCTGGCCGCCGCCCTGGGACTGGATGAGGAAGCGTTTATCGAGCGCTACACGGAATTGACGCCGGACCGGCGCGGTTTGCGCCTGGCGGGCGCGCCGGATGCGCCGTGCCTGTTTCTGGCAGGCGACCGCTGCGGAGTGTATGCCGCGCGCCCGCGGCAATGCCGGACTTATCCCGAAGGGTGGCGCACGGCTCAGCCTTGTCCGGGCGTCAGCCCGCCGGCCAGCGCGCGGGCCTGAACCCAGCCGGCCACGCCCCGCAGGGCGGCCAGGGCCGGAGGGGCGCCGGGTTGCACCCGGGGCAGTGCCGCCGGCGGCAACAACAGGCTGGCGCGAAACAACGCGTCC
>JAIPIQ010000073.1 GCA_021734645.1 Fidelibacterota bacterium | reverse complement strand
CCCCCGCCCGCCCCGGCGCCGGCGCCTGAGCGCGCCGTACGCGAGCCCGCGCCCGCCGCCCCGCCGTCCCCCCCGGCCGCCCCCGCCGCCGATGAGGTCGAACGCCTGAACGCCGCCTGGCGCGAGCTGGTCGCGGAAGTCGGCAAGTCCGCGCCGCTGGCGCGCCAGGCTTTGCTGGATGCCAAACCGGTTGGCACGAGCTCCGCCGAAGTCGAACTGGGCCTGGATCCGGAATTCGCGGCGCACCGGGAAACCCTCGAGATGCCCCGCAATCAAAAGGCGCTCAATCAGGCCCTTTCCCGTTTCCTGAAACGGGAGGTGCGCGTGCGTTTGAGCCTGCTTGAAGCCGGCGCCACCTTGCCGGCCGATGCGCCCGCGGATACGCAGCGCAGCGTGATGAGCCGGGATGCCGCCCAGCAGTGGTCCGCCGATCCGGCCGTCAAGAGTATCCTCGAGACCTTTGACGGCGATATTACCGATATACGCGCCTGACCGGCGCCAGGAGAAATGCCCCATGCCCAACCTCATGAAACTGATGAAACAGGCCGCCTCGATGCAACAGAATATGTCCCGGGTGCAGGAGGAACTCGCCGCGCGCGAGGTGGAGTTTTCGGCCGGCGGCGATGCCGTGACAGCCGTGGTGCGCGGCGATTTGACGCTGGCGCGGGTGCGCATCAAGCCCGAGGCCGTCTGTGCGGATGAAGTCGAGCTGCTCGAAGATCTGGTGCTGGCCGCCGTGACGGGCGCGCAGCAGGCCGCCCGGGAGCTGGCGGCCCGCGAGCTGGGCAAAGTAACCGAGGGGCTCGGCCTGCCCGCGGGCATGCAGTTGCCGTTTTGAACCACCGTGCACCCTGAACCGCTCGAGCATCTGGTCCGGACACTGGCCCGCCTGCCGGCCCTCGGGCGGCGCTCGGCGGAGCGGATTGCCTTTCGCCTGGTGCGGGACCGCCAGGGGCTGGTCAATGATCTGATCAGCGCCCTCAACGACTTTCAGCAACAGGTGGCGCGTTGCACCCGGTGCGGCGCGGTGACGGTCCGGGAGGAAAATCCCTGCTTGCTCTGCCGGGATCCCCGGCGCGACGACAGCCTGTTGTGCGTGGTGGAAGATGCCGCCGACGTGATGTTGATCGAACGGGCGGGGGGCTTCCGCGGGCGGTATCATGTCCTCCAGGGCAAGTTGTCACCGGCCGAGGGGACCGGCGTGCAGGATATTCAGGCGGCGGCGCTGTACCGGCGGGTCCAGCAGGAAGGCATCCGCGAGGTGCTGCTGGCCCTGAATACCGACGTGGAAAGCGATGCCACCGCCGGGTTCCTGCACGATGCCCTGGCGCGACTTAACGTCCGCGTGACCCGGCTGGCACTCGGAATCCCCGTCGGTAGCGGCCTGGCCTATGCCGACGCCGTGACCCTCTCGCGCGCCATCAGCGGCCGCCAGGACTTTTAGTCAACGCCCCCGCTCAGAACGGCGAGTCGGCCGGCGGATTGTCGTCGTCCGACCAAGGTTCTGCATCGTCACTCCGTCCGCCCCCCGTCGGCTCTGCGCCGGTCTCCGCCCGCCGGTCATGCTCCGGCTGGCCGCCGCGCTCGCCACGGCCGCCGCCGCCGCCGCCCCCGCTCAAGAACTGCACCCGATCGGCCGTAACCAGCAACTTCGAGCGCTTCTCGCCTTCCTTCGTCTCCCAACTGTCCGTCTGCAAGCGCCCTTCCACCAGGACCGGGCTGCCCTTGCGCAGGTACTTCTCGCAGTTTTCCGCCTGGCGGCCCCAAACCACCACGTCCACGAAGCAGGTACGTTCGATGGTTTCATTCGTGCGGGCATTGCGATAGCTGTCGTCAATGGCCAGGCGCATATCCACGACGGATGTGCCGTTGGGCGTCTTGCGCAATTCCAGGTCGCGGACGAGGTTGCCGGCCAGTATGACTTTGTTTAATGAGGCGGACATGGCGGATCCTTTCTGTATGGTCTTGCTGATCAGTGTTGTTTTCGTTTTTCTCTGGCTACGGGTCCCAAGACGGAACCCGCACCAACCGAAAGCATAGCACCTCCCGCAGCCCGTGCAAACAAAAATGGCGGCGTCAACCAAAATGGGGGTGCAGGACAGGATAGTTACCGGCCTGAGCCCATGCCGTGAGCGCAGGGGTTCTCGGCCTCCTTGGCTGTATATCTTCCAATACAACCGTGGGTTACTCTGTGTTTCCAGACCTTGCGGGATTGTGGGCTCGAGGCGAGATCGAGGGACAGAGCCAGCTGGCGGTCCATGAACGGTTACCTCTAATCTTTGTCGTGAGCCTTGTCGCGAGCTTTGTCGATTGCCTCACGCCCTCTGTGCCTCCCCGCCTCTGTGCGATAACCTAGCCGGACCGACAAAGCTCACGACAAAGCTCGCGACAAAGATTGGGGGGACTCCACTTCTGGGTCCCCAATGCACTTCAGCTCGCAGATCCAGCCGGAATGCCGCGGCGTAGCGCAGCGCAGACGGGAGGGGGCTCCGCCGGGATATGCGATGAGACGAGTGCGATTAGGATTAGCGATGGTAACTTTCGTGTCCTGCGCCCCCCAAAAATGGGGGCGCCCGGGGACGGCGGGCGCAGGGGGGGCAGGACAGCGTGCCCGGAGGAGAGTGTGGGCGCGTGCGGGTGGGCCGGAAAATCAGGTTGCACCACAGGGGCACAGAGGACGCGGAGAACAAAGGGGGAAAGAGGTAGCCGCAGAGAACGCAGGGAGGTCGAAGCAGGAAAGCGGTCCGATTGAATCTGGAACTCATCGGAACATCGAACGTCGAATGCAGAATGAACCACGGATGGACACGGAAGGAAGACGCCAGAGGCGGGGACAATAGGCGGGGACAGAAACAGCACTTCCTCGTCTTTGTCGCGCACCTTGTCGCGCACCTTGTCGGGGATGGACACAACTTCTGTGTCCCTACCGCACCCTACCGCAAGCTTTATCGGTTGGCCCTTGTTGCCCCCTGCCCGCTTTTCCAAACCCCTTCTTCGGCAGTTGACGGTTTGCATTCCCGGGCGCAAGATTCGTGCTGGTCAAAGAAGGGATAGCCTGATGACGGGTGGTGATCACGGTATTCGAAATGGGGCGAAGGCGGCGCTGCTGAGCGGTCTGCTCGTGGCGCTCAGTCTACCGGCGGGACAGGCGGCCACGCTCCGGCTGCTTGCTGCGGATTCCACGGTGTTCGCTGACGGCCAGAAATCATACCGGATCGTGATTACGGACCCGGAGGCTTTTCGCGGCCGGTTGCTTTGGCGTTTTGCGGTCGGACCAGGCGCGGTGGCCCGGAGCGAAACCGCGCTGAGGGTGGCTGCGCAGGCGCCCCTGGTGACGGACATCGTCCTGGATGTTCCGCCGGTGCGCGAGGGCGTGATGATCGAGGGCCTGCTGACGCTGACCGTCGTGGACGATGCCGGACGGACCCGCGCCACGCTGGCGCAGCCGCTCCAGATATATCCGCGTGATCCCGTCGCGCACCGGAATATCTGGCTGCAGGAATTGAACGTGCAGATCTATGATCCGGAGGGCGCGACGCGCGGCGTGTTCGATGCGCTGGAAATGCCCTATCAGCCGCTGGCGAATCTGGCGGCGCTGGCCGAGATGAAGCAGCCGACCGTGCTGATCGGCGAGGGGCTGTCCCTGCGGGCCCAGCGCGGGCTGATGGATGTTGTCCTTCAGGTGGCGCAACAGGGCGCGCGCGTGATCGTATTGGCCCCGGTGGACGGCGCCTTCTGCCTGCCAGAAACCCCGGACGGGACGCCGCCGTCGGCGCGGTTGCTTTTTCAGGATCGCACGATGATCCGGGAACTGGGCAAGCATTTTGAGGCGGCGCACTGGGCGGACGGCGCGGATAACGTCAGCAGCACCTTCCGGTTGTCGGGAAACCGGGGCCTGGCGGAGTTGCTCGTCAATGACGGCTGGGGCTGGCCGTGGGTGGAAGTCCGTTTCGCCGGGGGCGGCACGATCCTGCTGTCCGGCTTCGCGCTGATTGAGCAGTGGGAGTCCTCGCCGACGCCGCGCTATTTGTTGGTTCGTATGCTGGAGTACATCACCAAACCAAAGGAGACGGTAAAATGAAGAGAATGGGATGGGCGCTTGGGATCATGATCGCCGGGATGCAGTTGGCGTCGGCCGCGGAGAACGTCTATCCGACGGCGATCTTCCCGTTTGCCGAACGCGGCGCGGGCGCTAAAGGGTATGGCAACACCGCCAGCGATCTGCTCTTCGCGGCGCTGAGCGCACAGCCCGGTCTTTTCCTGGTGGAGCGCGAGCAAATTGACAGGACCCTGCAGGAACATGAACTGAGCCTGTCGGGCATGGTCGGTGCGGACGAAGCCGTGCAGGTGGGCCACCTGATTGGCGCCAAAATATTGATCACGGGGTCCGTCATTGAAGCCGACCGGGAGCTGCACGTTGTGGCGCGCATCATCGGCACCGAAACCAGCCGCGTGCTGGGCGAAACGGTCAAAGGGAAAGCGACGGATTCGTTGAGCGAGCTGGTCGCCGCGCTGGCGGAAAAGGTCTCGCAGGTCATCACCGCGCGCGCGGCGGAATTGGTCGCCACGGTGCGCAAGCCGGAGGAGCGGATTGCCGCGCTGAACAGCGCTCTGGGCGAAAAGGAACGACCCGTGCTGTGCATCCGGATCGCGGAGCGCCATGTGGGGCGCGCGACGACCGATCCGGCGGCGGAAACGGAATTCACGATGCTGAGCCGGGCAACCGGATTCGAAGTGGTCGCCCCCAAAGCGGGCGCGGCGAGGCAGGCGGATATCCTGATCGAGGGTGAAGGCTTTAGCGAGTTCGCGATCCGGCGCGGAAACCTGGTCAGTGTTAGGGCGCGCCTGGAAGTGAAGGCCAGTGACCGCGCGACGGAACGTATTCTCGCGACGGACCGCCAGACCACGGTGGTCGTTGATCTCACCGAGGAGATTGCCGGCAAGGCCGCGCTTCAGGAGGCGGCCGCGCAGATCGCGGAACGGATGCTCCCAAAACTGTTAGCGGAATAATCATGCGGCGTGTCTCGCGCCTGCCCACGGGTATCCCTCGCCTTGCCTTGGCCGTCGGGTTGGCGTGGGGCCTGTGCCTATGCGTTTCCGGCGCCGATCCGGTCGCGGAGCGGGTCGTGCGTTGGGGGCTGCGCGCCAGGGATTTTCCCACCGGACGCCACCACCGTCCGCCCGCGGGCTTGCCGCCCCCCATCTACATTAGCGCCAGAATGGTCGTGGATGCCGCCGGCAAGCCGCCCCTGTATTGTCCCGGCGCGGACACCCTGCAATTGCTTCGCGCGGATGATCCCTCCGGGCCGTTCGAACCAATTCAGGAGCGCCAAGCCAGGCGGGATCAAGACGCGGCTGCGGTCGCTCCGAACCCAGGCCATCCGCCCGCCATTACGCGCAAGACCTATTCGTTTACCCTCCAGGACCACGATGTCATCCCGATGCGCCCATACTACTACAGGCTCCGGTTTCTGGGACCAGAGGGTGAAGTGCTGGCAGAGTCGGGGGTTTGCTCGGGCTTGCTCACGGTCACGCCCGCGGTCCAGCTTGACGCCGGGGATGATGGGCGTCTGTCCGTGCGCTGGGAGGGCGGATTAGCCGCGCCGAATCCGGATGCTTTTGTGCAAGGTCCCAGCTATGCGATTCGCGCCGGCCCGGTCCACGAATTCGCGCGATCCGCGGACCCGGAGGGCCGGGTTTCGCTCCCTCTGACGGCGACGCACGCGCGTTCGCACCATGGGGAATTGTGGTTCGTGGTCGAGGCGGTGGTGCGTTCGCTGGATTGGGATAGCGCCAGGGGTTCGTTTGCCGTGGACGTCTCCTCGATCCATCGGGTCGCACTTGAACGGATGGGGCCAAGACACCTGGCCGCACCGCCGGAAAAAGGCGCCTTTTATTATCTGCCCGCCGGATTCAATGAGGTCGGATACAAAGTGGAATGCGCGTCGTCGGGTTTTCAGGACTTCAGCTTCACCACCAGCAACCGCCTGGGCCGGCTCCAGCGTCATGGATCGCGTGCGTATTGGCCCGCCGGGGTTTCGGAGACGCACTACGCCACCGTTTCCTGGCGGGAAGGTGAAAGCACGCGTGAAACCTCCTTTCGGCTCGTGTCTCTTCCCTTGCAGCCGGATCTGTGGGCCGAAGCAGGATCTGATTCTGTGGAACTGCACTGGACGAAAGCTGTTTTTGAGGCCGCCGATTGGCTGGAAGGTCCCTTTGTGCAGATCTGGCGACTCGATGATTTCGACCAGGTGCTGGAGCCCGGCGCGGTCGCCTGGGGCGACGGCAGGCTGATTGCGCGGGTGCCGGTGAATGACGGGCGGTATATTGACGATCAGGTCGCGGTCGGTGAGACGTATCACTATGCCTTGGAACTGACCGGCTTGTTGCGCACCGAGGCGTGGTCGGCGGGTATCGGTGTCTATTCCTGCGCCATCCCTGTCCTCGTGCGCGCTTGCAGTGACCGTTGGCGTCCCCCGGAAATTGCAGCGCATCACCCTGCCGCCAGAGCCTTTCCGGTCATGGCCGTCGTGGAGGCGCCCCGGCCCCTGCGGGTGGGCTTCCTGATTGACCCGGAAACCGGTCCGGACACCTTGAGGCTGGCCGCGCCGATGATTCGAGCCCTGGAGCAGGTGGAATGGCTCACAATGGTGGAACGCGATCAAGCGGCGGCGCTGATGGATGAACGGGAACTGGCCGCCTGGGCCAGACGGCGCGACGCCGGGGAGCCGGGAGAACAGGCGCCCACCGACCCCGCGGATATTCTGTTGCATATCCGGGAACGGTCGGTCGGCATGCGCCCGAGCCTCGATGTCTGGGTCAATGACTTTCAGAATGCGCGGCGGCTGCGCGTGTTGACGGCGGCCGTGGATGAGATGGACGCGGCCGCCGCAGCGCAGGCATTGACGGCGAATCTGGCGCGCCTATTTCCCCGGCGGGCGGCTTGCCAATTGGAGCGGTCGCCGGAGGACACCTGGAATGTGCGCACGCTGGCCCTGGCTTCCCTGGTCCCCCTGACGCCGGACACCGCGCGGGCCATGCCGCCCGCCGGATTGCAGGACCTGTTGAGCGCCTTCTGGTCGCAGGAACATGAGTTGGCGTTGATTGATCGGGAACACATGCGTTCCTTGTGGGCCGAGTGGGACTTGAGTGCGGCCATCGAGCCGCACACGGCCCTGGCCCTGGGGAATCTGGTGAGCGCTGACGCCGTCTTTACCGGCTTCTACAGTGTCGAGCAGGGGCGGATCAACCTGTCGGGCCGATTGGCGGACACCGCGTCCGGCGCGGTCATCCGCTGGATCTCGGCCGAGGCGGAGCTGGCGGAGCTGGACGCCCTCGCGGCCCGGTTAGCCGAAGAGATCCGCAAGACGCCCGCGGTCGCCGAGCGCCTGTTCTCCCCTTACGCCCTCCACCGGCGCGAAGCCTCGGCGCATCGCAGCTTGCAGGATACCGAGGAATCAGCGCGCCTGGCCACGTACATCGCCTCTGAATCATCAGGCCATTTTCAGGCGCTGGCCCGTCGCCAGGAGGATCAAGGCGATCCGGAGAATGCCTTGACCACCTATACCCGGGGATTGGCGGTGGCGCGCGCTGCGGGCGAAGATCGCTGGACCTTCGTCGAAGGCGCGGCCCGCATGCTGCGTCTGCTGGACCGGAACGAAGATGAACTTCAATGGTGGCAAGCGACGCTGAGTGAGCGCGACCTGGACGTCAGTCGCAGGGATCAGGCCCTGCTTGAGCTCGCGGATTGTTGCGCGCGCCTGGGGCGGCGGGACCAGGCGCTGGCGGCCTTGGAGCAAGTGAGCCAGGATTCCCTGGGGGCGGGACGTTCCTACGAAGGCCTCGGCGAGCTGGAACAAGCGGCTCTGCGTTACCGGCGCGCCCTGAGGGAAGCCGACCTAAACCAGCGCCGATTCCTGCCCGCCCAGCGCGCACTGCTGTTGCTGACGCCTCACCTGGAGCCCTCCGGGCAGCGGCAGAATTGGCTGACGATTGCGGAGGCTTCGGCCCACTGGCGTCCCTATCAAGCCAGAAAAGCCCTCGCCCTATGCTCCGAATTGGACCGGGAGGCGGGAAATGCCCCCTCCAGGGATCTCGAGGCGTGGCTGGAGGAATTGGCCGAGCAGAGTCGCCGGGCTTTCGTGCGAGACCGTATGGCCAGGTATGTGGACTGGCCGGCCCGCCTGCACTTCGAAGCTCAGGTGCATCTTCGAATGGGTGATCACGCCTTGAGCATCGCGCTCCTTGAGGCCTGCGTGGAGCGCATGAAATCCGGCGTGCCGGAGGGCAGTCCGCTCCTTTCCGAGTTTGAGTCGTTACTGGTTCGTGCTCAGGAGGGGCATTCATTCATTCTACCCATGATATTCCATCGAAAGAATTCGCCGAAACGGGAGCTGGGCTCCTGGTCTTTCAGCGTTGATCTCCAGGGCGTGCTCGCGGCTCAACCCATCGCCGCGACCGAGCCCGCCTGGCGGATGCAACTGAATTTTCGACCGGCCCACCTGGATTCTCGCGGAAGCAGTCCAACGGGCCTGCTTATGACACAATTCATAGTAGAGAACCTCTCCCGCATGGCGCACGGAGTGCTGCATGGCTTGCTGGATGTGAATGGATTACTCATTCTCACTCTGCCGTGGGAAGGCGTGATCCAGGCGCTGGACCGCGAAACGGGGAGCGTGCGCTGGACCTTCGCGCACTGGGACGTCATCGCAAACCCGATCCTGCGGGGAGATCATGAGCTGGTCGTCGCTGATCGCTGGGGGGAAGTCCTGGTGATTGACCTGGCGGACGGAACAGTGGTGCAGCACATCATGCCCGCGGGCGAGAAAAGTGCCACCCGGGCGGATGTGAAGCGTGGTGCCGTGGCTCGTCATGACCATGGGTCGTACTATTTGTGGCCGGGTGGCCTGGCGCTGAACGAGAACGGGCGGGAGGCGACTTTATCCACCCACCCGGGGCGATACGATCTCTCTGCGGGCGTCCACTTGACTAACGCGCCCTCAAAGCCGCCGGCGTTGCCCCCCGTGCAATTCGACCTGCAGGACTTGCTCTTTTCTGAAATCGTCGCCGAACGGCAGGACGGCGTCCGGCGCTGCGCACAGCAACTTGACCTGCCGGAAGGGTTGGTTCCCCAATTGTTGCACCTGGCGTCTGATGACGCCTTGGGCGCTCATTTTAACGGCGAGGCGTTGCGCCTGGCCTTGGCCAGCGGGGGAACCGCGTTGCTGTCTCACGCCTACACCCACTTGACGCACGCGCACAACAACGTGCGCCTGACGGCCCTCCGGGCCATCGCTGAGCACCGGGGCCGGGTGGAACCGGCGCAATTGCGGCCCCTCGTTTTGACGTGGCAGCGTTCCGGCACAGAGCACGAATTGATCCAGGAGGCCATCCGTCAATTGATCCGGTGCCAGGGCTTGGATGAGGCCCGGCGCCTGCTGCGCGCGTGGATTGCCGAATTGCCCACCCTCTACGAACTATCCGATCCGCAAGGTCCAACCCCGCCCATCTATAGGCAATACTGCGCGGCTCATCGCAACGATATTCTCATGGCCCTGCTGAAGGCCGGCGATCGCTCCGTCGTGGACGAGATCAAGCAAGGCAGTCACTGGCGTGCGCCGGACCCGAACAACCCGACTTTCGTCGCCCTGTGCCGGGCGGGGGACGAAGACGCTTTGCGCCTGCTTGAGGAACATGCGCGGCAAAACGTTGCGCTGATCCGCGACCAGCTCCCGGACCCGCGCTTCTTTCCGCTGCTGGAGCGGCTCTACGAAGAAGGCGTCGCGTCTGTGGAACTCATCGGCGCCTTCCAGCGCCTCGGCGACCCACGCGCCATCCCCTATCTGTTAGCGCTCGCGCAAGACGGCCTCACCAGCCGGTTCCAAGCACCCATTATCCGCGCGCTCGAAGATTTGTCCGGCCAGGCCTTCGGCGACCAGTGGACCCGCTGGGAGATCTGGTGGCGAAATGAGCACCCCGAGCGGCGGCCGCTGTGAGCGAGCTGATTTTGCATATGCCCCCCGAATGTCCTGGGTGGCGTGTTCTGTCCGGGCCTGAGCGTTCGGGGTCGCGCGCGAGTTACTCGTTGGTTGGTCGCGTTGTGTGGCGTGTGGGCCGGCTGAGCGCGAGCTGCAGCAGGGTGCAGGCGGCCAGGAAGGCGGCGGCGGCGCCAAAGACGATCTGGCGGCCGGCATACTGGTAGATCCAGCCGCCGAGGGCGGAACCGGTGACGAGTCCGGCGGCGAGCATGGATTCGTGGATGGCCATGCGGCGGGCGCGGTGGAGGCTGCCGGACGCGCCGTGGAAAAGGCTGCCGGCATAGCTCATGGCCATGCTGAATCCGTAGAGGGCCAGGGCGAGGGCCAACAGGGGCAACGATTGGCCCAGGGCCAAGCCGCCCAGAGCCAGGATCCCGAGGGCCTGCCCCAGGAGCATCGGCAGTCGCCGATGGTGCCAGCCATGCACCTGGCCCAGCAGCACGAAGCCGACCGCATTGGTCAGGCCGCGGGCCAGGAACAGGAGGCCGATCAAGGTTTCCGGGAGGCGCCAGGTGTCCAGGGCGGCCAGGGGAAAGACGGCCGTCAGCAAGCCCATGCCCGCAAAGGAACCGAACAGGCCCAGCCAGGCCGGAAAGCGCAGGGGGCTGCTGCGGTCAGGGCCGCGCGCGGCCTCGTCCGGCCGGGGCGATGTGCCGCCGCGATCGCCCCGGACGCGCGGTAGCGCCAGGGAAGCCCCCGCCACCAGCGTGCAGGCCACCAACAGCAAGCCGGCCGCCAGGATCAGCGGGTAGGTGGGCCGGTGCTCGAACAGCCAGCCGCAGAGAAACGGGCTGAACGCCGCGGCGGAGCACCAGGCCAGGTTGTAGCGGGAAATCACCCGCCCCAGTCGCGCGCCCTCGGAATCGGAGGACAGCCAGCCCATGATGGATGGCCAGAACAGGGCCAGTGCCAGGCCGAACAGGGCGTAGGCCCAGAATAGCTGGATGAACGCGGTGGCCGCGACCATGCCCAGCACCAGCAGGCCCATCAGGGCCGTCGAGCCCATGATCAGGTACCGGGGCAGGGTCCGGTAAAACAGGGGGCGGACGAACAGGCAGCCGGCCAGGTAGGTCAGGGACCAGATGCCGGCCAGTAGACCCACCTGGATGCTGCTCGCGGCAAAGGTCACCTTGGCATACAGGACCAGTCCCAGGGCGAGCTGCCCGACAGCCAGCGAAACCAGAAAGGCGGCCGGATAGATGACCGCCGTCTTGCCGATCCCGCCCGACAGTGCCCGGACCAACTGTGCCTGCTGGGTAATATATCTGCGCATGCGGGTCCCTTGATTCGGGCGCCCTCAGAAGCGGAAGTTCAGGCCCAGGCGCAGGAGGCCGTGGTCATACGGGAAACTTTCGGATTCCGTGCGTTGGCCGACCAGGGGCGGCTGGTTGGCGCCGGCGGCCTGTTCCGTGCGATAATTCACGGCGATTTTGGATTCGAGCCAGATCTGGCGATACTCGAGAAACAGTTCCCAGCGGGGCGCCAGGCGCCACTCGAGGCCGGCCAGGGCATGGGTGCCGAAGCTCTTCTTGGGCGCCACGGAGACGGCGGTGACGCGGCCGCCCGCTTCATTGGCGGTCGGCCAGGGATCGAGGGCTTCGCCACTGGTCTTGGGCACATAGTATCCCGCGCCCACCCCCAGGTACAGGTACCAGCCCGAAGGCAGGGTTACGCCGTAGCGCGCCGAAGCCGACAGACTCCACAGTTCCCAATCGAAGGCCAGTTGTTGGCCGGAATCCCGCGTCTGCCGCAGCGAATCCGTTAGCCGGCTGAACGTGGCCTCGAAGGAAAGCCGCTCGTCCGGATGGTAACTCGCTTGCCATCCCAGAACGACGGCTTCGTCCTGCACGTCCCCGTTCACCGGCCAAGCCAATACCGGCCCATCCTTGATAATGGGCCGGTTGAGCGGATCCGCCAAGCCGCCGGAGGCCTTGCCGGCCACTGCCAAACCTACCCCCAGCGCTCCACACCAAACCCATTGCTGGAATGTTCTGTTCATGGCAGGCAATCTGACACAGGCGGCCGTCGCTCGCAATGTCTTTCTCAGCGGGCGGGGCGCTCCGTTGCGCCGCCGGCCCCGCCCCGCTGGCGGCCCATCAGGCCGCGCGGTCCGCTGGTCACCTCGAGCACCTGGTTCAAATAGTCCACAAACGCCGACGCCTCCTCGGGGCCGTAGCCTACCGCCCGCCCGATACGATAAAATTCCTCTTCGCGCGCCGCTTCCATCATGGGGCCCAATTCGCGCAGGTTTTCAAAGAGCGCGCGGCCGGCGTCGCGCCGGGCGTCGCCTTCGAGTTCGCCGGCCTGCAGTTGGTCGGACAGCTTCCAGGCTTGGGTCAATTTGGCCAGGAGTTCCTGATGCTCGGCCACGGCGGCCTCGTCCAGTCCGCTCAGATCGCGCACCAGGAAGAAGGAAGCGCGCTGGGCGA
>JAIPIQ010000072.1 GCA_021734645.1 Fidelibacterota bacterium | reverse complement strand
GAACGCGTGGGCCAGTTCGACCTGGCGCGCGTCGGCGGGGATGACCATGTCGTCGCTGGCCAGGGAGACGCCTTCCTGGGGGAAGAACCAGGCCACGTCCGGGCTTTCCTCCATGACCTGGAGCACGTCGCCGTTGTAGCCGTGGGCCAGGAAGAACTCGGCGGAGGCCAGGCCGTGCTTGTACTGTTCGGATTCGAACTTGGCGATATTGGCTTTCCAGGTCAGGAGGACTTCGAGGGCGGCTTCGAGTTGGGTTTCATCGGTGGTATTGAGGCTGTAGCCCAGGAACTTGAGGGCGGCGCCGATGGTTTCGCGCATATCGTTGAGCAGCGTCATGCGGCCGGCGAAGCGCGGATCGGCAAAGAGGCCCCAGGTGGGCTCGGGGGCCTCGAGTTGGTCGGCGCGGTAGCCGATGCCGCTGGCGGTGACCATGTAGGGCACGCTGTAACGCATCTCGCGGTCCTCGGTCAGTTCCAGGAAATCCCGGTCGAGGTGGGCCAGGTTGGGGATCAGGTCGTGGCGGATGGGTTGGAGCATATCCTGCTGGTTCATGATCCGGGCCATGTAGCTGCTGGGGAAGATCACGTCGTAGCCGGTGGCGCCGGCCTTGAGCTTGGCGTACATGGCCTCGTTCGAGTCATAGTGGTCCATGCGCACCCGGCAGTTGTGGGCCTGCTCAAAATCGCGCAGCAGCTCGGGTTTGAGGTAACTGGTCCAGTTGTAGATGTGCAGGACGGGCTTGCCGCCGCCGCAGCCGGCGGTGAGCAGGCCCAGGCCCAAGACCAGGGCCGGCAGGCCCCCGCGCAGGATCATTGACCGCAGCTTCATGTTCTTTTCTCCGTTAGGTGTTGGCTCAACATAACCACAATGAACGTCAAGGCGAGCAAAATAACCGAGAGGGCATTGATCATGGGGGGCGAGCCGTGCTTGATCATGCTGTAGATGTAGATGGGCAGGGTGGTCGAGCCGGGCCCCGCTACGAAGAAAGTGATCACGAAGTCGTCCACGGACAGGGTGAAGGCCAGCAGGCCGCCGGCCAGGACGCCGGGCGCCAGGAGGGGCAGGAGCACGTGGCGGATGGCGGTCCAGCGGCTGGCGCCCAGATCGAGCGCGGCTTCGATCAGGGAGAAATCGAAATCCTGGAGGCGGGCGAGGACGACCATGGCCACGTAGCTGATGCAGAAGGTGATATGGGCCAGGGTGATGCTCAGCAGGCCCAGGGGCAGGCGCAGGGAGACGAAGAAGAGCAGGAGGCTCATGCCCATGAGGATGTCGGGGATGACCAGCGGGGCATAGACGAGCCCGTAATGCCAGAGCTGCAGGCGGCTGCGGTAGCGATGGAGGGCGAAGGCCGCGGTGGTGCCGAGGCCCATGGCGGCCGTGGTGGAGACGAGGGCGACGATCAGGGTGTTGCGCAGGGCGTCCCAGACGGCGCGGTCGTGGAAGAGCTGTCGGTACCAGCGCAGGGAGAAGCCATCCCAGGAGCCGCCGAAGCGGGAGGCGTTGAAGGAGCTGACGGCCAGGATCAGGATTGGCCCGTAGAAGAACAGGAGGACGAGGATCAAGGTTGCGCGGGGGATGCGGCCGGGTTTCATGGGGCGGTTTCGGTGGGGCGCAGGGCGGGGGGGGCGCTGCCGCGGACCCGGTGGTAGAGGATCAGGATCATGGGAATCAGCACGGTCAGGGAGAGGAGGGCGGAGAGGGCGCTGGCGTGGGGCAGGTTGCGGTCCACGAACGTGCGCTGGGCGATCTTGTTGCCGATCATTTCGCTGGAGGCGCCGCCCATGAGATCGGGGATCACATAGGATCCGAGGGCGGGGATAAAGACCATCAGGGCGGCGGTGGTCAGGCCCCGGCGGATGCCGGGGAGGAACACGCGGTAGAACGCGCCGAGGCGGCTGCTGCCCAGATCGCAGGCGGCTTCGAGCAGGGCATAGTCGAAGCGTTCGGCGGCGGCGTAGATGGGCAGCAGGGCAAAGGGCAGATAGGTATAGACCAGCACCAGCAGAATGGCGCCGGCGTGATACATCAATTGGGTTTCGGGCGTGAAGAGCCCCAGGGCCATCCCGGCCTGTTTGAGCAGCCCCTCGGGATGCAGGAGCACCTTCCAGGCGAAGATGCGGATCAGGAAATTGGTCCAGAAGGGAATCACGATCAGGAGCATGAGGCGGTTGCGCCAGCGGCGGGGGGCGCGGGCGACGTAGTAACCCGCCGGGAGGGCCAGCAGCAGGCAGAGGGCGGTGGCGGCCACGCTCAGCCAGACGGTGCGCCAGATGATCGCCGGGTAATTGGGATTGCTCAGGCTGCGCCAGGTGGCCCAGGTCCAGCCCGCCCCGATCCCGCCAAAGGGATCCGCTGGCCGGAAACTCACGAGAAAGACGGCCAGGGTCGGCAACCCGAACCAGAGCAGCAGCCAGCCGAAGGACGGCCCCGTGATCCAGAACTCGGCGCGCCGCCCGCGTTTCATGGCGCCGGGCTCCCAGCCGCGTCGCCCTCGCTCTCCTCCGGCGCCCATTCCTCGCCCACCTCTTCCGGCGGCGTGTTCATCAGCTCCTCGTCCGCCTCGCTGTAGCGTTCGAGCATGAAGCCGTCATCCGCATGCCACGACACCCAGACCGCCTCGTTCCAGGTGATGGGCTTTTCATCCAGCGCGAACCGCCGGTGCTGGAGGGTCACTGCCAGGCGATAGGCCTCGACCCGCACCCAGTACTTGGTCTGGGCGCCCATGTAGATGACGTCCTCGACCTGTCCGCGCACCACGTTGCGCAACGGGTCGGCCGCCGGTTCCTCCCGGCTCAGGGAAAACTTCTCGGGCCGCACGCTGAGGTTCACCGGGGCGCCGACGGAGATGCCCTTGTCGTTGTAGCACAGGACCGGCGGAAAGCCCTCGATGGTCAGGCGCAGGTAATCGGCGCCGCTCTGGGCGCTGGCCACGCCGTCGAAAAAATTCGTGTCGCCGATGAAGGCGGCCACAAAGCTGCTGCGGGGCGCCTCGTAGATTTCGGCGGGGGCGCCGGTCTGCTCGATGCGCCCGTGGTTCATGACCGCGATGCGGTCGCTGAGGCTCATGGCCTCGCCCTGGTCGTGGGTGACGTACAGGAACGTAATGCCCACTTCGTCGTGGATCAGATCCAGTTCCATGAGCATGTGCTGGCGCAGTTTCAGATCGAGGGCGGCCAGGGGCTCGTCGAGCAGGAGGACGCGCGGCTTGTTGATCAGCGCCCGCGCCACGGCCACCCGCTGTTTCTGTCCGCCGCTGATTTCATCCGGCCGCCGGTCGGCATAGGCCTCCATCTGGATCAGCTCGAGCATGCGGTCCACGTCGCGCTCGATCTCCGCCCGCGGCTGCCGGGCCACCCGCCGCCCGAAGGCAATGTTCTCGCGCACGCTCAAGTGGGGAAACAGCGCGTAGTTCTGGAAAATCGTGTTGACCTTGCGGCGGTTGGGCGGCAGGTCGGTGATGTCTTCGCCCCCCAGCAGAATCCGGCCGGTATCCGGCGTTTCGAAGCCCGCCACCATCCGAAGCAAAGTGGTCTTGCCGCAGCCGCTGGGCCCCAGCAGCGAAAAGATCTCGCCCTGGCGCACCGTCAACGAAACCTGCGCCACCGCCTGGACCGCGCCAAACGACTTGGACAGGCCCTCGAAGACCAGAAAATCATCCATGCTGTCTGCTTCCTGTACGCGGGGCGCACCCTGTTCGGTCCACCATCCTTCCCGCGCAGCCCCTTCTACTCCGTCCCGGCCCGCAAGACAAGCGTTCCGCAATCTTAAGGCCGCGCACAAATCTATTTGAAAAGATGCCTGCGCACCGCCTTGCGGACCAGGGCGATGGAATCGTTACGGGCCTCGATGCGGGTGGGATCGGCTCCCTGCGCCAACTCCATTTCGGCGAAAAGGAACAGAGCGGACCAGCCCCAGAAAGGTTTGATGCCGGTTCCCTGGCCAGACTCGGTGCCCCAATACTCCTGAAAAGGCTGTTTGCTGAAGAGCGCGGCACTCTTACGCGCCAGGGCCGCCGCCTCTGCGCGAAAGCCGTAGCGCACCAGGCCGTGCATCGTCATGTAGTTTGTGGGGGCCCAGGTGTGTGCTCTCCAGGAGCACCCAATCTCGTTTTCCCGCCAACGGCCGACAACGTAGCCCGGCTCGTCGGCGGCCAGCGCGGGCACGGGCCACGGACGCCAAAACTCGGCCTCGTTCAACAGGTGTTCCCGGACCAAGCGGTCCGCCTGCCGGGAATCGGCCACGCCCGCCCACAGCGGCATGAAGGTCGAGACGCACTTAACGGGGATGGGTCGTTTCTCGCGGGCGTGGAAATCATAGTAAAGGCCGTCTTCCTCGTTCCAGAGCCAGCGGTTCATGGCCTCCGCTTTCCGGTCAGCCCAGTCCCGCCATACGCCCGCTCTGGCAACCTGGCCTTGGTTTTCGGCCAACTGGGCGAGGCAGCGGGCTTCCCGGACGAGGTAGGCGTTCAGGTCCACCGCTTCCGAGAAGTGGTCCTCCTCGCCATGGAAACCGCCCCGTTCCCACAGTCCGTCCATCATTTGTCCGCAGAAGCTCATGACGCTCAGGCCCGCGCCCCGCGGATTGCATTCCGGACCGTCCCAAAATGCCAGGGCCTTCTCCAACGCGGCCAGGTGATTTTCAGGGGTCTCCCCCTCCGTCCCATCCGCCTGCTCGATTAGAAGGAGTGTCTGGGCGAGAAAGGGCTTGGCCATGTCCCAATGCTTGGGCCGGGTCTGGTCCTTCCTGTTCAGCGACCGGGGAACCCTGCCCTCCGCAGTTTGAAAACGGAGGAACCGTTCGACGCCATTGCGGGCGTAGAAGGAGGGGTATCCGGCGTAAAGTTGGACAATCGCCTCAAAGTATTGATCCCAGTCGTAGAGTACCTGGCGGTCGTAGCCACTGAAGTGCGGCGGCTCCGTCTCGTTGGCAACCACCCCACGCGGGAGATAGCCGAGGAGCATGTTGTAGAGGCTGCGCCAGTGGTCGGTTTCCTGGAAAGGCTGAGCGAGAGATTCATTTTTCATCTCACCATCATACAAGCCTTTCATAGAATTTCAGCTCAAAATGTCGTCCCGCGGGCCAGGCCGAGGGCGTCGCCTGATGTGTTGGGCGTTGGGCGTTCTGGCCACGCGCCGCCCAGGGCAAGTCGCAATCTTTTGGACTGGTTTGGGCGGCGGGAGGGGGGTAGGCTGGGGGGCATGAAGATGGAATGGGCAGACGAACCGCTTTTGAGCGGCAGTGATCCGGTGGCGGGTTTGGTGGCGGTGGTCCATGAACCGGGCGCGACGCAGGATCTGGTGCGTTGTTATTGGCGCGCGGGGCAGACGGTCACTGCCTCGGCGGAGGACTTCAAGCCCGTTTTGTGGGTGGCGGCGGTTGCGGATTTGGGCGCGGCGGCCGAGGGGGCGGAGCTCGAGAAGTTGGCCGGGGAGGGGCCGCTCAAGTATCTGGCGCGCTTTGGGACCTGGAAGGCGCTGGAGGCGGCGGTCAAGCAGCTCAAGGCGGCGACGGGGCGCAATCCGTCGGCGCCGGATGCGCCGTATCTGTTGTTGAACGATCCCGTCGAGCAATATCTGTTGACCAGCGGGCGCACGCTGCTGCGGGGGATGGAGGGCGACGATTTGCGGCGGATGCAGGTGGATATCGAGACCTGGACGGCGCCGGGCTTCGAGTTCTGCAATGCCGGGCGCGCGTCGGACCGGATTGTGGCGATTGCCCTGGCGGATAACCAGGGCTGGAGCGAAGTGCTGGATGGCGCGGCGCTGAGCGAGGCGGATCTGCTGGCGGCGTTTGTCGAGCGGGTGCGGGAGCGGGATCCGGATGTGCTTGAGGGCCATAATCTGTTTCGGTTCGATTTGCCCTATTTGCAGGCGCGAGCCAAGCGTTGGCGCGTGCGCCTGGCGCTGGGGCGCGACGGCAGTCCGCCGCGGGTGCGCGCCAGCCGGTTCACCGCCGGCGAGCGCACCCTTAATTATCCCCGCGCGGAAATCATGGGCCGCCACATTGTTGACACGTATTTCCTGGCGCAGATTTATGACGTCAGTCAGCGGGCGCTGGAGGGGCACGGCCTCAAGGCTGTGGCCCGCCATTTCGGGTTGGCGGCCGAAAACCGGACCTATATTCCCGGCGACGAGATTGCGGCGACCTTTTCAGCCGACCCGCAACGGGTCATGCGCTACGCGGCCGACGACGTGATCGAGACGCGGGCCCTGGCGGAGCTGCTGACGCCCACCTACCGCTACCAGGCCCAGTTGCTGCCCATGACCTATCAGAGCGTCTGCGTGCGCGGCAATGCCGCCAAGGTCGAGGCGCTCATGCTGCGCGCCTATTTCCAGGCCCGCCAGAGTCTGCCCCAGCCCGGGCCCGCCGGCGCCTTTGCCGGCGGCGCTACCGCGGTCTTTCAGACCGGCGTCCTGACCCATGTCGAGCATGCCGACGTGCGCTCCCTGTACCCTTCGCTGATGCTCCAGGAACGCCTGGGGCCCGCGTCCGACCCCCTCGGCGTGTTTCTGCACCTGCTCGACCGTCTGCGCACCTTCCGGCTTGAGGCCAAGGCCGCGCGGAAAACCGCGGCGACGCCCGCCGCGCGACAGCGCAGCGAGGCCCTGGCCACCGCCTTCAAGGTGCTGATCAATTCTTTCTACGGCTATCTCGGCTTCGCCCCGGCCCGCTTCAATGATTTCGCCGCCGCCGCGCGGGTGGCCGAAGCCGGCCGCGACCTGTTGCACGAAATGCTCGACTGGCTGCGAGCGCACGACGCCACGCCCATCGAAATGGATACCGACGGCATCTATTTCACGGCGCCGCCGGGACTCGATGGCGCCGACCTGGAAGCCTTCCGGGGCGCGTTCGCCGCTTCCCTGCCGCCGGGCATCGAGATCGAGTTCGATCCGCCCTACCGGGCCATGTACAGCTACAAGATGAAGAACTATGCCTTGCTGACCGGCACGGGCGAGTTGATCATCAAGGGTGGCGCGCTCAAGTCCCGCGGCCTCGAACCCTTTCAGCGGGATTTCATGCGCGAGCTGATCCGCCTGCGCCTCGAGGGCCGGGAGGCGGACATTCCGGCGTGGTATGAACAGACCCGCGCGGATTTGGCCGCCGGGCGGCTGCCCATCCGGTCCCTGGCCAAGACCGAAACCTTGAGCGACGATCCCCAGACCTATGCGGCCAAGCGCGCGGCGGGGGGGCGGGCGCGCAATGCCGCCTACGAGCTGGCCCTGGCCGCGGACCGCGCCTACCGCGCCGGCGATCAGCTCAGCTATTACGTGGCCGGGACCAAGCCGCGGGTGGTGGTGCATCGCGATGCCAAGCTGCTGGCGGCCTGGGATCCGGAACAGCCCGATGAGAACCGGGCGTATTATCTCGCCAAATTGGAAACATTGTATCAGAAACTGACTGCGGCGCCGGATGAGTCGGCGGACGCGGAGGAGCAGGATGCGGATGAATAGCAAGCATAAGCAGCGGCGGCGCGCGGGGTTCACCCTGATGGAGATCCTGGTGGCGCTGATCATTATTTCGGTGCTGGCGACATTGGTGGGCGTGAATGTCCTGCGCAAGCCGGGCGAGGCGCGGGTGACCGCCGCGCGGGTGCAGTTGCGCAACCTGGCCGCCGCCGTGCGGCTGTATCATGCCGAGCAGGGGCAATTCCCCTCCCAGACCCAGGGCCTGCTGGCGCTGGTGGAAAAACCCAGCGCCCCGCCCATCCCCGCCCGCTATCCCGAAGGCGGCTACCTGGATGCCCGGGACGTGCCCCTGGATCCCTGGAGCCGGCCGTACCTCTACCTGATCCCCGGCCGCGACGGCCAACCCTTTGAAATTGTCACTTACGGTCGCGATGGCGAACCGGGAGGCAGCGGTGAAGACGCGGATCTGTCCAGCGCGGATTCGTGACGCGCGGCGCACGGCGCGCAACCCGCGCGCCGCCGCTGCCGCGGGCTTCACCCTGCTCGAGCTGCTGCTGGCCCTGCTCGTGGCTGGCTTGATCCTGGGCGTGAGCGGTCCGGCCCTGGTGACCCTGATGCGCTCGGATGAGCTGGCCCGCGCCCAGGCCGAGAGCCAGTTGGTGCTGGACACGGTCCTGGCCCATGAATGGGCGGGCGAAGAACCCCTCGAGGACGGCG
The DNA here is from genome assembly GCA_021734645.1 of Fidelibacterota bacterium. Lineage (GTDB taxonomy): Bacteria > Verrucomicrobiota > Kiritimatiellia > JAIPIQ01 > JAIPIQ01 > JAIPIQ01. The sequence goes on along the minus strand of JAIPIQ010000072.1, from coordinate 4,364 downwards.
CCACGCTGGCGTTCGATGACCACGAGTGGGTGCTGGCCCGCGAACCCCTGGCGCCCACCGGTACGGTCCTGCGGGTGACCTCCGCGCGCTGGGCCGTGAGCGCCACCGCCTATTTACAGGAGTAGACCATGAGTTATCGCATCTGCAAGATACTGGAAGTCGAAAGTGGCCACATGCTCTCGCGGCATGCCGGCGTCTGTCAATTTCCCCACGGACATTCCCGGCGCGTGGAAGTGATCCTCGCCGCGCCGGATCTGGACGAACGCCAAATGGTCTGCGATTTCAAAGTCGTGCGCGCGGCCCTGGATGAGCTGCTCGCCACCCTCGATCACGCGCTCTGTGTCAATACCGCCGATCCCCATTTTGAAACCTTGCGCCAGGCCTTTGGCGAGCGCGTGCTGCCCTTCGAGAATCAAGATCCCACCACCGAGATCATCGCCCGCTTCATCTACGACCGGGTGGCCGCCGAATTGAACCGCATGGGCCAGCAATCCGCCGCCGCCTATCCCGTGCGCCCAATCGTGCGCCTGGAACGCGTCCGAGTCTGGGAAACCTCGACCTCCTGGGCCGAATACGCCCCGTTACAGCCGCTGTAACGGAAAACGGCCCGCGTTACAGCCGCTGGAACAGAAAACGGCCTGCGTTACAGCCGCTGTAACGGAAAAACGCCTGCGTTACAGCCGCTGGAACGGAAGGACGCGCGACGCCCGGCGGGCAAGGCCGGCGGGTGCCGGTCATTCGCCGGGCGCTATTCGTGCTCCCACTTGTGGAACCAGGGATCTTTCGTGCGTTGCTGGAAGTCCTTGATCTGCTCGCAGAAGGCCTCGACTTGCGCTTGGTGTTCGGGTCGTTCGGCCAGGTTATCCAATTCGTCGGGGTCGGCTTGCAGATCATAGAGTTCGAATCGCGGGCGTTGGAGATAGGCGGCGACGGTGCGCGCGCCGAATTGGGCGGGCTGGTCGCGGCGCACGGCTTTCCAGGTGGCGGAATCCCAGAGGTCGCTGGCAAAGGTATAGCTCAGGGGATGGGCGATGTTCCAAATGAACTTGTAGCGTTGGGTGCGAATCACGCGCATGGGATAGTAGTTTGTGATTTCGTGGAACGTGTGGGCGCCATAGACGCTTTCGCGCCAGGGCGCCGGACCCGCGGATTGCAGCAAGGGGCGCCAGGAAGCGCCGAAGAAGGCGTCGGGCGGGGTGGTCACCCCGGCGTAGTCCAGCACCGTGGGCGTGATATCGGTCCAGGAGACGAGTTCATCGCGGACGCGTCCGGCGGCGGGCTGATCGGGCGCACGCACCAGGCAGGGCAGGCGCATGCCCGGATCATAGAGCGTGGTTTTTGAGGCGGGGAACGCGGCGCCGTTGTCGGAAATGTAGATGATCAGCGTGCGGTCGTACTGGCCGGTTTCTTTCAGCAATTGGATCAGGTGGCCGATGCCGCGGTCGAGCCGGGAGATGGACTGGTAGTACTGGGTCAATTCGGCGCGGGCTTCGGGGGTATCGCTCAGAAAAGAGGGGACCAGAACCTCGTCGTCGCGATAGGCGGTTTCCTCGTCGCCGGGGAAGGCCGTTTCCGGATTGCCGAAGCGATTGGGTTGGCAGGGGTGCGATGCCAGGACCTCGCCGGAGCGGTGGGGGTTATAGCTGCACCAATAGAGGAAGAAGGGATCCGGGCCGGACAGGAACTCACGGCAGGACGCGGCGGCGGCCACGTCGTCGCGGCCGAACGCCGTATCGGGCTCGCCCCACTGAAAGGGGTAGACGGCCTCCGGGGAATAGTGCTTCTTGCCGACGCGTCCGGTCCGGTAGCCGGCCTCGTTGAGATAGGCCGGCAGGCTCTTGACCCAGTCGAACGCGGCGAAGTGATGGATGCCGTGGGTATGGCCATAGGTGCCGTTGGTGTGATTGTGCAGGCCGGTCAGAATGGCGGACCGGCTGGCGGCGCAGGACGCGCTGGTGCAACAGGCGTTGGTAAAGCGGGTGCCGTCCGCGGCCAGGGCATCCATATTGGGGGTGCGGATCACGGGATTGCCGTAGCAACCCAGGGCTTCGCGCCCGTGGTCGTCGGCCACCATCACCACAATGTTGTATCGTTCGGCTTTTGCTGACATGATCATCCTTTGCTGTTTTTCGTGAAGCGGCGCGGCCCGCGGCCCGCGTTGTGTAAACCGATCCATTTATGCCAGAAGCGCCGCCGCGCGTCAAGAAGCCGCGCGGCGTTTTTTTTCAAAACGGGGCCTTGAGAACATCGTGTCCCCAATGCACGCCAATGCACGCTCAGGGGAGCGTGCGCAAAATTCGGTAGAATTTTGAGGTTCCCGGTCCGTTGTCCGTCCAGTCCGTCTGCGAACCGATCGCTTCGCGGAGTGCTTCGATTGACCATGAGGGCGTGTTGAGCAGATTTGTGGTCGATTGAACTGCATAGGTGGACCCTGAGAAGCTGGACCAGGTCAGCGTGAGTTCCTGAAATCCATCCGCTCGCAGATTCTTGATGCGTAGCGGGCAGACATCAATGTAGCGCCGACGGGTTGCCGCGCGATTGCCCGCGGAATCCTGCACGTCGTACGTCACGGCATACAGTCCGGGGACGCGAGCATCGAGCACGCCGCCGGTGACCACGTTGGCGGTCAGGTCCCCGTCCACGTCGTCCGTCGCGCTGAATCCGGGCTCGCTGAAGGCCGTTCCCTGCTCCAGAGGCATGGGATTGGGCCCGAACAATTCGATCCAGGGCGGTGTGCCGTCCGCCGTGGCGACGGCCAGCTCGACCTGGTTGCTGTTGCCCTGGCTGTCGAAGGCCGTGACGGTGACCGTTTGGATGCCCGGGGGCAGCCTGGCCGGCGGGCGCGGTCCCGAGGCGAACTGATTGGTTCCGTAGCTCCAGACGATATGCGTGTCGGCTACGGCGTTCTCTTCGAGATCGAAAACCCGGACCTCAAAATCAACCGGCGCACCCGGCGGCACCGGGGCGCCCGCGCGCGGCGCCACCACCACGATCTGGGGCGGCTTATCCGGCACCATGAAGGGCAGGTCGCTCTCGTCGCTGGTCGTGTTGAATCCGTCGGTAACGATGACGCGCACGCGCGCATTGGTTCCGCCCGGCCACTGCGCCGTATCCACGTCGTGCTGGTTTACCTGCGGCAGGCCCCATGCCACCGGCAGCCAGTAGGCGCCGTTCGGAGAATACTGAATGATGAAGCTGAGGTCGTCGCCATCCTCGTCGAAGGCCTGCCAGCGGATGGTCTGAACGCCCGCCCACGACTCGCCGCCGTTGGGCGCCAGCACCTGGACCGTTGGCGCCTTCGCGCTGCGTGGCCGCGCGGCCAGGGGCACACCGTCGCGTTTCAGTACGACGGCGGCTGCCTGCGCCTTGGCGGGCAACCGGAACTGGAACTCGACCGTGTCGAGCACGCTCGTTGCCATCATCTCGCCATCAACGTGCCCGCCGTCGAAATCAACCTGAAACGCGGTAGCGAACAGGACCGTGCCGCCGGCATCCACGAGTTCGACGACCCCATCGCCCTGCGAACCCGCCGCGGTCTCGTATCCCGGCCACCGCACGACCGGTTCCAGCGATCCGCCGCCGTCGGCCTCGAAGCGGCCGCTCACGTAGAGCACGTCCGTGGGCGCCTCGGTCTTCGGCGCCGCGAGCATGCCGCCCGCCGCGCGGCCGTGGACCGCCGTGGCATCGGGCGCGAAGCGGTCGAAGATCGCCTGCCAGCGATAGGCCGATACCCACTTGTGCGGTAGCGCCCAGAGCGGCCTGTCCCCCACTTCGTCGTACACCATCGAGTTGCAGTAGGACATGTATTCCTTGAAGCCGACCGTGAGCGGGAACCCCGCCCCGGAGATGAAACTCCGCGGGATGCCGTCAATCACCGTATATCGGTCACGCTGCTCCGGTCCGTCGCGCCAGCCGTCTTCCCAGGGCAGGCGCGTGTCGAAGCCGATTTCGTGCGTATACGGATCGAGCCAAGGCCATGCCAAATCGCACCCATCGGCGCCGCAATCGGAATCGTCCCACGTTGCGTCGCCGGGGTCGCACACGTGCTCGCCCCAAGTCCGCACGTCGTTCGTATCGAGGTTGTGGCAGACCTCGTGTGCGATTAAGGATTCCATGCCGCTGTTGTTGTGGGTTCCCACACAGGCGACACGCCCGCCGCCCGGGTTGCTGGGGCTGCGGCTGTCGGCCTTGCCGCCGTGCGGCAGCACGGCCAGGATCTGATCCGGGAACGGCAGCGCATCCTCCGGCCATTCGCCGCCGGGCATACTGGCGCGCGCCGCTTCCAGGCCATTGTAGTAGCCTCGCATGCTCGCGAGAACCAGTAGCATGACGTTCCGATCATACTCGGGCAGATCGAACGCGGC
>JAIPIQ010000071.1 GCA_021734645.1 Fidelibacterota bacterium | reverse complement strand
GAGGCGATCTGTTAACTGAACGATGCGCGCTTAGCGCTGGTCGTACCGGCTGCGGCCGTAGCCGCCGCCGCCACCGCCACCACCACGCCGGTCGCCGCGGTCACCGCCACGGCCGTAGCCGCCGCCGCCACCGCCGCCACCACCGAAACCACCGGTACGGGGTTCCTTGGGCCGCGCTTCATTGACCGTCAGCGGACGGCCTTCATACGATTGACCATTGAGGGCTTCAATGGCAGCCTGGGCTTCCTGATCCGTACCCATCTCGACAAAGCCGAATCCCTTGGACCGGCCTGTAGCGCGGTCGGAAATAACCTCGGCGCTATCTACTTTACCGTGGGCGGCAAACATTTCGCGCAGGCCCTCATTCGTGGCACTGAACGGCAAATTACCCACATACAGCTTCCTACCCATCTCGCGTACTCCTCATCTTTCCTGATTCCTCAGGACTCTTGGACCCCTTTTTTCACTTTCCGGCGTCCTTCTAGAAAGGGGTCTCAAAACGTGACCCAGTTCGAGCGGGTAACCTAGATGTCCGGAGTCGTCAACGACCCAACTGACCAGCCCAACTGCTGCCCACTATCGCGATCCATACCATGGCCCCCCTGGCTTGGCAAGCCTTTTCCAGATTTATTTTCATGGGTCCGGCCGGGGGTTCGCGGCATTGACGGCGGGCGGCGGGCTTGCTAGCGTGTGGGGCATGCCTTGGGGCCAACGAAGTCGGGCGGCAGGGAGCCGCGGGCCGCGCGGCGGAGAGTGAGTCGCTATGAACGACAGGACGTCAGAGGAAAACTGGGCGGGCCGGATATTGACGCGGGCGGGGTTATGCGCGGAGCGCGAGCGGTTGCGGGCGGCGGGGCGGCGCCTGGCGTTCACCAACGGCTGCTTTGACCTGCTGCATACGGGGCATGTCTCCTATTTGCAGTGGGCGCGGGCCACGGCGGATGCTTTGGCCGTGGGGCTGAACGCGGACGAATCGGTGCGGCGGCTGAAGGGGCCACTCCGCCCGCTGCTGCCGGAAACGGAGCGCGCGCAGGTGCTGGCGGCCTTGCGCTGCGTGGATTACGTCACGATCTTCACGGAAGACGAACCGGCGGATCTGATCGCGGCCCTGACGCCCGACGTGCTGGTCAAGGGCGAGGATTGGGCCCACTATGTCAGTGGCCGGGAGGCGGTGGAGGCGGCCGGGGGGCGGGTGGCGTTGGCGCCGCTGGTGCCCGGGCGTTCGACCAGCGGGCTGATTGCGCGGATTATCGAGGCCTATGGCCGCGGGGAGCAGCCATGAGCCCCGCGATCATTGTAACCGGCGGCGCCGGTTTCATCGGTTCGAATCTGGTGGCGGCGTTGAATGCGCGGGGCTGCGAGGATATTCTGGTGGTGGACCGCCTGGGGACAGGCGCCAAATGGCGCAATTTGAACGGGTTGGTCTTCGCCGATTATGAAGACAATGCGGTTTTCCGGCGACGGGTGGTGGCCGGGGGGCTGCCGCCGGAGACCCGGACGGTCTTTCATCTGGGGGCCTGCAGCGCCACCACCGAAGCCGATGCGGATTACCTGATGGACAACAACTATGGGTATACCCGCGATGTGTGCCGGGCCGCGCTGGCGCGGGGCGCGCGGTTCATCTACGCGTCGAGCGCGGCCACCTATGGCGCCGGCGAGCACGGCTATCAGGATGCGCCCCTCGAGGGGTTGACCCGTCTGCGGCCCCTCAATATGTACGGACTGTCCAAGCAGCTTTTCGACCGGCACGCCCTCGGCGCAGGCTGGTTCGACCGCATTGTCGGCCTCAAGTATTTCAACGTGTACGGACCGGGCGAAGCCCACAAGGGCGAGATGCGCTCGATGGTTCACAAGGCGTGGGGCCAAATGCGGTCCACCGGACGCCTGGGCCTCTTCAAGTCCTATCGCCCGGATATCCCGGACGGCGAACAGACCCGCGATTTCCTGTATGTCCGGGACGCCGTGGCCATTACCCTGTTCTTCATGGAGACCCCCGGTCCGGCCGGACTCTTCAACGTGGGCAGCGGCCAGGCCCGCTCCTGGAACGACCTGGCCCACGCCGTCAGCACGGCCATGAACCTGCCCCCGCAAATCGAGTACCTCGAGATGCCCGCGACGCTCCGGGGCCAATACCAGTATCATACGCAGGCGGATCTGACCCATTTGCGGGCGGCCGGATACCATGCGCCCATCACCCCCCTCGAGGACGGGATCCGGGACTACCTGCAAAATCATCTCCCGCGCCCGCAAAATAATGCTTGTCAGCGTAACGGGCCGGGGGCAGTATAACCATATTCTTCGGCCGGTTCGCGGGCTTCAAGCCGGCGGTACGCGGTAAAATGAGTAAACAGACAGCAGGCAATTGAAGGAAGGCGAGGGTATTGAAATGCTGATGAATATCATTCTGGTGATTCTGTTGATTGCGTTGGTGGTCGCCTCGATCAAGCGCAAGAGTAATCCGGAAACCATGACCCCGGTCGTCTGGGGGCTGGTGATTGTCGTCTTTGTGGTCGTGCTGGCACGGGCGTTCACCTCGAGCAAAAGCAGCGCGACCAGTAGCATCCAACCAGAGTTCTTCACGTCCACCGGCTACAAGCTCGGCCAGGCGGTCGCCAACGCCGTGCCGGAGGGGGGCGACGTGCTGGTGGTCTATTTTCAAGCGGCCCAGAGCAAAGCCTGGCAGCGCCTGGTCGAGGCCCAACTGGAAGGCCTCAAACAGGAGTTGAAGGCCCCCAAGTACAAGGTGATCGAAGCCCCGATCGTGCCGAGTGAAGACGAGTTTGAGATGGACATGGGCATGATCGGCGCCGAACGCTTCGAGGGCTTGCTGGCCCAGGCCCCCGCCGCCAAAGCCGTGGTCATGTTCGATTGCATGTTCAGCCCCGCACCCGGTCAGCCCGCGAAAAAGCTGCCCCCCCTGTTCCTGTCCGGCAGCCCGATGATCGAAATGGTGGATGAGTTCATGGCGCGCGGCCTGGTGGCCGCCGCGGTGACCTACCGCATGGATGCGGACTGGAATGCCAAACCCACCCGCGGCATGTCCCTCGACGAGGTCTTCGATCTGCGCTACGAACTGCGCACGCGCTGATCAGACACTCAAAATCCGCTTGTCTTCATCCAGGAAGATGCCGCGCAGATTCATGCGCAGCGCTTCCGGGTTGCTGGCGCGTTGCAAACCCTGCTCCTCGGTGATGACCCCGCCGCGGATGAGCTGGTAGATGTGCTGGTTGAACGTCTGCATGCCATCCTCGCGACCGGTTTCAATGGCGGCCTCGATCTTGTCCAGGGCGTTCTTTACCATGATTTTGCGCACCAGCGAGGTGTTGATCAAGATTTCCACCGCCGGCACCACGCCGCCTCGACTGGCCGGAATCAGGCGCTGACAGAAAACGGCCCGCAAATTATCCGCCAGGCTGAGCCGGACCTGCTCCCGTTCTTCAGCCGGGAAAAAGTCCAGAATGCGGTTGATGGTTTGACCCGCACTGCCCGTATGAACCGTGCTGAAAACCAGGTGGCCGGTTTCCGCGGCGGACAGGGCCGCCGTGAAACTCTCCGCATCACGCATTTCACCGATCATAATCACGTCCGGATCCTGGCGCAGCACGGCCTTGAGCGCCACGTTGAAGGAGGCCGTGTCGAGCCCCACCTCCCGCTGGGAGATGATGGATTGGCGATCGGCAAAGGCATACTCGATGGGATCTTCGATGGTAATGATCCGGCACTGCCGATCCTGATTGATTTGGTTGATCATGGCCGCCAGCGTGGTGGACTTGCCGGAGCCGGTTGTGCCGCTGGCCAGGATAATGCCCCGGGGGGTTGCCGCCAGTTTCTTGAGCTGAAGCGGCAGGTTCAATTGCTCGAAGGTGGGGATCTCGGACTTGACGTGGCGCAGCACCAGCCCGGGGCGGCCGAAGCTCATGAATACATTCACGCGGAAACGCCCGACGCCCTCCTCGGCCAGAGAAAAATCGGCTTCCCGCTCGCGCTCGAACCGGTCCCGCGTGTGGGCGGGCATGACTTCCTCAATCAACGCGGTGACCGTTTCGGCGGAGAGCGGCTCATGCGGACAGACCTGCAATTCACCATGTACGCGGACCACTGGTGGCGCGCCGGACTTGAGGTGCAGGTCGGATGCCTCGCGGCGCACCGTCTCTATGAGAAGTTCTCGCAATAGGGACATATCAATCCTGAGGTTTTGGCCAGCGCGGATAAGCGGGCCTGGTGTTCGGCGTTCAAATCCACAAAATAGACGAAAATCTTGTATTCCGCGGAATCCGCGACCGGCACGCAATTGACGACCACGCCCTGGCATTCAATCACGGCGCCCGGACCGCTGGCGGGATCATCGAGGCGGAAGCTTACGGTGTTGTAAGGCGTCAATTCTACATCCGAGAAAAATTGGGCCCCCAGGGGACAACAGCGGAACCCTTCCGGCTGGCGATGGGGATCCCCCGCATTGAATTGAACCACAACCTCACGCTCTTGAATCATGCTTGTCATTTATATACCCAAGTTACTGGCGGTGTTGCTCCGTCTCTGTCGAGCTACGCATCATCGCTTCAATTTACGCGTGGCGGGCCGCGCTGTCAAACGCCGTTCACGAGTCCAGGGGGGGGAGAGGGATGCCTCTTGGCCGCGAAGAGGCGCGAAAGGGACATGATCATTGTGCCCTCCCCTTGGCGTAGTGATTTGCTATTGCCGTGACAAAGGCGCAGGACTGGCTTTCATGGATGCGCGATAGCCCTCACGCCGGGTTTTCTTCCACGACGATCCGGTTCCCACGGGCGACCGTGACCCGCAGGGCCGTGCCCGCGGCCAGAAACTCGCCCTGGGTCACGACGTCCACGCGGCGATTGTCAATCAGGGCGATGCCCGCCGGGCGCAGATCCGTGAGGGCCTGCCCACTTTGGCCCACCCAATCGGGATGTTCCGGGGCGGCCGTATATCCGTCGGCGCGATTGGTGCTGGCGCTGAGCACCAGGCGGCGGAAGGGGGTCCATTGGGGGAGATAGCGTCCGAGCAGGGCGCCGGCCACGACGGTGCCGAAGAGCGCCAGCGCCAGCCGGACCAGGGGCCCGCGCAGCTCGTTCCAGGTGGGGGGCGCATACCAGGGCACATTGGGCGGCTGATCAATCATGGCGCGGGTCAGCCCCACCAGGATCAGCAGAATGCCCAGCATCCCGGTGATGCCAAAGTCGGGGATGAACAATAATTCGATGGCCAGCAGGGAAACCCCCAGCAGGACCAGCACCAGATCTTCCATGCCGGCCAGCCCCGCAATATGGTGCCCCCAGAAGAAGATCGCCAGGGCGATAATGCCCAGGATACCGGGCACGCCAAAGCCCGGCGTGCGAATCTCGATGTACAGTCCCAATAGACCCGCGATCAGCAGCAGCGGCGCCAATCCCGCGATAAATCGCGCGATGCGCTCGGATATAGTGACCTCGAGCCGCCGCACCGCCGCGCCCGCCAACCCCAAGTCCGCCAGCACCCCCTCGAGATCCGGCTGGGTTCCCGCCGACAGCAATCTGCGGCCCGGCTCAATCTCGCGCTCGGCCTCCCGGGCCGTCAGGGTGAGCAGCGTCCCGGCCGAACTGATCAGTTCCTCGCCGATGTAGTACTCCGAATGGCGCCGCACCATGGCTTCGGCCAGCTCGGGATTATGCCCGCCCTGTTCCGCCGCCGAACGGATCAGCGCGGCCGTGCCGGAAACCATTTTTTCCTGCACGTCTTCGGATAATTCCTGGACCCCGCCCATGGGCGACATCAGGATCGGCATGGCATCGCCGATCACGGCGCCGGGATGCATGTAGATCCGCTGGGTGGCCAGGGCGATAATGGCCCCGGCGGAGAGGGCATTGCCCGCGACATACGTATAACTCGGGGTATCCGTCGCGCCGATCAGGCGCACGATGGCCGTGGCGGCGTCCAGTGTGCCGCCCGGCGTATCCATCTCGAAAATGATCGCCGCCGCCCCGGCCTGCTGGGCCTCGCGCACGCCCCGCCGCAACAAATAGTGCAACGCGGGCTCGATCATGCCCTTGATCGGCACCACGTACACCACCGCCGACGATGCGACCGGCGCCGCCGGCTCCTGCTCCATGACCGCCACCGCCGGCTCGTCCGCCGTACCCGACGCCTCCCCCGGCGCCGCCCGCACCAGCCCCCCCAGCAAACACACACCCAACCCGATAAGCAACCTGCGCATGGCACAACTCCATTCCTATTTATGAAGGACTATACATCATCCCCACCCAAAGCCAATCCGAAACACGCCCCCCCGGAGCCCGCCGGTCAATTGACCGCCGCTGAAAATGCTTTTTTGCGTCGGGCCACTGGCTTATGTTGGGCGCGGAGTTCGAGCGGACGGACCGATGGTTGGCCCCGGCCGGTTGAGCACAGGAGCACAGTTGATGACCATGCATCTACAGATTATTGGCGTTGGCGCCGGGCCGATCACGGGGCGGGCCACAAGGGGACGTTCATGACCGCGTCCACGCCGGAGGCCGTCTGGGCGGTGGTGGTGGGGTATAATCATGTCGCCGATTCGCAGGCGTGTTTGGAGAGCCTGGTCGCCGGTGGCTTTCCGGCGGCGCGGATCGTATTTGTGGACAATGCCAGCGCGGATGATTCCGCGGCGATCATCGGGCGGGCTTTCCCGGCGGCGGTGGTCATCCGCCTGCCGGAGAATGTCGGCTTCGCCCGCGGCTATAATGTGGGCATGGCCCAGGCCCTGGCCCAGGGCGCGGACTTTGTTTTCATCCTGAACAATGACACGGTGGTGGACGGCCACACAGTGGACCGCCTGGTCGCCGAGGCCCGCGCGCATCCCCAGGCGGGGATCATCGCCCCGAAGATTTACTACTACGACCAGCCGCAGGTGGTGTGGTCCGCCGGCTGCCGCTACCGGCGGGTCCCGCCCGCCGTCGTCCTGCGGCGCACCCCGACGGCCGACGACGGCCGCTACGACGCCGATCCGCGCCTCACGTTCGTCACCACCTGCGCCCTGCTTTTCCCGCGGGCCTGCCTCGAGCAAATCGGCCTGCTGGATCCCAATTTCTTCATCTTGCATGATGATTACGACTTGAGCATTCGCGCGCGGCAGGCGGGCTACGCCCTGCGCCTGGCCCCGACGGCCCATCTCTGGCACAAAGTCTCGCTCTCGACGCAGGTGGGCACGCCGAACCCGTTCGTCTGGCAACAGGCCGGCCGCAGCGAAGCCATTTTCCGGCGGCGGCACCGCCGGGCCTATCCCTGGCTCACCGGCTGGGCGCACCGAGCCTATGTGCTGCTGCGGATGGTCGCCGAGGGCCAGCACTATGGCGTCCGGCCCTTCCTCGCCGGCTGGCGCCAGGGCCAACGCGCCGAACTCCGGCCCGTGCCCCGCTGGAATGATCCCCTCCTGCTCGAACAGGCCCGCGAAAGGATTGTCAGGCCGCCCGATTTCTCTTAGAGTACTGCTTCGACGACTCGGGCGCCAACGGCGGCGCCCGGTTATGGTCACGACGGAACGGAGTAACTGGCTATGTCAAACCTGATGACGCAATTACTGGGTGGCGCCCAGCTTTCGTTGGATTTTTCCACTTTCATCATCTGCCTGGGCGCCTCGCTCCTGGCTGCCTGGCTGGCCGAGCTGATGTACTGCCTGTTCTATGAAAACCGCGCCCTCGGCTCCCAAATCCACCGCTCGTTCATCCTCCTGGGACCGGCCATCACCTTCCTGTTCATCAGCATCCAGCTCTCCCTGCCCCTGTCCCTCGGCCTCCTCGGCGCCCTCTCCATCGTCCGCTTCCGCACCCCCATCAAGGAACCCGAAGAAATCGGCTTCCTGATGCTCCTGATCGCTGGGTCCATCGGCATCGCCACCTTTAATTTCGTGTTCGTCGGCTGGCTGTACCTGGTGCTCTTCATCGTCCTCGCCGCCCGCCGCACCCGCCTGCTGAAAGGCCGCTTCGGCACGCACCGCGAAGGCCTGCTGCTGCTGCAATTGGAAGACGCCGCCTATGCCGCCCATACCGCGACCCTGCGTACCCAACTGGCGACCGCCTTCCCCAAACTGCGCCTCGAAAGCCTGTCCGCCACCGAGGGCTTGACCAGCCTGCAGTACACCTTCAGCGGCAGCGGCCCCACCGACTGGGCCCAGTTCCAGTCCGACCTACAGGCCGCCGTCCCCCTGCGCAAGTTGTCCCTCTTTTTCCGCACGCCCGGCTCGGCGACCTGATCCGGCGGCGGCATGCGGCGTCTCAGCCAACTGCAAGGGCGTCTGGCCGGGCTCTTGGGCTTGGGCCTGGTCTTCTGGCTGGCCGCCGGCCCCGCCCAGCGCCTGGCGCTCGAACGCGGTTTCCGGATGGCCAATGACGGGGCCGGCCGACTTCCCGCGCGCCCCCGAAACGCCGGCGCGCGGGTGGCCCTGCGCCAGAGCCGGGGGCTGCCTTTTCGCGCGCCTCTCGAAATCGCGGCCGTGGGCCAGGCCGGACCCGACGGCCCCACAACAATTTTCGGCGAACCGGCGGACTGGATCGAGCTGCGACATATCGGGCGGCGCCCGCTTTCGTTGCGCGGCTACAGCCTGACGGATAATCCGCGCCGCAACCGGCGCTGGCAATTGCCGGCGATCACCCTCACGCCAGGCGAGCGCCTGGTCATCTGGGCGGTCGGCCAATCCGGTGTCTATTCCCGATACAGTGCCAAGGGGTTGCCCGCCCGGCACCGGCGGGGCTGGACACAGGCCCCGGATGATCACCTCATTGCTGGGTTCGCCTGGCAGGCGGAAGGACCGGGCACGACCAATCTGCCGCCCGCGCGCATCCGTTTCGAGGTGCCCGCCCCCCCTGCGCCCACCGCCCAACTCTGGCTCAATACCCGCTATCCGGAAGCCCGGCGGGCGGCCTATCGGGTGACCGTCAACGGGCGCCCGGCCCACCTTTCCGCGCCCGAACGCCCGGATCCCGGCTATCAAAGCCTGCTGCTCCGCAATCCCGAGCACGCGGAGGGCGCGTGGACGGCCACGAGCGCTCACTGGCAGGTGGAAATCCATTTGGCCAAGGGCGAATTGCTGATTGACCAGGTCGTCGCCTCCCCCATGCCGGTCCTGTGGGGCCGCCACGCCGCCGAACTCCGGGCTGCTTTCCGGTTGAGCGCAACGGGTGAAACCCTGGCCCTGCACGGACCCGCCGGCTTGCCCCTCGATGCCGTGCACATCCCCACCCTGGCGCCGGGCGCCAGCTACCGACGCCGGGGCAAGGATTTCCAAATCGAGCCGGCCGCGCCGGGCGGGCAGCCATTGCCCGGGCTACCGACCCTGAAAACCATGGCCGCCAACGAAGACGGGCGTCTCACGGTGGCGGTAACCCCTGGCGCGCAGACCACCGAAGTGCGCTATACGCTCGATGGCGCCTGGCCCACCGTCGCCAGTCCGGTTTGCCCCGCCGAGCTGACGTTGGCTTCGCCGGCCGTACTGCGCGTCCGCGGCTTTCATCCCGATGGGTTCCCCGGCCCGACGACCACGGCCCTGTATCCAGCGTCGCCCCCGGCCGCCGGCCTGCCGGTCCTGGATTTGATTATGGCCCCTGGCGATCTGACGAATTCCGCGCGCGGCATCCTGGCCTATCCCGAGGCACGGGGCCGTCATTCCGAGCGGCCGGCCGCGCTGCGCCTTACGATGCCCGACGGATCCCAGGCCCGGACGTTGTGCGGCGTGCGCATCCAGGGCCGTTCCAGCCGGATTCAGGACGTCAAGCGCGCCTACCGCCTGCTGTTCCGCGCCGCCTATGGCGCCGCCGAATTGCCCGCCGGTCTATTCCCGCCGCGCGAGGCGCCGGGCGCCCAGGGACTGGTGCTGCAATCCCAGAGTATGGTGGGGCATCCCCTCGGGCTCGAAATCATGGCCGCATGCGGCGTGCCCACCCCGCGCGGACGACATGTGCTGCTGCGGATCAACGGGGTTTCGGAAGGTCTGTTCGTCGCCATCGAAGATCCCAACCGGACCAGCTACCTGGCCGACTTGTTCGGCCACGCGGATCTCGAAGTGATCAAGCACAAGGCCAGCCGGGCTTTCCGTCTGGGCGATGGCGAAGCCTACCGCCGCGACTGGCTCTCCCTGGCCGACCAGGCGTCGGCCGCGCCCGCGGCCGCCTGGGAACAACTGTCGGGGATGATTGCGCCGGACGATTTCCTGCGCTGGGTGCTGGGCATCCAGTTTCTGGGCGTCGCGGACAACGATCAGGGCTACTTCGTGCAGGATCGCCAAGCCGCAGAGCACCCCTGGCAACTGGTGGCCTGGGATCTGGACGGCGCCTTGAACCGTCGCCTGGTCCAACGCCGCGTCCCCCTGCTGGGCCTGCGCGGGAGCATTCATCAGGCGCTGTTGAGCGCCCCCGCGTACCGGGCGCGGTACGTGGCCCTCGGCCGGGCCTTGCTGGCCGGGCCTTTGCAGCCCGCGCCCTGGCTGGCGCGCCTGGACGAATATGAACGCCTGCTGACGCCCTGGTTGGCAGAGGACCACGCCGCCCACCAACGCCATGACTCCATCCTGGCCCGCGACCGGACCCCGGCCGATTACCAGGCCGTCTATCGCCAGATTTTTGCCGACACGCGCGCCTATCTGCGCGAGCGGCCCGCCTGGCTCGCCGCAGAACTGGATGCCCTCGCCGCCGGGTCACAATGAACCCCGCCCCGGAACCAACCGCCGCCGGGACGCAGCCCGCGCCCATCCGCCTGTCGGTGATTGTGCCCTCCTACAACAGCGGGCACGTGATCGGCGCCTGCCTGCGCAGTCTCGCCCCCTGGGCCGACGATCCCCAGGTCGAAATCCTGGTGGTGGACAGCTCCACGGACGGCACCGAGACCTACATCCGCGCGGCGTTCCCCTGGGTGCGCCTGCACCATCTTCCCCAACGAACCTTTCCCGGACCAGCCCGCAACCGGGGCGCCGCCCTGGCCCGCGGCGCCCTCCTGGCTTTCACCGATGCCGATTGCGTCGTGGCGCGCGATTGGGTGCCCGCCATACTCGCGGTCTTCGACCGCCACCCGGCCGAAGCCGCCTGCGTCGGCCGCATCGGCAATCACAACCCCGGCAACCTCATCGGCTGGGTTTCCTTCCTGACCGAATTCAACGACTACCTGGGACGGCAGCGGCGCCGCCCCGTGCGCGCCCTGCCCACTTTCTGCGCCGTCTTTCGCCGGGACGTCTTCGAACGCTACGGCGGATTCCCCGCCGAGGTGGCCTGGCTCGAGGACATGATTCTCTGCGCCCGGTTGCTGGCCGGCGGCGAGCGCCTGTTCATGGAACCCTCCCTGCGGGTCCGCCACCACAACCGCGGCGCCCTGCGCGCCTTCCTGCATCATCAATTCCGCCTGGGCCAGTTCTTCGCCCATAGCCGGTATGCCGCCGATCTGCCCGGCGCCCGCGCCCTGCGCCGCACCGCCGGCGCCATCCCCCTCCTGGCCGCCTGGCGGGCCGCGCGCGCCTACCAACGCACCCTGTGCACCGCCCCCGGCGCCTTCCTGATTCTGCTGGCCCTGACGCCGCTCTATCTGGCCGGCTGCGTGGCCTGGATGCGCGGCGCCCGCCTGGGCCGCCGGGAATGCCTCGCCCCGCCCGCACTCACCAAGGAAGCGCCCCCCTCCTCTCTCCCCCAAAAATCTTAATCTTAATCGTAATCTCAACCATCCCACCGCCAACCCACCTTCTACCAG
This sequence comes from Fidelibacterota bacterium, assembly GCA_021734645.1. GTDB lineage: Bacteria > Verrucomicrobiota > Kiritimatiellia > JAIPIQ01 > JAIPIQ01 > JAIPIQ01. The sequence goes on along the minus strand of JAIPIQ010000071.1, from coordinate 998 downwards.
GCGGGCGTGGTCAGCCCCTCGACTACCGCGCAGGCATGAACCGCATGGCGGTCCGCGTAGGCCGGATGCGCGCACGGATAAGCGCGGGCAATCAACGCCGCGAGCGCGGGCACGACCTCGGCGCGGGTGATGGCCCCGGCCGCGCCCTTGTCCCCCCCGCCGAGCATCCGCTCGCCCAACACGCCGGGTACCGCCCGGGCCAGGTCGCACATGGTCTCCAGCTCCGGCCCGCTGATCTGGTAGTCGTCCCGCAGGCCGTGACCATCGGCGCGGAAGATGGCCCCCAACGTCTCGAGGTCGCCCGCCTCCCAGGCCGCCAGCATGCGCGGAAACCGTTCCTGGGCATGATAGAGATACCGCAGTCGCGCGCCGAGCGCCGGGTGCGTGGCGCCCAGCCACGCCTGAATGGCGGCATGGATTTCCGGCGTCCGCACGTCGGCCAGGCGCTGAATCCCGAACGGTTCCCGCAACAGGTCAACCAAGGCCTCGCATTCCGCCCGGCGGATCCGGTAGGTGGACTTCTCGAGCCCCGGCCGCACGGTACCCGTATCCAGGCTGACCAGCCGCAGGTCGCGGCCGGCCGCACCCAACGGAATGTGCCGCACGGAGCGCTCGGCCGGCCGATAGTGCGTGGCCATGCCCGCCCGGGCAAACTGGATCATCACCTGGTCGAGATTGCCGCAGGGCGAACCGATGTAATCCGTCTCGACCGCCTGGGCCCAGTCCACAACCTGCATGTCCGGCTGGGGCCACAGCCCGTTGGCGGTCAGCAGCGCGCGCAGCAGATTCAACGTCAACGAGGCCGAGCGCGACATGCCGCCGCCGGGAATATTGCCGTGCAGCACGCCGGCCAAGCCCATCGTCAGGGGCAGACCCGCCCGGCGCAGGATGTACAAGACGCCCAGGGGAAAGCGGGCCCAGCTCGCGCCGACGGCGCCGGGCGGCGGAATGGCGTCAAAAGGACAGTCCACGACGCCATCCTCGGGAAAGTTGGCGCT
>JAIPIQ010000070.1 GCA_021734645.1 Fidelibacterota bacterium | reverse complement strand
CACCCCGAGCTGGGGCCAGATGCTCGCCCAGGCCCAGCAATTCCGCTGGGCCTGGTGGCTGATCCTCTATCCCTCCCTGGCCCTGTTCTCCGTCATGCTCCTGGCCGTCTTCATCGGCGAAGGCGTGCGCGACGCCTTCGACCCCCAACCCAATCCCCGCCTCGAATAACCCGTCCGGTTGATGACGTAGTGCACCTTGCGCCGCATCTGCTTCTCGAAATCCACCACGTCGCCGGGGTTGTTGGCGTACCAGAGCGCCAGCGGCACGCAAAGTGGCGGGAGCATCCTGCTCCCGCTCTTAGATGGGGGAGCTGAAAGCTCCTGCCACTATGCAGGCGGAATCATTCCTGTAACGGAGGGGTTTTGCGTGGTTATCAAGGTTGGAGGGTAGCGCGCAGGACGAGGAGGAATTGGTTGGGCGGGACAGCGAGGGCGATTTCCTGGCGGCCGGGGCGAAGGGTGACGGGGACTTGGCGGGTGACCATGAGTTGGGGGGGGAATGAAAGCGTTTGGTCATCGAGGCGGGCGCGCACGGGGCCGGACAGGGCGATGGCGGTGAGGTGCAGTTGGGTGGTCCGTTCGCGGTCCGTCAGGTTGTAGGCGCGCCAGCGGGCGTGAGGGCCGGCGATGCGGTAATCGGCCCACTGGCCCTGTTCGAGGTAGCGTTGGGCTTCCGGCCGGGGCAGTTGCCCGAGGGCGCGGAGGTCGTCGAAGCCGTGTCCGCGTTCGAGCAGGGCGCCGGCCTGGAGCCAGAGGGTCTGGACCAACTCCGGGGGCCAGCCGGGCGGCGGGCGCCAGGGTTTGAGGTGGCCCCAGCCGACGTCGAAGAGCAGCAGCGTATCGCGGCCGGCGGCCCGGGCGCGCTGCGCCCAATCGGCATCCGTGTTGTGGAAGACATGGGCGACCACGCGGTTGGTGTTCGGCGCGTACAGACCGCTCATGACTGCATAGCCGGTGCGGCGCAGCCAGAGGGCCTCGGGATTGGCGATTTCCGCCTGGCGGGCGAAGAAGCGCGCGGGGAAGTCCCAGGGGCCAGCCTGCTCCTCGTGGTTGCGGGTCAGGCGCAGAAAGGCCTGGGCGGTACCCTGCTCGAAGGCGCGCTGGGTCACGCCGCGCCAGTCGCCCTCGCGGAACTGGCGATACGGCTCATCGGGCACGGTGAAGGTCACGACGACATTGGTGGGCGCATAGATAGCCATTTCGACCCAGGGCTCGAACCAGCGGTCCACGACCACGACCGTGCCGGGGGGCAACTCGCGATCGAGCCAGGCTTGAATCTGGTGGTAGGGCGTGGGTTTGCCGTCGAGGCGCATGATGAACCAGGCGGGGCGGGCGAGGATCAGGGCCAGCGCGGCGGCGGCGACGAGCGTCCAGCGCGGGGCCTGGCCGGGCAACAGGGCGCGCGCGGCTTTCCAGAGTGTGACCGGGGCCCAGACCAATAGCACGGGCCAGCAGGCCGAGAAGAAGGTTTCCTTGGCCACGCCGCCGCCAATCAGGCCCACGTAGGCGTAGAGCGCGCCGACGGAAACGAGCGTCAGTCCCGTCAGCCAGACGTAGCGCGAATCCGTGGCAGTGGCGCGCCAGCGCCAGGCCAGGAACAGCGCGGCGGGGATGGTCAGGCCCAGCAGCGCAAAGCCGACTGCGTTGTAGCCGGCCAGGAACATGGGCAGGACGCGCGGCGCCACGTTGGCGAAGGAGTCGCCGAAGTAGACGTACTCGGGATCGGCGCCGACCTTGCTGACTTCGCCGATGGCATCGCGAATCCAGCGGCGCATCAGGAACAGCAGGGCCAGGCCGCTGAGCGCCAGGCGGCAGAAATGGGCCCGGCGTTGGGCGCGCGGCAGGCCGGGGATTCCGGCCAGCAGCAGCGCCAGGCCCCAGACCAGGGCATACATCCAGGCGGACATGTGGCTCAGACACAACAACCAGGCGCTGGCGGTCCAGAGCAGGGCGGCGCGGATGCTCAGGGCGCGGCGTTCGGCACGCAGGCACACGATCCATTCGAGGGTGTACAGGCTGAAGAGCGTCGCCGCGAACATCAGCAGGCCGTAGTAGTATGCTTCGCGCGACTCGTACAGGTGATACGGATTCAGGGCCAGCCACAGGCCCGCCAGCAATCCCGGCGCCGGACCCCAGCGCCGCCCCGTCCAACCCGCCAGGATCAACACGGTCAGCACCCCCAGCACCGCGCCGGGAAAACGCAAAGAAAATTCGTTGACCTCGGGAAAGAGGCGCGCCACGCCCATGGCCAGCACGTTCTGCAGCGGCATCTGGTTGGTGGGTTGCCAATCGCGCCAGTAGGCGACCAGGGAAACCGGACTGCGCCCCTCGAGATAGCGGTTGAGTTCGTCCGCGCGCAGGGCGCTGCGGCCCAGATACTGAAAGCGGGTCATCCCCGCCACGACGGCGATGAGCGCCAAACCCAGATACCAGTGCCTGCGCATCGCGTCCTAGGCCATGATGGCGGCCTGTTCCTGAGTCAAGCGCCAGCACAGGGGTTGGCCGCTCAGGAGGCGCTCGCACTCGTCCACCATGTAGGCGCCCATGCGGGCCAGTTCATTGCCTGCCGAACCGGCGATATGCGGGGTCAGCCAGACATTGGGCAGCTCGTAGAGCGGCGAATCCGGCCGGGGCGGTTCGGGCCAGGTCACATCCAGCACGGCGTACACATCCGGGCGGGCGGCCAGCGCGGCGCACAGTTCGGGCTCGTTCAGGACCGCGCCCCGGGCGGTGTTGATCAAGGTCGCCCCGGTTTTGAGGCGCGCGAACTGACGCGCACCAACCAGGTTTTCGGTTTCCTTGAGCCAGGGCGTGTGGATCGAAACGACATCGGACCGGGCGAAGACGTCATCGAGCGGCAGGAGGGTGATCCCGAGGGCGCGGGCCTGCGCCGGGGTCAGATAGGGGTCATACGCGACGACCTGCAGGTCATAGGCGCGCAGGCGTTCGCGCACCAACTGGGCGATCATGCCCATCGAGACCAGGCCGACGGTGCTCTGATAGGCGCCCGTCATCTCGTGGCGCCGGTTGCTGCGTTCCCGCCGCATGGCGCGGGCCTGGGGCAGGGCCTGCTTCAGGGCCAGGGTCACCATGGCCACCGTGTATTCCGCCACGGGCACGGCATTGGCCCCCCAGGCGCTGCACACCGGAATCCCGCGCTGCCACAGCGCCTCGGTCACCCACCCGCGGACGGAACCCGCCGCATAAAAAACGGCCTCGAGGCGCGGCGCGCCCGCCAGCAGTTCGGCCGTCAGGCGGGGCATGCCCCAACTGCCAAACAGCAGGTCAACCGGCCCGAGCAGGCTGGGTTCGGCCTCGATTTCAGCCGCCGAATAGGCGCGCGCGGGCACGACCACATCCATCTGCTCGAGGCGCGCCCGCAAATCCGGCGGGAAAATGTGCCCGGCCTGGCCGGGATTCATCACGAATAGTCCGTTCTTCATGCCCGCATCCTAACGCCCGGCAGCCTTCTGTCAGCAACTTTCGTGTCTGGCGGGGCGTCCAACGCGGCGGGGCTGTTTCCAGACTGTAACCGACCGGCCCTGTGAATGGATCGTTGGCAGACAGTGCGCCGGGCGCGCCGTCATTCGACGAACCGGGGATTGACCGGTTCGCCGGTTTCGGCGGAGCGGTGGGCGGCGAGCGAGACCAGGCAGGCGTTGACGCCCTCACGCATGCCCGCCAGGGGCGGCGTCGGCTGGCCCCGCAGCATGGCCTTGAATTGATCGCCGATCACGGAATCGCCCCCGTGATGGCCGGACCCGTCGTGCGCGATCTCGACCTCCTCGACCCGCATTTCGTCATGCTTCCGTGCCGGGTGGTATTCCACGCGCAGCAGGTCGCGGCCGATATCGCCCCAGATCTGGGCCTTGGTGCCGTTGATGCGGAGGGTTCGGGTGGTCCGAGGCTGGTCGGTGCAGAGGCTGAACGTGGCCAGCACCCCGTTGGCATACGCGATGTTCACGACCTGGTGATCGGGAATGTCCTTGTCCGAGTTGTACACGCACAGGTCGTTTTCCTTGGGGATCAACGCGCCGATCTCCTGCAGGTACTCCGGCCGGAGGTCCATGAGATAGGGCGCGATCTTGTCGACCGCGTACCGGCACGTCTCCCGCAACGCGCAAGCGCGGCACGTCAAGGCGGCGCCCGGCTTCGGCGCGAATACCGTCCGGGAGGCGAACGAGCTGACCCGCGCTGCCGGCGCCCCGACAAACCAGTTCAGCAGGTCCATGTCATGACTGCATTTCTCCAACAGGAAGGGCCCCGATATGTCGTGCTTACGCCGCCAGCCGCGCATGTACGTGGCGGTCAGTGACGGCCCCAGCAGCTCGTCCGCTTCGATGCTGAGGATATCCCCCACGGCGCCACTCTCGATCAACTGCCGGATCCGGCCGTAAAAATTCGTATAACGGAGCACGAATCCCACAGCCAGCGAGGGCCGGCCGGCCTCGACGTAGGCCTGCCACATCGCGCGACAATCCTCCTCGGTGGTGGCAATGGGTTTTTCCAGCACCATGGTCAGTCCCGCTTTGAGCGCCGGCAGTACGCTCTCCAGGTGAAGCGCATTGGGCGAGGCGATGACGACGGCATCCAGCCCGTCCGCTTCCGCGGCCAGCAGCTCGGGCCCGGAACCGTACGTGCGTGCGTCTTCACCCGTATAGCTCTTTTTGTAGGTCTCCAGGGCGAGCGCGCGGGGATCTGCCAGACAGGTGACCTTCCACTCCGTGCCCATGCCGTCCTTGAGCTGCCGCATGTAGCAGGCCGCGCGCGCGCCGCATCCGATAACGCCGATCTTCTTCATGATGAATCCTCGCCAGTTTGCGTGATAGGAGGATCCTTTTATACCCGGCGCCGGCACAAAAGCAACCCCGCGGCACCCCGCGGCGTCGTGGGCGCAATCACGATTCACTGACCTGTGCTAGGCAGCGCTTGCGGTGGCCGCCGGATTCGAGCATACAGAACCAGAAAGAAACTCGGGAACGGATCCCAAAGAGCCTGGGACCCGTTCACGGGGTCCATTGGCCAAGGCTTTGGAGTGCGGCAGCGTGAGCTGCCGCTTTGAGCGGCGAAGCACTGCTTCGCCGCGGGCCTGAGCAGGCGCCCGACCTGTCACAGATCCAAATTCCTTAAAAAAGTGAAATGTGATTGCGCCCCGGCGGCGCTCCCAGCGGTCCCAGCGGTCAGGCAGGCGTGGTCAGCACCAGGTGGCGCAAATCCCGGCCAGCCGCGAGGGCTTCGAGGGCGGCGGCGCGGCTGAACCCCAGCAGGGGGATGCCCCGGTCCACGGTGTGGCGATAAATGATTTCCATGTCGTTGAGATGGGGTTGCGACATGGCAATGCCGTACAGGCCGCCCTGCCAAAAAAGGGATGGAGCTCAGCATCGGCTTTTGTTAAGTTGGAGGCATGACGGCGAAGGAATTCTATGATTGGCAGACATCAGGGGGCACGAGCGATGTCATGAAACTTGTTGCCGCCTTTGAGAAGGCCGACATCCCTTGGTGTGCCATCGGCGGCGTGGCCGTAAACCATTGGGCTGAACACCCGATGGTCACACAGGATGTTGATCTTGTCGTCGCGGCTGAGGCCGTGGACCAAGCCATCACTGTGCTTGAGCAGGTGGGGTTCAAGGCGGAGCGCTTTCCGTGGTCCGTCAATTTGAAAGGCCGCTCCGCGGTCAGCGTCCAAATCAGCACGGAAACATTCTACCAGGCATTCCCGGCGCGCTCTGTTCCCGCGGATGTGCATGGCATTCTGTTACGCGTCGCTTCCCTTGAAGATACGCTCCGGGGGAAAATCAGGGCGTGGTCCGATGCCCAACGCAGGCAAAGCAAACGCATCAAGGATCTTGCGGATATTGCCCGCCTCGTGGAATCTCATTCCCGGCTATGGGCGTTGCTGCCCGAGGAACTCAAGACCCGGATCGAGCAGCCCAAGCCCCAGAGGGGGGCGTCGTAACGCGGACGCAATTGAGCGTGGAGAGAGAGGTGGATTGATGGAAACGATTCGCGACATGCTCGAGCAGGCGGCGCAGCGGAAGGGAACCGGGGTGGCCCTGCGGCACAAGGTGCGCGGCAAGTGGCATGCCGTGACCTACGCCGAGTTGCGGAGGCGGTCCGGGGCGGTGAGCCGGCTGCTGACGGATTTCGGGGTACAGGCGGGACAGCGGGTGGGGTTGTTCATGGAAAACAGTCCCGAGTGGATCGAGTCCTATTTCGGGATTGTGGCGTGCGGTGTGGTGGCCGTGCCGATAGACGCCAAACTGCTCGAACAGGAGGTGGCGCACATCCTGCGCGACTCGGGCGCGGTGGCGTTGCTGGCCGGCGCGCGCGCCTACCCGCTGCTGCGGGACATCGAGGCCCTCCTGCCGGATCTGCGCCAGGTCTGGCTCGTGGGCGGCGCGGAGCTGTTGCCCGCCGAGCAGTCCCGCTGCGCCTATGGCGATTACCAGGCCGCGGTGACCGAGCGCTTGGCGCCCGCCGCCAACGACCCGCCGCCCGGCGCCCCGGCGCCCGACGACCTGGCCTCCCTGATCTATACATCGGGCACCACCGGGCGCCAGAAGGGCATCATGCTCACCCATGCAAATTTTATGGCCAACGTCCAGTCGTGCCGGCAAGTGGTCGCCGTACGGACGGATGATAATTTCCTGGTGGTCTTGCCCCTGCACCATGCCTTTGCCTTTATCGCCTGCCTGCTGCTGCCCGTGGCCTCCGGCGCGGAAATGAGCCTGGTGGAAAGCCTCAAGACCGTGGGGGAGAACATGAGCGAAGTCCAGCCGACGGTCCTGGTGGGCGTGCCCCTGCTGCTCGAGAAAATGTACGGCAAGATTCGCGCGGGCATCAACCAGAAGACCTCGGCCCGCTGGCTGTGCCGCCTGGGTTTGGGCCGGGTCGTCGGGCGCAAGATTCTGGCCAAGCTGGGCGGGCGGCTGCGGTTGGTGGTCACCGGCGGCGCGCCGTGCGATCCGGCGGTGCTGCAAGGCTGGGAGCGGCTGGGGATCCCGGTGCGCGAGGGGTATGGCTTGACCGAAACCGCGCCGGTGCTGACGCTGAATCCCATCGAATGCAACCGGCTGGGCAGCGTCGGGCGCGCGCTGCCCGGCGTCGAGCTGCGAATTGACGAGCCCAACGCGGAGGGCATTGGCGAAATCTGCGCCCGCGGGGCCAATGTCATGCGGGGCTATTACAACAATCCCGAGGCGACGGCCGCGGTATTGCGCGACGGTTGGCTGTACACGGGGGATCTGGGGCGCCTTGATCGCGATGGGTTCTTGACGATCAGCGGCCGCAAGAAGAGCCTGATTGTCAATCGCGAGGGCAAGAACATCTATCCGGAGGAGGTCGAGCATCAGATTCTGCAAAGTCCGTACGTGCTGGAAACCCTGGTGCTGGGCTATCACGAGCACGGCGAGACCACGGGCGAGCGGGTGGGCGCGATCCTGGTGCCGAACCAGGATGCCGTGGACCGGGTGGCGGCGGCGCGCGGTCAGCCCTTGAGCGATGCCGAGGTCGAGGCCCTGCTGCAAGAGGACGTGCGCCGCGTCTGCCGGGCGCTGGCCGAATACAAACGCCCCCGCCGCCTGCAAATCCGCTACGAGGAATTGGAGAAGACCTCGACCACCAAGGTCAAACGCTATTTGTACGCGTTGAACACGCCCGCAGCCTGAATCAGCGCGCAAAGGGATTGCGCGCCACCCGTTTGCCGCAATACAGGCAAATGGGCCGCACCCCCAGCAACACGCGCCCGCAATGCGTGCAGTTCTCCGGTGGCCCCGGCGCCACCGCGCCATCCAATTCGCCGTCCCGCAGATCAATCTCCGTCACTCTCCTCCTAAAAGCGCAGATTGAGGCGGATCGCGGGCAGGGCTTCGTAGTCGGCTTCAAGCCGACCGGATCCGTCAAGCGCTTCGACGGCGGCGACACGGCGGGCCTGGTTGTACCGATGGCTGGCATCGAGCCCGCCATAGATACTGCCGCTGTACCAGGTGATTTCAAAGAAGGTGATGATGGCGAAAGCGCCCCATTGATCGCGCTCGGCCGTGTGGACCATTCCAAATAGAAAGAGGCCGTTCAGAATCAATGAACGCAGGGCATTGGCCGGTTCGCCGGCGTAGAGATAACCGAGGCCGGGGATCAGTCCCAGGGCGCCCCCCAGGCGCGGTCGCTTGTCCCGGCCCGCGGCGTAGCGCGCCAGGACCGCCTGCGCTTCCGCCAGTTCGATCTCCGGGTGCGCGGCCAACGCCGCGCGCGCGGCCGCTTGATCGCCGCGCTCGAGTTCGGCGGCGGCCGCGCGCCGGACCGCAAAGGCGCGCAGGTCGGCGGGGGCCGCGCGGTCTCGCGCGGCCGAACCGAAATAGAAGGCCGCATTGTCCCAGTCCCGGCGCAGGCGCGCGGTTTCACCGCGGACCAGCCGGGCCGGGAAAAGCAAGTCGGCGGGGGTTTCTTCCTCGGCCGCATCGAGCAGCGCCTCGCTGCGCGCGGGCTCACCTGCCCGCAGATACTCGAAACCCGCCGCCCAATGCCAGGCCGCCCGCTGGTCGGCCGCCGGCGTCAGGCGCGCCACCCGCCCGGACTCGAGGGCGGCCCCCGCATGATCGCCCTCGGCCTCCAAAACTACCGCCAAATCCGCCGCGACCCGCGCCGCCGGCGGCATTTCCGCCGCGCGCGCCACGCCGCCCAGCGGCAGGACCAGACACAAGACATAACCAAGAATGCGCATAGCCGTCAACATAGCCGCTCCCACCGCCCAGTTCAAGCGGCAAGCGCTCCAGGGCGGGGCTGCCGGACACGCAAGTCACCATCATTCACCAAGCACATAGTTCACAATAAGAACGTCATCCCTGGTGAAACCCGAAATCTGACGTCTGTTCGCTCAAATAAGCTACTCCAGGTACCCGCCGCGCCAGAAAGGATCCGCGCTGTCTTGCACCAGGCGTTGCATCTCGGCGCGGGAGACGGATTGGGCATGGCCGTCCATGAAACTGAAATTCAGGGCATCCAGGTGTACATAGCGCTCGGGGTGGTCCACGGCCGCCGTCGCAAAATTGGGCAGCCGAATGTCTGAGTAGTAGTAATGCCCGACTTCGTCGGAATAGAACTGGGAATAGACGCTGTCGGCGATGAAGTACATGGCCGAGGGGGAGGGAATTTCCGATAGCTTGTGGGGTTTATCGGCCAGGCGTTGATTATCCGGGTCACTGGTGGGACTGCCGGAACTGGCGCGCGTCCACCGGTATCCGAAGCCATTGATGGCGCGTGTTCGCCCGTACGAGCGATAATATGGCCAGCGGGCAAAGATTTCGGCACAGGTGAAAATGGTCGGCGAGCGGGTGGGGACCGGGATATCGAGATAAGGCGTCAGGCTGAATTTCTCCGCATAGCCGGCGGTAGCATCATAAAAATATTGTCCGGGCAACGCGTTGCGATTGGCCAGGGCATACTGCTGGCCGGCCATGCCAATGGAACGCAATTGCATCAGGCAGCGGACCGCTTCGGCGCGCCGCCGGGCCGCGCCCAACGCGGGCATCAACAAGGAGACCAAGACACCGATGATCGCGATGACCACCAGCAGCTCGACAAGGGTGAACGCGCCCGAGGAAAGCTGTTCCCGGCACGTCGTACGGCGCTGTGCCGCTTTGACGCCCGGCATGGCTGAAGCGGCATGCGCCGCGCCTCCACGGGCGAGGCGGAATGAATTCCAAGGCATTTCTGCTCCCAGCATGTTCGGCGTTGGTGCGGACTGCAAAAGGCTCTTTAGGCGACGCGCCGCGGTTCTGCGCGGCAAATCAGGTCGCAACCGCGCCCCGAGGAGACGGGGGGGGGTGCGGTGGTCACCGGCCGCGCGCCTCCAAAAACTCCAGCCGATAAGCGCGCGCGCCGCGGGACCGCCGCAGGAGGAATACACCCAGCGCGCCGATCAGCAACATGCCCAATGAAGCGGGTTCGGGAATGAGGCTGATATTGTCGTACATCAAAACGCCCTGATGACTCCCGGGCACACGTACGCGGACTTGGTCCCAGTTGGCGGGATTCGTCGCGGCAGAGGGTGTCAAGGTCGGGGTATCGGCCCCGAAGTAGAGCTGGCTGGATCCGCCGTCGGTCAGGTTGTACAGGGTGGCCTTTGTGATCATCGGCGTCGCCCCCAGCGTGAATTCATAGGTGATCCGATACCATTTCTCGTTTTGCACGTTGATGGTATTTCCATCCACATCGGTATGCAACCAGGCATCCCCCCCGCTGGCGCCCTCCCGGAAGCCGATGTCCGCCGTACGAACCCGGACCCCATAGCCGCGGAAAAGACTGGAATCCTGAACGCCCGCCCAGCTATCGATGGACGACGTGCCAATGCGGTTGAAATCAACCGACAGGCTGGCTTGCGTCAAGCCGCTCCAGTCCAGGACGACGTCTTTCTGGGCATATCCGGTCGTGGCCTCATCGGTATTGCTGACCACGCGAGATGTGTTGATCCCCGTCCCGGAGATCACTTGCACCGGGCCGGGCAAGCCACTGGACCACCCATCCTGGCCATCCAGGTCGCCCAAGGTGTAGCTATTGAAATCCTCCTGAACGAGATCCGCCGGAACCGACACGGCCAGCGCGGTGAAAAGTACCGCATATAGGATCAGGCTCGCCGTCCGATTCAGACCCATTCTTGTTTGAGCGCATTCCTTCTTCATCTTCTCTGCTCCTTCTCCTGCGAGTATATTACTCATTGGTTATTACTACTACTCTGCCATGAGGCCCTTGTCAACCATAATATGCTGGCCCCCAGCGGCGCGAACAATCCGATCAGCTTGATCCGCCCACGAATCCTGGGCGGCGCGAAACGGAATCAGGCTTGCCCGAAAAACGAATTCCTTCGCCGTCGTCAGATCCGCGGGATTGATCTGCGGCTGGAAGTACAGCTTGTTATCGTGCGTGCGGTCATTGATGAAATGCCCCTGCCTGTTGCGGCCCGGGTACGCGTCCGCGTAGCAGATCACGACGCCCAGGCCCTGTTCCTGGGCGTAGAAGGCCACCGCGCGCACGTCCTCCTGGAGGCTGCGGCGGCCATCCGCCAAGCCGGTTGCCCCCGCCCGAGTCGTCCCGTCCGGCCGCCAGGCCAACCAGTCATTGAAGGGTTTCACGACCTGGTGCATGAAGGCATACATGTGACGGAACCACTCGCTTCCGTCCCGGACCGTGAAGCGGTGCTCCTGAACGAGACGGTCGCCGGAAGCCGGAAACGAAACGGTATGATGAAAGACAAACGGTCCCATTTCAGAAATTTTCACCAGGCGGATTTCCGAGGCTTTCAATTCGAGCGCGTCGTCGTAGGGCTGCGCAACCCCGTCGGCTTCGATGGCATAGGAAATGAGTTGCTCGCCGCCATGTCCGGATCCGATCCACCCTTCTTGCGGGCGCTCCCAGGGCGCCTCCGCCAGCAGGCTCACGACCGCCCCGTTCGAGCCGGTCCAGCCCACCACCGGAACGCCTTCAAAGAAAACGCGGGCCAGCATCCAGGCATATTCGGCCAGAAACTCAGCACGCAGTTGCGCGCTTTCGACAATCAACTGGCGGCGGCCGCCCTCGTCGGCGACCTGCACCGACCAGACCGGGTCCTGCGCTTGAACAAGCGCCGCGGTGCCGAGGCCCAGCGCGCAGATCCCCAGCTTGAGTCGGCTTACGGCCCGGCGGCGGCCGTTCGCCGACCCCGCCTGTTTCCCCTGTGAACAGTTCTTCATTTCACTCATCGCCAGTCTCCGGGTTCGTAGATGTACGGGGAAACGCGCAGGACGTATTTCCCGTGAAAATCCAAGTTGTCGCCCGCGTAGAGTGGTTCGTGGGCGTCGTCCAGCAACGGTTTCCGGTGCAGATTGTGGGCTTCAATCAATTGCGCCACTTTCCGGTCCAGCATCGCGTCGAGGCTCTCATAGGCCTTCAGATCGGCCGGAAACAGGAAGTGGCCGACCGCCGGGTATTTTCGGTCCAGCAACCGCATGAAAACCGCCATGGCCCGCCGGCGGGCGAACGCGTCGCGCCCCGTGACCACGATCTGCGGCCCGTCAAGGAGAACCGCGGTGCGTTCCGCGAGTCCGGTCGTATCCATCGTCAATTGCCAGGCGGCGGCGGGAGGAGTGCCCCCCGGCGCGGGATCGAGAGGCGCCAGGTTGCCGACGATATTGTCCTCGTAGTCGTAGGCCAGCAGAAAGTGATTGAGCCAGTTGAGGGTTCCCTGATCGAACGCCCCGGCTTCCTCGGGCATGACGACCTGGATCTGCGCTGCGTCGGCCTGCAGGAGGACGGCGTCCCGCCAGGTGGCGGGTGGCAGGTCAAGCAGGCTGTGCTTGTAGTTCACTTCCAGCACAACGCGGCCGTCGCCGGTGGCGGCGGTCACCGCACCCAGCGCATCGCGCGTCAGGGCCTCCCCGTTCCCTGTCAGGCGCTCGACTTCATAGTCGGCCGGAACGAACGGCGTGAAGCGCAGCGTTTGTCCGGCGGCCGCACTAACGACGATCGTGCTGCGAAACGTGAGGCCACCGCCCTCGTAGGTGACCTGGGCCGAACAGAGTCCGGGGCCGTCCAGCGCGCCCAGCGCGCGCCAGGCGCGGACATCCCGGCGGCCCACGCGCAGCTCCGGCACAATGGTGCGCGGGCCGACGAAGATCAGTTCCGCCACGCCGCCGTAGAAAACGCCGACAACCAACGCGCCTCCGCCGTGGATTTCCTGGCCGTCAACGACGACAGCCGTG
>JAIPIQ010000069.1 GCA_021734645.1 Fidelibacterota bacterium | reverse complement strand
GCTTTCGGAAATTCTCGCTCAGGACTTGTCCTTGTCGTCCATCATCTCGAAGTCGGCGTCAATCACGTCGCCCTGCTCCGCCCCGTCTTCGCCGGCCGCCGGCGGGGGCGCATCAGCCCCCGCGGCCCCGGGCGCGCCGCCCTGGCTCTGGCTTTGACTCTTGGCCTGGGCATACAGATCCGCCGAGGCCGCCTGCATTTCGGCATTCAAGCCCTCGATGGCCGACTTGATCTCGTCGGCAACGTTGTTCTTGACCGCCTCTTTCAGGCGCTCGGTCGCGCCCTCGATCTTGGCCTTCTTGTCCGCCGGAATCTTGTCGCCATGTTCCTTGATGAACTTCTCGGCCTCGTAGGACAGCGCCTCGCCGCGGTTGCGCGCATCCACTTCCGCGCGCCGCTGCTCGTCTTCGGCCGCATGGACCTTGGCGTCCTGAACCATCTGCTCGATTTCGGCCTTATCGAGTCCGCTCGACGCGGTGATGGTGATTTTCTGTTCCTTACCGGTGCCCATATCCTTGGCGCTAACGTTCAAAATGCCGTTGGCGTCAATATCGAACGTGACCTCGATCTGGGGCATGCCGCGCGGCGCCGGCGGGATGCCGTCGAGATGAAAGCGGCCGATGGTCTTGTTGTCCTGGGCCATTTTGCGTTCGCCCTGCAGGACATGAATCTCGACCGTGGGCTGGCTGTCCGAGGCCGTGCTGAAAATTTCGCTTTTGCGGGTGGGGATGGTGGTATTGCGTTCGATGAGCGGGGTGGAAATCCCGCCCAGGGTTTCGATCCCGAGAGTCAGTGGCGTGACGTCGAGCAACAGCACGTCCTTGACTTCGCCCTTGAGCACGCCGCCCTGAATGGCCGCGCCCACGGCCACCACTTCATCGGGATTGACGCCCTTATGGGGCTCCTTGTTGAACGCGCGCTTGACCACGTCCTGCACCTTGGGCATCCGGGTCATGCCACCCACCATGATGACCTCCTGCACATCGCCGGCCGCCAATTTGGCGTCGCGCAGGCAGCTTTCCACCGGCCCCAGGCTGCGCTGCAGCAAGTCGTCCACCAACTGTTCGAGCTTGGCGCGGCTGAGGGTCAGGTTCAAATGCTTCGGCCCGGTGGCATCGGCGGTAATGAACGGCAGGTTGATATCCGTGCTCTGGGAGCTCGACAGCTCGCACTTGGCCTTCTCCGCCGCCTCCTTGAGCCGCTGGAGCGCCATGGGATCTTTCGACAAATCAATGCCCTGCTCGCGCTTGAACTCGCCCACCAGCCAGTCAATCACCCGCTGGTCGAAATCGTCGCCGCCCAGGTGCGTGTCGCCATTGGTGCCCTTGACCTCGAACACCCCGTCGCCGATATCGAGGCACGAGACATCAAATGTGCCGCCGCCCAGATCATAGACCGCGATGTGCTCGTCCTTCTTCTTGTCCATCCCGTACGCCAGCGAAGCCGCCGTGGGCTCGTTGATGATCCGCAACACCTCGAGCCCTGCAATCTTGCCGGCATCCTTCGTGGCCTGGCGCTGACTGTCATTGAAATAGGCCGGCACCGTCACCACCGCCTGGGAAATCTTCTCGCCCAGGTAGGCCTCGGCATCGGCCCGCATCTTCTGCAAAATCATCGAGGAAATCTCAGGCGGCGAATAGGTCTTGTCCTCGATCTTGACGTGGGCATCCCCATTGGCCGCCTTGACCACTTCATAGGGCACCAAGCTGATCTCATGGGCCACTTCATCGTACTTGCGCCCCATGAACCGCTTGATCGAAAATACCGTGTGCTTGGGGTTCGTCACCGCCTGCCGCTTCGCCGCCGACCCCACCAGGCGCTCGCCGCCTTTCGTAAAAGCCACCACCGAAGGCGTCGTCCGGCCGCCTTCCGCGTTCGGAATCACGACCGATTCGCCCCCCTCCATGACCGCCATACACGAATTCGTCGTTCCTAAATCAATTCCCAAAACTTTTGACATGACTCAATTCCTTCCTGTGGGGCCCAAACAAGCAACCCACTCTGTTTTTTTTGTTCCGCTGACTCATGAGCAGACCCCATGCCAACTATGGGGAGGTTGAAACGGCAAATCAAGTATCCTGTTCATTAACAAGTAGATATTTATTTATGACCTGGAATCTACCTGCGCGGCCAGCACGGGTATTCCGGGCTTTTTGTCACACCGCCGCTCCCCGCGGGTGCCTGCCGCGACATTATGACACACGGTCCAGCGCTCATCCCGGCGTGCCGGCGTTCCACGCCGCGGCGATGGCCTCCGGATCCTCGCGGGCTTCAAGCGCCCGCCGGACTGCCGTCGTCCCCCAAAGCTGGTCAAAGAAAGCCGGCCGGGCGCCGGGGGTGTTCCAGAGCGCCTCTGGTCCGAACATTTCGCCGAGGGCGGCCAGCCAGGCCAGGGCGGCGCGGGCGGGCCGGGGCGTTGCCCCCGGCAGGCGGGCCAACTTGATTCCGGCGTAGCGCTCCCCCTGTTGATTGGTGACCGCCTGGGGCCGCCAGGCATATCCCCAGCCCTGGGCGGGTAACCGCCGGGCCAGGGCCTCACCCTGAGCGCCCCGCAGGAAGATCCCTTGAAAGACCTCCGGCGTGCCCTGCCCGTAGTAGGCCAGCGGCAGGGCTTCCGCGAGCACGGTGACCGGATAAGTTTCGGCGGTGGCCACGGTGCGGATGCCGGGTGAAGGAGGCGTCCAGGGGATCCGGTTCGGCCATTCCGGTCCGCAGCCGGTGCAGGGGCTGACGATCAGCTCGACCTTGATGCCATAATGCTGTTTGATCAGGCGGGCCAGCGCGCCGGAGGTCAGGCCGTAATGATAGGGCGTGGGCAGGCACCCCACGAAACTTTCGCAATCGGTCTCGAGCAGGGGGCCATCGCGCCAGCCGGCGCCCGGCGCGGGCCGATCGGCGACGATGACCGCGCACCCGGCCGCCGCGCAGGCCTCCATCAAGTAGCGCAGCGTGGATCCATAGGTATAGCAGCGCACCGGCAGATCCTGCAGGTCGTAGATCACCGCCGCCAGCCCCGCCAGCCACTCGGGGCGCGGTCGCCGGTCGGCGCCATACAGGGAATAGATGGGAATGCGGAGCGTCGGATGCCGGGCCGCGCCGACCGTCTCCCCGGCGCCCAGCCGCCCCAACCAGCCGTGCTCCGGCGCAAAACCGCATACGAGATCGCAGCCCGCGGCGGCCAGCCGCTCCCAGGCGGACTGGCCATCCGCGCCCCGCGAGGCCCCATGAGCCACCAAACCCAGCCGCGCCCCCCGCCAACGCGCCCCCGCGGTGGCCACCCAGTTTTCCAACCCGAAACGAATGGCCGGGGCCGCCGTCAAAAGAAGACCTTGAGCAGTTTGAGCGCGCTTTGCTTCCAGGGCACGCGATGGGAAATGCCGGTGGCGCCCTGAAACTGCTCATAGTGCGCCAGGTACCATTGGTAATTCCGCACCAGGGCCTCCCGGTTGGAATACCGGGGCGCGAACCCCAGGCGCTCTTCCGCCTTCGCGATGGAAACAAACGAATCCGTACACGCGGTTTCGTAAACCCATTTATAGAGGGGCGAGAGGTGCAACCATTCGAGCAGGCGCAGCCCCCAAATGGCGGGACCGGCCGGGAACGGAATGACGCGCTTGCCATGGCCGGCCGCATCCAGCACGGCCTGCCAATCCTCACGCATGGTGGCAAACTCGCGGGCGCCAATGTTATACGTGTCGTTGGCCACCGCCACGGGCAGCGTCAAGGTCAACCAGACCGCCGCGCACAGATCCTCGACATCCAGCAATTGATAGCGGTTGCGCCCGTTCCCGATCAGGGGGAAATGCTTGCCGTCCCGCGCCCATTCGTAAAATATCGCAAACACCCCCAACCGCTCGGGGCCGACAAACGATTTCGGGCGCAGAATCGGCACGCACAGCCCCGCCGCCCGCGCCGTCAGGCAGGCCTCCTCCGCCTCGATCTTCGCCTGTCCATACGGTCCGACCCCCTCGATGGCGTCGGTCTCGTACAACGGATGATGGTCCGGAATCCCGTATACCGCCGTCGAGGAAATGTGCACAAACCGCTGCACGCCCGCCGCCGTGGCCGCTTCGAGCAGCAGGCGCGTACCCCCGACGTCAATGGAATGAATGTCCGCCGGCGCATACAGCGGCAGGGCCGCGGCCGTGTGCACCACCCAGTCCACGCCGGTCATGGCCCGCGCGACCGTGTCCCGGTCCCGGATATCCCCCCGCACAAACTCGACGTCGCCCCGCTCCGGATAATCGAAATCCGCCCGGTCCAGGACCACGATCTCCCGCGCGCCCCGTTCCCGCAGGTAACGCACCAGATTGATGCCCAGAAAACCGCTGCCGCCCGTGATTAAGGTTTTCATAATGGCCCTTTCATACGTGCTTCCCGCCGCCCCATCAAGCTGCAAAGCCAACCGGGACAGATTGGGCTTGGCGGGCGGGGGGGCGGCAGCGTAGTTTGGAACCATGCAAGTGAACATGAATCAGATTGGGCGTTGGGTTGGAATGGCCGGGCTGGTTGGCTGCCTGGGGGGCTGCGCGCCGGAGGCGCCGCGGGAACCAGCCGCAACAGAAGCGGACCAGCCGGATTACCGGGCCGTGCTCCAGCGCGTGCGCGCCCAGCACGCGGAGACACAGACGATTGATGATTTGCAGGCGCGAATCGCGGCCTTCCAGATGCAAATGGGCCGGCTGCCCAGGTCGCTCGATGAGTTGGTGGCGCGGAACTATCTGGACGCCCTGCCCGAAGCGCCGGACGGCGGTCGTTTCGCCTACGATCCGGTGCGCGGGCAAATTGACCTGAAGTCAACTGCTGCGCCGGACGGGGACGATCGGGGTACGGAGAGTTCCGGCCTCATTCTGCCGCCGCCGTGAAAACCGCGCCAGCGGACAAGCAGGAGCGCACGTAATGAGTGGGAATGCTTTGGCGGGGCGACAAGTCCCGGAGTCCATGCTGATCAACGTGCCGCGATTGGTCAGCGCGTATTACACGCTGGCGCCCGAGGCTGGCAACCCGGACCATGCCGTGGTCTTCGGCACCTCGGGACATCGGGGCGTGGCCACCGCGTACACGTTCAACGAGGCCCATATTCTGGCCATCGTCCAGGCGGTCTGCGCCTACCGGACGGCCCAGCGGATCAGTGGCCCGCTGTTTCTCGCAATGGATACCCATGCCCTGTCGGAACCGGCCTTCACCACCGCCCTCGAGGTCCTGGCCGCCAACGAGGTCGTGACCTGCATCCAACCCGACCGGACCCCCACCCCGACCCCCGCCGTTTCCCATGCGATCCTCAAGCACAACCAGGCCCAAAACCATGGGCAGGCCGACGGCCTGATCCTGACGCCGTCCCACAACCCGCCCGAACACGGCGGCATAAAATACAACCCCCCCACCGGCGGACCCGCGGATAAGGACGCCACCGACTGGATTGCCGCTCGAGCCAACGAACTGCTGCGCGCGGATCTCAAGGGCGTGCGGCGCATGCCCGCCCCCCGCGCCCGCCGCGCCGACTGCGTCCGGCCCTACGATTATCTCAGCGCCTATGTGAATGAGCTCGACCAGGCGTTGTGTTTCGACGCCATTCGGGATGCGAAACTGGCCCTCTGCGCCGACGGGCTGGGCGGCAGCGGCGCCCACTACTGGGAACGCATCGCCGAACGCTATCGCTTCGAACTGGACCGGATCAATATCACCCCGGATCCCACCTTCCGGTTCATGTCCGTGGATCGGGACGGCCAGGTGCGCATGGATTGCTCCTCGCCTGACGCCATGGCCGGGCTGATCAAGCTCCGGGACCGCTACGACGTGGCCTTCGGCAATGATCCCGATTTTGACCGCCATGGCATCGTCACCCGTACGTCCGGGCTGATCAATCCCAACCACTACCTGGCAGTGGCCATTGATTATCTCTTCCGCCACCGGACCGAGTGGGGCGGCGGAACCGCCATCGGTAAAACCCTGGTGAGCAGCTCGATGATTGACCGGGTGGCGGCGGCGCTGGACCGCCCGTTGATCGAGGTCCCCGTGGGCTTCAAGCATTTTGTGGCCGGGTTGCTTTCGGGTCAGATCGGCTTCGGCGGCGAAGAAAGCGCGGGGGCGTCTTTCCTGCGCCGGAATGGGCAGGTCTGGACCACGGATAAGGACGGCATCATTCTGGCGCTGCTGGCCGCGGAAATGACCGCCGTGACCGGGCGTGATCCCGGCGCGCAGTACCGCGACCTCGAGGCGCGGCATGGCGCGCCGGTCTACCAGCGCATCAACGCGCCGGCCAATGCCGCCCAGCGCAGGATTCTCGCCGGCCTGTCGGCCGATGCGGTCCACGCCACCGAACTGGCCGGCGAACCCATCCTCGCCAAACTCACGCGCGCACCCGGCAACCAGGCGCCCATCGGCGGCCTGAAGGTCGTCACCGCCAGCGGCTGGTTCGCGGCCCGGCCCTCCGGCACCGAAGACATCTACAAGATCTACGCCGAAAGCTTTCAGGGCGCCGCCCACCTCGAACGCCTGCTCGCCGAAGCCCAGTCCCTGGTGAGCGCCACCCTCGCCGCGCGCCCACGGGAATGAACGACCGCCCCGGCTTCTGGCAACGGCCCGTCACCGCCTTTGCCGTCCTCGTGGCGCTGCACTTCGCCGTGGATTTCTACGCCGGCCTGCTGACCCCCCTGCCGGAACCCACCCTGACCCGTCACTTGCACACCAACATCGGCCGCATTGCCCTGCTGATCGGCGGCTGGGCCCTGCTGGTCAACGCCGTGCAACCCCTCTCCGGCGGACTGCTGCCCGGCCGCGGCTGGCCCCTGCTGTTGATTCTGGGCGCGCCGGCGGCGGCACTGACGACCCTGATCGGCCTGACGACGTCCTGGTGGGGCGTCGGCGCCCTGCTGGCCCTTTCCGGCTGCGGCATCGGCATGCTCCATCCGGAGGCGGCGCTGGCCGTGCATGGCTTGGGCGGGCGGCGCGCCGGGGCCGCCGTCGGCCTCTTCATGTCCATGGGCTATTTCGGGGTGGCCTGCGGCGGCATTGTCGGCGGCCTGTGGGCGGAACGTTGGCAGTTGCAGGGCTTTTGGCTGCTGGCGCTGCCGGCCCTGGCGCTGGGTTGGGCCGCCTGGCGGGCGCGCGTGCATTGCGTGCCGCACGCGATCATCACCGCCCCCGCCGCCGGCGCCGCCGCCGCCGGGCCGTCTTTTCGCCTGGTGTTGGGCACGGCCATTGGCGTGGCCGTATTCATGACCCTGGTCCTGCGCTTCACCACCCCCTTGCTTGTGCGCCGGTTTCCGGAAGCTGCCGCGCAGGGCTGGGGGGGCGCCGCCGTGTTCGCCACGGGCTTGACGGGCGCCCTCGGCGCCTGCGGCTGGGGCGCCCTGGCCGACCGCCTGGGACCCGCCCGCATTCTTCCCTGGCTCTGCCTGGCCGCCCTGCCGTTTCTGGTCCTCCTGCTCGGCGTGACCAACCCGGCCTGGGCGCCCGTCTGGGCCTTGGGCCTCGGGGCAACCGTCGGCAGCGCCTTTCCGCTGATCGTTGTCCAGGCGGGCCACGCCCGCGGCGGTTCGCACCGGCTGCGCCTGGGCTTGATCATTGGCGGCGCCTGGGGCCTCGGGGAATCCGCCTTCATGTTCGGCGGGCAATTCGTCAACCGCTATCCGCCACAGGATGACCGCCCCGTGACCTGGATCCTCGCCCTCTGCGGCCTGCTCCTGCCGTCCACCGCCGCCCTGGCCTGGCGCGGCCGACAGCCGCCCGCGACCCCCAGTACTCCTCAGGGTTGAAAAAGCAGGTTGACCTGTTCCAGGTCCCAGAGATTCGGATCCGGGTTCGTCAGTTGATATTCCTTGGCCGTGCCGGGATTGACCCACCACGAGGCGGTTTGCCCCGGGTTTTGATTGTCGAAATCCCACAGCAGACTGAGCTGAACGCCGGAATCAATCAACGCCTGCATGAACCGATGGAACGTGGCTTTCTCGTCGGCCGTTGTGCCGTTGCCGATCACCCCCCATTCGCCGACTACCAAAGGCCGGCCCAGGGCGGCGCTTTCCGCGACAAAATAATCTAGCAGCTCCTGGTATTGCCCCGTCAGCCATTGATTGGTCACCGGACTATCCGTGAAATAAATGTCCGGACTCGCGCCGGGACCTCGCGGATACACATGCACGGTGACGGTATCCATCGGGGCGGGATTGTCCACGGGGAGGATCTGCGCCAGTTCTGCGCGGCTGTCTCTCGTCCAGGTATGCTCCGTCCAGTTGTGGTAGGCGCTCCAGCGCGGCATGGCGTCGCCCCCCATCACCAGCCGCCAGGTGTCAATGGCGCGCACCGTCGTGGCGAAATTGATCTTGGCCACCTCCACGTCCGCGCGCACCAAATCGTCGGATCCGGTCCAGGCGGGCAGCTCGGCAAAATTGATGCTGGTGCTCGGCAGCATCATGCCCTGCGTGGCGGGCCCACCAGGACGGGTGCGCGACAACGTGAGATTGGGATGATCAACAAAATTGTTATACTCGTTCCCGAACTCCCAGGCCCAGATGGCGGGCGAGTGCGCATAGCGCTCGACCAGTTCGCGGGTATAATGGGTAATGAAGGCGTTGGACCCGCTGTCCGCCCGGCCCAATTCCCGCTTGTATTCGGCATATGTCGGGTCGCCGTTCAGATCCAGGTTCAACGGATCCACGGGGGTGAAGTCCACGCCGGGAACCAGGATCCCCCCCGCCACCGCGTCGTCAACGATCTCGCCGGGCGTATGGACCTCCCAGAAAAACGTCATGACCAGTCCAATGCCGTATTCCTCGGCCTGCGCCACAAAATGGTCCAGCCGCCGGAAGTATTCCTCCCGGTCCGTAAAATACAGGGTCCAGTCTTTCGGCCAGAACCCGGCGGCCAGGACGCGCGCCACGGGGATGTGGTGATCGCGCAGGTATTCAAAGCCGGCGATAAACGTCGTGTTGTTTTCGTCCGCGAGATAGCGCACGAACGCATCGTAGTAGTTGACCCCGAAAGCACGCAGAAGCTCAGGGGCTCCCGAATCGTCGTAGCGCACAAGCTTCCCGGCATGCTCGCCGGATTGCGCCACGCAAACCCCGTTCGAGGCGCCCAGCGCACGCACTTTCCAGAAGCCGGAATCCTCCGGCGGCAACGGGCAATGGGCTGAAACAATCCCCCCATCCCCGAGATAATAGGTTGATGACACCTGGTTGGTGAAGAAGATACTCGGGCTCTGCTCCAGCGCATAGCTCGCGCCACCCCGCCCCACCCACTCGAAGGCAACCGAACCGCGCCCGCCCGTCGGTAAGAATTCCGCCGTGAACGGATGCATCACGCCGTCCTGCGCGGCCAGCCGGCAGGCAAGTCCGGCCAGCAGGATCAATATTCCCTTCATCTTCATCTCCCGGAACGAATCACTTTCCGGCCAACGCGGGCACCGGCCCGCTGGAGACTGGCCAGCGTCAGTGTCTGTCTTATAGACAAGCTGCCCGCGCGCCGCCCGGAGGTCAAGCCCGGATTCAGCCAACCGCCGGTTGCCCTCACTCGATTTCGCGGGCCAGGAGGGTCATCGCCCGCCGGCAGGCCGCCTCGTCCCAGGCCGGCGGCTGACGGGTGATATGGGCCAGCAACTGATCCGGTCCCAGCAGCCGGACACCCGCCACCGTTTCTGGTCCCTGGGCCAGATTATTGCGCACGAAACAGAGCACGGGATACAGCGGGGTAGCCAGCGCGCCCCCCGCCGTCAGGATCCCGCGCAGCCACTCGAGCTGACCGGCCACCTGGGCCAGCGGCGGCCGCGTCGGGCGCTCGCCATTCCACAACACATGGTCGTCCACAATCGAAACCACGCCGCTCCAGTTCTTCGTCTCGATGGCAAAAAGCCCGGGCGGGCCGAGCACCACATGGTCCACCCCTTGACGCCCCGCGCCCACGCCATGCAGCACCCGGTAGGTCGGCGGCAAACCGGCCAGCACGCCCGCCACGTATTCCTCGCCGCGCGCGCCGCGCCGGAATTGCGCCAGGCGACGCTGACTGCGCGCCAACGCCAGCGCCGTCAGCCCCCCCACCACCAGCAGCAGAAACCCGCCGCCCTCGACCGTGAGCGCCGGCCAGGGACATAACGCCCGCACGAGATAACCCGCCGCAAACACCGGCAGCGCCAGCGGCCAGAGCAAACGCCCCCACCCCTGACGGCGGGATTGCCAGCCGGGACTTCCCGCGCTGCGCACCCCGCCCGATTCCGGCCCGCCGCTCATCTTGTTCCTCGATAATCCATCCCCGCAGTCTAGCCCACCGCCCCGCTCCGACGCAATCCGCAATGACTACGCCTCAAAAGGATTTCCTTTGGCGCTTCGACTTACGACCAGCGACGCGCGACCAACAGGCTGCAACGCCGCAGGTCGCGCGTTGTGGGTCGCTTGTCGCGCGTCGCTAGTCGCTGGTCGTTGTGACCTTGCCGATGTCGAGAATGGCGCGGCAGTCGGGATAGCCGCTGCAGCCCCAGAAATCGCCCTTGCGTGACGTGCGCCGGCGCATGGGCTTCCCGCAATCCGGGCAGTCCGGCGCCGCGGGATCCCGCGCCGCCACGCGCGCCTGGGTCATGCGTTCCCGGATGCCGCCGGATTGCAGAAACGCAGCCTCCTGGGATTGCAACTGCTTGCCCAGCAGCGCCAGCGCCCGCTGCACCAACACGTTCAACGCATTGGCCACCACCACCGCGCTCTCATTATCCAGCCACGGGGCGAACTTCTTCTTCTCGCCATGCAGATAGATCCAATAGTCATGCAGAACGTCGTCCGTATATTCAAAGGGCGCCAGTTGGATGGCTGACAGGGCTTGGTGCTCCTTCGCGTGGATACTCCAAGGGATCTCGTCCCGCGCCGCAAGAAAATCCTCCAAGTCCCCCAGCAGCTCCGCCAGACTGGCCTTGGCCACGTCCGTCAGCTTGATCTCGGTCTCGGTCGAGGTCCGGGCCCGCTCGCTGCCTTCAATGATGTTCTGCTTGCCGGAACGCGAGGCGCCCATCATCTGCCCCAGGGTCTTGCCCAGCGGATCCTGCTTCCAGTCTATAAACCGCTTGCAGAAACTCACCGTGCCGAGATGGATGATCGTGGCGAAGTTGAACGAGAGCAGCTTGCGATAGCCGCCGCTTTTGTTGAAGATCTGGCTCATGGTTGCTCCTTTGCTTTCATTGTGCTTTCTTTCGACTCGCGACCAGTGACTTGCGACGCGCGGGCCATCTGCTCGCTTGTCGCGCGTCGCTGGTCGCTGGTCGCTCATGGCTTGTTTTCGGTCTTGGGGTTGACGCCGGTGGCCCGGTTGGCGAGCAGGCGCAGGGCGGCGCGGGTGGAAACGGGTTGTCCGGCGAGGACATCCTCCTCCGTGAAGCGCGCGGCCAGGATTTCCGGTTGCTGCCAGCGACTGCGCTCGTAGGAGACGTAGATTGTGCCGTCAGCCGCCTGGCAGCCGAACGGATACGAACAATCCCGTTCATCGAGCAGCAGGGCGCCTTCCCAGGTGAGCCCCTCGTCGCGGGACAGGAAGGCGGTCAGGTGCGAGCGGCCGCGGTTTGTCGGGAAAAGGGTTTCCCGCGCGTCGGACACCCAGTCCAACGTGCCCTGTTTGACCAGCAGCCAGTTGCCGGAGGCCAGCTTCAGGAAGACGAAGCGGGAATTGACGTGGCGGATGCCGTTGGGCTGCTGCTCCGACCAGGTGCGGCCACCGTCGGTGGACTCGCATTGCAGGAAGGATTCCGCATGGCGGTTGAAAATCACCAGGTTGCCGTTCCGGCGCTCGACGATCATGTACTCGTCGAAATCGGGGCGGGTCCCGACCCGCAACGGGCCGCCCAGCTCGAAATGGCGACCGCCGTCGTTCGAGCGGATCGGTCGCGAGGGATGGTCGGGCCCTCGGCGCCAGGAGCCCGTGGGGAAAATCCAGGCGCCATCGGCGAGGACCGTCGGCGTGGTCAGCAGATTCTGTTCGTCCATCAATTTGAAGGGCGCGGACCACTGGCGTTGCCGGGCATCGGGGTTCGCGCAGGTCATGGCCCATTGGGAGGACCGCGGCCCGGTAAGCCCTTCCGGGTATTGACTCCACAGAAGCCAGAGCACGCCGTCGGGCGCGGTCCAGAAGGTGACATGGTCGCTGCGGATGGGGCCGTCCCCATCGGTATCCAGCGCCATGATCGGCGGGCTCCAGGTCAACCCGTCATCGTCGCTGATGATCACGATCCCGTAGTTTTCGGGCCCCTCGCCCGCGCCGCCACTGCTGAAGCCGCACCAGAGCCGCCCGCCCGGCGTCCGGGCAATGCTCGACGCAATCCCGAAGCAGCGCTTTTCATCGGCGTACCGCGCGTCCGGCCGCGGCTGCACCTTCGGCACCGGCTGGCGCGTACCCGCCACCTCGACACATTCTTCTTCCGACGCGGCCATCGTGTCTGTTCCGTAGTCTTTGAGGGCCACGAAGTCGTTGGCCAACGGGCGAATGGGTTGCGCTGTCGCGGTCATGATGGTCAATGCTCCTGTCAAACTGGCTATGGTGGTTGCTCTCATGCCTTTGATCTCTCTTGTCATTCTCTGTTCCCTGAATCCTGTCGCGCGTCGCTGGTCCCTCGCGTCAGGCTACAAGTCATCCAGATCGTATTCCTCGATCCAGTAATGTTCGGTTGGACCTGCATGCCTTGGATTCCTGTGATTGGGTGATCATGAGTAGCGGCGCGCCTCGTCCAGCACGGCGAGATAATTGTCCATGGGGATATAGCTGGTCACCCAATTGCCGAGCCCCAGGCAGTAGCCGCC
>JAIPIQ010000068.1 GCA_021734645.1 Fidelibacterota bacterium | reverse complement strand
CGCAGGCGGCCGCCGCGGGCAAACGAGCCCCGGCCGCGCGATAACTGGTATCGAGTTCCTGCAACGCGGCGCCATCCTGCGCCGCGCCCGCCGCGGCCACCCCCGCCTGATGCATGATGTCCAACTCCGCCAGATCCGCCTTAAGCTTCGCGCTGACGGCCGCCAGGGCCGCCCGCTGGGCTGCCGTCACCTGGGGGCCGGCCTCCACGCCGCCGGTTTTCTCCAGCGCCAGTTCCCATGCACTTTTCAGGGCCATGTTACCGTCTCCCCTTTTACCGCTCTCGCAGGGCGCGGATCAGTTGCGGCACCACTTCGAACACGTCGCCTACGATCCCGATATCCGCCACGTCAAAAATGGGCGCATTGGCATCCTTGTTGATGGCCACGATCATGCCCGAGGAACTCATGCCTGCCAGATGCTGAATGGCGCCGGAAATGCCGCAGGCCACATAGAGCTTCGGGCAAACCGTCTTGCCCGTCTGGCCCACCTGGTGATAGGCCGGAATCCAGCCGGCATCCACCGCCGCGCGCGAGGCCCCCACGGCCGCGCCCAGCTCCCGGGCCAACTCGCGCAACAGGTCGAAATGGGCGGGAGCGCCCAAGCCCCGCCCGCCGGAAACAATAATATCCGCCTCGGCCAGATTGACCTGGTTGCCCAGCTCATGAACGACTTCGAGGATTTTGGTCAGCGAGGGCTGCAAGTCGGCGGCCACGGGAACCACCTCGGCCTCGAGGCCGGTCTCCAGCTGGCGCTTGGCCAGGACTTTATGCCGGACGGTGGCCATCTGCGGCCGGTGATGCGGGCAGATGATGGTGGCCATGATATTGCCGCCAAACGCGGGACGGGTTTGCAGCAGCAGCCCCTGCTCGACATCCATGTCCAGGGAGGTGCAGTCCGCGGTCAATCCGGTGCGTACCCGCACGGCCACGCGCGGAATAAACGCCCGACCGATGCTGGTGGCGCCGGCCAGAACGACCTCGGGCTTATGCGCGCGAATCAAATCGGACATGATCTGGGTATAGTAGTCCGTATTGTATTCCGCCAGGCGCGGATCCCGGGCCCAGTAGACGCGGTCGGCGCCCCAGGCGCCGAGGGCGGCCGGGGGCTCGGTCAGGTCGCCGCTGATCAACACCGCGGCCAGCTCGGTCTGGCGTTCATCGGCCAACTGGCGCCCGCGACTCAGCAACTCGTAGACCACATCCTGAATCTGGCCGTCGCGCTGCTCGGCGAACACCCAGACGCCCCGGTAGTCCTCGATGCGCTCGTCACCCAGGCGCTCGATTTCGTCCAGCGCCAGGGCGTCGAAGGCGCACGTCGGCACACAGGCGCCGCACAGCGTACAGGCCTCGTTGACCACCGCAATCCGCTTGAACCGGCTCTCGGGCAGATCGAACTTCTCGCGCGGTTCGAGCGTGAGCGCGCCGAAGGGACAAGCCTTGACGCAAAGACTGCACCCCGTGCACTTGGCGGGATCAATTTGTAATCCGGGCGCTTCCATTTCAAATCACCTTTCTTTCGCGCAAGAGCGCCACCGCCTGCTGGGCCGCCTCCTGCCCATGGGACCCATCCAGCGTCACGCCCCCCTGCTTCTTGGGCGGAGTAAAAATGCGGATAACCTGCGTGGGCGACCCCGTCAACCCGACGTGATGGGACTCCGCCTCGATATCCGCCGCCTTGAGCACCGGAACCTCGACCTTCTTCGCCTTCATGCGCCCGCGCAGGGAAGCCATCCGCGGCACATTCGTTTCCTTCAATACCGTCAGCACCGCCGGCAGCGGCACACTCATGCGCTCGAAACCGTCCTCGAACGCCCGTTCGACTTCGAGTTGCTGATCCTGCACCGTGACCTTGCGTACATAGGTGATGATGGGCAGACCAAGCAGCTCGGCCACGCCCGGTCCCACCTGGGCCGTATCGCCGTCAATCGCCTGTTTGCCGAAAAGCACGAGATCCGCGGCGGGCAGGGTGCGGATGGCCTTGGCCAGCGCGTAGGAGGTCGCCAGGGTATCCGAGCCCGCAAAGGCGCGGTCGCTGACCAGGTAGACGTTGTCGGCGCCGCGGGCGATCGCCTCGCGCAGCATGTCGCCGGCCTGGGGCGGTCCCATGGAGATGGCCGTCACGGTCGCGCCCTGGGCATCCTTGATGGCCAGGGCCGCTTCGAGGGCATTCTCGTCAAAGGGGTTCATGATGCTGGCCACCCCTTCACGAATCAGCGTATTGGTTTCCGGGTCAATCCGGACATCATTGGTGTCCGGCACTTGTTTCAAGCATACGATAATATGCACGGCGGTCCTCCTGACGGCGCGGGCGCGGGTTACATTCTGCTGGCGTATTCCTTGACCAGGGACAGACCGATGACTTCGCGCTGAATCTGGTTGGTGCCTTCATAAATCTGCAGAATCTTGGCGTCGCGCATCATTTTTTCCACCGGATACTCGCGCATGAAGCCGTACCCGCCGAAGACCTGCACGGCGTCGGTCGTGACCTGCATGGCCACATCCGTCGCATACAGCTTGCACATGGCGGAGAATTTGGACATGTCCTTCGCGCCGGCATCGAGGGTCCGGCAAACGCCATAGAGCAGCGCGCGCGCGGTTTCGACCTTGGTCGCCATGTCGGCCAGCATCCATTGCAGGCCCTGATTGGCAATCACCGGCCGCCCGAACTGAATCCGCTGCTTGGCATAGATCACCGCCGCATCCAGCGCGCCCTGGGCCAGGCCGACGCCCTGCGCGGCAATGCCCGGCCGCGAGACGTCGAACGTCTTCATGGCCAGCAGGAAGCCCATGCCCTCGCGCCCGAGCAGGTTCTCGGCCGGCACCGCGCAATCCTCGAAGATCAGCTCGCGCGTGGCCGAAGCCCGGATGCCCAGCTTGTTCTCCTTCTTGCCGAAACTGAAACCCGGGGTACCCTTCTCGACAATAAAGCAGGAAATCCCGCGGGCGCCGCGCTTGCGGTCCGTGACCGCCAGGACCGTGTAGATATCGGCCTCGCCGCCATTGGTGATCCATTGCTTGGTCCCGTTAAGCACGTAATGATCGCCCCGTTTGACCGCGGTGGTCTGAATCCCGCCGGCGTCGCTGCCCGCATTGGGCTCGGTCAGGGCGAATGCCCCCCATTTTTCCCCGCTGGCCAACGGCGGCAAAAATTTCTTCTTCTGCTCCTCCGAACCGCCCAGCAGGATCGGATCCGCCCCCAGGGCATTGGCCGCATACGAAACCGAAACGCCGCAGCAGACCTTGCTGAGTTCCTCGATGGCCACTATGAAATCCAGCATGCTGTCCGTCATGGAACCGCCGTACGCCTCGGGGATGTACAAGCCCATCAGGTCCATCCGGCCCAGTTCCCGCAGAATCTCCGTGGGAAACTCCTCCTTCTCGTCCAATTCCGCGCGCACCGGCAACACCCGCTCCTGCGCGAAATTCCGGACCATCTCCCGGATTTCCAACTGCATTTCGTTCAAACCATAATCAATTTCCGTCACTGCCATGATCTGCTCCTGTTTATCGTTTTGTCCAAGCACCCGAACCCTGGTCGGCCCGTTTCCCGCGGCAATCCTTGTGACCGGGCCGTGAAAGGCCGAACGTTAGGCAAGGCCCCTCCCGGCGTCAAGCCATGATTTGCTCGACTTCTCTGCGCCCCCCCGCTAGGGTGCTGCTTTCAAACAGGCGGCCCGGTGGCTGCCGGAGGTGAATACAATGGACGAATTATTGGATTTGTTGCGGCGCAACGCCCTGGAAACAGCCGAGGATTTGGCCAAAATGCTCGACTGCACGGCGGACGAAGTGCGGACGCGCATCACGGCCTACGAACGGCAGGGCGTGATTCGCGGCTATCAGGCCGTGATCAACGAGGACGAGCTTGATACCCGGCGGGTGACGGCGGTGATTGAGGTCAAGGTGACACCCGAGCGCGAGGGGGGCTTTGACCGGATTGCCAAGCGGATTGCCCGGTTCCCCGAGGTGCAGTCGGTGTACCTCATGTCCGGCGCCTTTGATCTGCTGCTGTTTGTCAGCGGCACGGATTTGCGGCAGGTGGCCCTGTTTGTCAGCGAGCGGTTGGCGAGCATCGAGGGCGTGACCTCGACGGCCACTCATTTTCAACTCAAGACCTACAAGAGTCATGGCGTAAACATGGAGCCTCACGATGCGGACGGGCGGCATAAAGTCAGCACCTGAGCGGGTGGCGCGGCACGTGCGCGACGTGCCGCGTTCGGGCATACGCGATTTTTTCGAGATTGTCGCCACGCGCCACGACATTATCAGTCTGGGGATTGGCGAGCCGGATTTCGACACGCCCTGGCATGTGCGCGAGGCGATTGTCGCGGCCCTGGAACGCGGCGGGGCCATTTGCCATTACACCTCGAACCTGGGCCTGCTGCGCCTGCGGCGCCTGCTGGCCGCCTACGTCGAGCAAACGTTCGGTCTGGCGTACCAACCGGAGACGGAAATCCTGGTGACGGTCGGCGTGAGCGAGGGCATGGACCTGGCCATGCGCGCACTGCTCAATCCCGGCGAAGCGGTGTTGTATCATGAGCCCTCGTTCGTGGCCTATGCCCCCCTGATCACTTTCGCGGGCGGGACCCCCGTCCGCATCCCCACCACTGCAGCCGACGGCTTCAAACTGACCGCCGGCGGCCTCGAAGCCGCCTATACGCCCCAGTGCAAAGCCCTGCTGTTGAACTATCCCAACAATCCCACGGGCGCGGTCCTCGATCCCGCCGAACTAGCGGCCATTGCGGAATTCGTCCGCGCCCGGGATCTGCTGGTGATCAGCGATGAGATTTACGCGGAACTGAGCTACGACGCGCCCCACACGAGCATCGCTTCCCTGCCCGGCCTGCGCGAACGCACCATCTTCCTGCACGGCTTCTCGAAGGCCTGGGCCATGACCGGCCTGCGCATGGGCTATGCCTGCGGACCGGCCGACATCATTGACGCCATGATGAAGATTCATCAGTACAGCATGATGTCGGCCCCCACGCCCAGCCAGGAGGCCGCCTGTGAGGCCCTGATGCGGGCCGAGGAGGATATCGGCCATATGCGCGCCGAATACCAGCGCCGGCGCAACTTCGTGGTGGCCGCCTGCGCGGAGCTGGGCCTGCCCTGCGTCCGCCCGGCCGGCGCGTTCTACGCCTTCCCGCAAATCGGCCAACTGGGCATCTCCTCCCACGATTTCGCCTATCGCCTGATCGAGGAGGAAAGCGTGGCGGTGGTGCCCGGCCCGGCCTTCGGCCCCAGCGGCGAAGGCTATGTGCGCTGCGCCTATGCCACCGCCATGGAAGAGCTGAAGGAAGCCTTTGCCCGCATCGGCCGTTTCGTCAAGCGGCTGGGGTAAATCCAGGCTTGTCGCCAAAATCACTCGCGCGCGGCATCGACAAGACGCATCGCGAAGTTATCGCTATCGGGAAAGGCCTTTCACAAGCGGATTCGATCAGCGGATGCAACTGGCCGTGGCCAGAGCCTGGTAACGATAATTGGGCAACTCGCCCCGCCGCGCGGGATTGAGCGGCACCCGCCGGGCGTCGAATTCCGGGATGGACTGGAGTTCGCCGCCGGCGAAATCCGCGAGCCGGTCGCCCAGGTGTTCCAGGCGGGCGAGCAAGGCGCCATAGCGGCCCTCGAGCACTTCCCAGCCAAAGGGTTCATAGGTATCCAGCCACAGGCTTCGATGGAGGCGCCAGAGGACGACAATGGCCTCGGTGGTTTGGACCAGGTCGTAACGAACCAGCCGCCGGAAGCGGGCGCGATCCCGGGCGCGATAGGCGGCCCGCACGTCGGCTTGCAGGCCGCATTTCCGGGCGAGGGCGTCGGCGAGAGCGGCGGGCATTGCCAGGCGCGCGTGGCCCGGGCGCCGGGCCAGCCGGGACAGGGTGGCGGCCAGCGGCCGGTAGTAGGCGCGCGCGTCCCAGGCGCCAAGCTGGGGCTGCACGAGCCCCAGAAACGGGTCATCCCATAGCAGCGCCTTACTGCGATTGGCCGGCGTGGTAGCCCGCGCATCGAGGGGCTGGACCTGGTCCAGTTCAGCGGGCTTGATCCAGGCGTCATAGTCGAGCCCGGTGGCGCCCCGGAAATTGGCGCGCAGGACGCGTTCGTCAATTTCGTCGGCATAGCCGTGTTCGGCGAAGTACTGGAGTCCGGGCAGGGCCGAGAACGGATCGCATTCCTGGCCGTCGTCGCCCCACAGGGTGACGAAGGCCTCCCGCACGCCGAGGGCTTTGCAGGCGCGCAGGCAGGGATTCGTGGTGGCGACCGTGAAGGGCATGTGCATCCAGAACCGGTCCCAGGTCCAAACCCCGCCGGCCATGACGGGTTCCGTGCCCAGTTCGCGATGCAACCGGATGAAGGTGCGGTAGAAGGCTTCGTCCTGATGGTAATAATCCCAGTAGACCAGTTGGACATCCTTGGGAAGGCGCTTCTTCATGGCGGGGGTGAAGCGCGCCTCGGGATCGTAATAGTCGTGGGTTTTCGACCCCAGGCGGAAAAACATGTCGCTCCAGATCATCGGGCGCAGCCCCAGTTTCGCACAGAGGCCGCGCACGCGCACGAGATGCTCGTTGAGGATCTTAATCGGATCCCGGTAGCCGTGCTTTTGCAGGTACCGGCCCGTCCCGATGCCATGGGCCTCGTCCATGCCAATGTGAATGCGTTTCGAGCGGAACGGGGCACTGGCCGCGCGGATCATCTTCTCGAGCAGGGCATAGGTCGCCGGTTCGTCGGCCAGCAGAACCGCGGGGACGTCGGCCAGATGACGATAGGCGGGCCACTTGAGGATTTGCTGCAAGTGACCGAGCGTTTGGATGCAGGGAAACATTTCAATACCCAGGCGGGCCGCGAACCGATCAAGCGCCTTGAGATCCTTCTGGGCATACCGCCCCCGGCAATACCCGAAGAACGGCTCCCCCGGGACCTCATAGGTATCCTCGGCATAGAGCATCAACGTGTTCAGGCCCATCAGCGCCATGCGCACGAGCAGCGCCCGCACCGTCGCGGGCCG
Organism: Fidelibacterota bacterium; assembly: GCA_021734645.1. Taxonomy (GTDB): domain Bacteria; phylum Verrucomicrobiota; class Kiritimatiellia; order JAIPIQ01; family JAIPIQ01; genus JAIPIQ01. The sequence continues at coordinate 6,009 of JAIPIQ010000068.1, read as the reverse complement.
CAACACGCCGTTGCGCGAGACGCCAAACATGACCCCCAGCATCTCGAAGCGCGCGGACACGGCAAAGGCGCCCCGGGCGCCCGTCGCCCCCAGCAAGCGCCCCACGGCGCGAAAAGCGTCAATCGGCCGACCGTATAGAATCCGCGCGCCCCCGGCATCCCAGGCGACGTCCAACCCACCCGCCGCCAGCCGCGCCACGCGCCGGAAAGTCAGCGCCCGGCCGCCCGCCGCCGCAAACCGCGCCGGATAAATGGCGGCAATCGTCCGCAACCCCGCCCGCAATTCCGCCGGGCAGCCCCCCTCCGTCCAAGTCCATACACCCTGCCGTGCCATCACACACTCCTCCATCCCGGCCCGACCAACGGCCAAACCATTGCCATCTTTCTCTGGCCGATAAGCGGCCGCGGCGCTACAGCCGCAAAAGCTGTTCGGCGGGAATCGCCTGCAAATCCAATTGACTGAACACAGCCACCGCCCGCTCCGGATCGTCAAACCGAAACACGACCACCGCCTGGCCGGCAGTGCGCGGCACAAAGGCATAGAGATACTCGACATTCAGCCCGGCCTCTTCCAGCGCCCGCAGCACGGCGGCCAACCCGCCGGGCTGATCCGCCACCTGGATGGCCAGCACGTCGGTGAGGGTCACGGTGTATCCCGCCTCGGCCAATAACTGGCGCGCCCGGTCCACATCATCCACGATCAACCGCAGAATGCCGAAATCCGCCGTGTCCGCCACGGACAGCGCCCGGATGTTGATCCGGGCTTCCCCCAACCGCGTGGCCACATCCGCCAGCCGCCCCGCCCGATTCTCGACAAAAACCGACAGTTGCTTGATTTTCATGCTCCGCCTCCCGCGCTCGCCTGGAAACTCCGGGCGTCCACCACCCGTACGGCCTTGCCCAAACTGCGCTCGATGGACTTGGGCTCAACCAGCGTAATCCGCGCCGACAAGCCCAGTACCGCCCGCATTTCCTCGTCAATCCGCCGCCGCAGCCCTTCGAGTTGCTTGACTTCGTCCGAGAAGATCTCCGGCGAGACCTCGACCCGGATTTCGAGTTCATCCAGCGCGCCGCCCTTATCCACGACGATCAGGTAGTGCGGCTCCGTGCCCTCGACCTTGAGCAGGACGCTCTCGATCTGCGAGGGGAAGACATTGATGCCGCGAATGATCAGCATGTCGTCGGTGCGGCCGCTGACCCGGCGCATGCGGACGCTGGTCCGTCCGCAGGCGCAGGGTTCCTCGATCAGGGCCGTGATATCGCGGGTGCGATAGCGCAGCAGCGGGATGGCCTCCTTGCTGAGGCAGGTGAAGACCAGCTCGCCCTCCTGTCCGGGGGGCAGCACGGCGCCGGTCACCGGATCAATAATCTCCGGGTAGAAGTGATCCTCGAATATATGCAGGCCGTGTTGTTCGAGGCACTCGCTGGCGACGCCCGGTCCGGTGACCTCGCTCAGGCCATAGATGTCCAGGGCCTTGATCCCCAGGCGCACTTCAATCTCCTGGCGCATGGCCTCGGTCCAGGGCTCAGCCCCGAAGAAGCCGACCCGCAGAGGCAGCGCGCCGAAATCCACGCCTTCTTCTTCGGCGACTTCGGCCAGCAGGAGGGAATAGGAGGGCGTGCAGCACAGGAGCGTCACGCCAAAGTCCTGCAGCAGCATGAGTTGCTTCTTCGAGTTGCCGCCGGACATGGGCACGACCATGGCGCCGAGCTCCTCGCCGCCATAATGCATGCCCAGTCCGCCGGTAAACAACCCGTACCCGTAGGCGACCTGCACCACGTCGTCCGGCGTGCCGCCGCCGCAATTCAGGGTTCGCGCGCACACTTGCGCCCAGGTCTGGATGTCCGCCCGGGTATAGCCCACCACCGTCGGCTTGCCCGTGGTGCCGCTCGAGGCATGCACCCGCACAATCTCCCGCAGGGGCCGGGCGAAAAGCCCGAACGGATAGGCATCGCGGAAGTCATCCTTGACCGTGAACGGCAGATGCGCCAGATCCTCGATCCCGCGCACCGCCCCGGGATCAATCCCCGCGGCCGCGAACTTCTCCCGGTAGAGCGGCACCGCCGCCGCCCGCTTGACCTGCTCGCGCAAACGTTGACTCTGCAACGCCCGCAAGGCCTCGCGGGGCATGGCATCCAATTCCCTGAACAGCAGCATGCGCCGCCTCCTTTACTCGCTGTGGCCCGCGTGCCGCGCTCAGAAGCTGTAGAGCAACTCCCAGCGGGCGAAATAGGCCGTGTCGGTCACCTTGTAGTAGTCGCCCGGCTCGACCACTTCCAGCAGCAGATGCCCCTTGAGCTGGTCCTGCGCCAGGAGCAGATTCTTGCCCAACTGGAGTTCGGTCAGGAGGGTGTACAACCAGCCGCGCTCACTGCCGGTCCCCGGTCCGTTCTTCTCGGGCGCGGACAGATAGCCGGCCAGGGCCTTGACCTGCACCCGGTCATGGGGCTTGGCGGTCAGGCTGAGGTACGGCAGCGAGACATTGGACCACCGCCCGGCGCCCTCGGCGTCGAAGGCATAGACATACAGCTCGCTGTACTGGGGCCAGCGGGCCCAGAGCGGATTCCAGCCCTCGTCCTTGCCCGTTTCCGGATCGTCGCCGGAGAGATAGTAGTAGCCCAGCCCGAAGACGGCCATCTGATCGGGCTCGGGCTGCCACTTGAGCAAACCGTCGAACATCATGCCGGTCTGGTCGCGGCTGCTGTGTTCATCCATGGCGGTGATATCGCCCCACTGGCCGGCCAGCTCGAAATTGCCGCGCACGGGTCCCACCACAGGCATGATCCGGCCGCCGACGGTATGTACCGCGCGCCGGGGCATGAAGGTCCCGTCAATGGTCCGCCAATCGGATTCCTCCTTATAGATGTAGTAGGCTTCGGCGGGCAACTCGGGGGTCACCTGGCTGCGCAGATAGAGCACGCCGCCGGACTCCGTCATATCGTTATTGCCGCGGGCCAGACCGACGATATCCCGCTCACGGTCCTTGCCGACGGCCAGCTGGGCATCAGGCTGATTGTAAATGCCCACCACATCCAGTGAGGTCTCGGCCGCGGGCCGGTAGGTCAGTTTGACGGCGTCAAAATAAATCGTACGCGAGCCATCCTTGGGCGTGCCGTCCAACAGCAGTTTGCCCGTGCCGTATATCAGATCCTGGCGCCCCACCCGCAGATCAAACAGGCCATCGGCCAGGCCGCGCCAATCCAAATACAACTGGTCCACCAGCGTCTCGGACGGGAAATCCCAATCGCGGGAGCGCGCCGCGCCAACCGGCTTGTCAATCAAACGGAACTCGTTCACCAACCGCACGCGGGCGTGAACCTGGTCATCATGGGTGTACTGACCCCACAAACGCGTCCGAATGCGGAAAAAATGATTATCCCCGCCGCGGGTCACACCGGGCGGATCCGCCACAATCGGAATGCCATCAAAATACACCTGCCGCACCCGCAGATCCCCGCCGGCCGCAAACCGGTCCAGCCAGCCCGCCGCCTCCTCTTCCTGCGCAAAGACCGACCAGCCGCCGCACACCAGCGCCAACCCCAGCAGACAGAGCATCCCTTTTCGCCTCATCACTGACTCCTTTTTCAGTTCTGCGCAGCGTCAGGTCCGCCCGGCACCCGCGGGCAAACCCCGCCCCGCAAACCCCACTATGCCGCACCGGGCCCCCCTAACGCAAGCCAAACATGCAGCCAAATGCCCGCCCCGCCGCTGGCCAGGAGAGGCGCCTGCAAAACCCCGGCCTGGCGAAACAGGAAAACCGCCTCCACGGGTTGAAACCTGAGATGCCATCAAACAACCTTTTCAGCACATTTTCGGCGTTCCCGACCCGCCGTTTGGGCCCCTGCCGTCCCTCTCCGGAATACCGCCGCTCACACCGCCACAGCGCAAAAAAAACGCTTGCTTGCGGCGGCACGTCGCGTAAAACGCTAAGTGTTCGCGAGGTGAGTGAAAGGAAATGACTATGCAGTGCCCTGTGTGCAAGACGAAACGTTGTGCTCCCGTTGAACTTGAAGAGCATCTCAAGGCGGCCTCATGCGAGACATGCGGCGGGCACTGGATTTCCCTCCGGAATTACTCCGTGTGGCTCAAGCAACATGGAGAAACGCTTCCAGAGAAGCCGTTTCCCGAAGTCGAGTTTGATGTAGGCGACGTGCGGGAGGCCAAGCTTTGTCCTGACTGCAAAAGAATACTCCTCAAATACAAGGTTGGCCACGGTCTCGACTTCTTTGTGGATCATTAGCACCCACAGAAGGGGGCGCTCCTCGCTTTCATCTCAGATGACAACCCGTACAAGATCTGAGATCGGCGAACAACCGGCTACATAATTTTCGGCACTGCGCGCCGAAAGATTATTACCACCGAGGCACCGGGGGACACGGAGATACAAAGAAGGGGACTGCTTGAATCTGGAAATCGGGAAAAGAGGCTACGAAACGGAGCCCGTTCCAGGCTGTAATGGAGGTCCCTTGTGCGTTCCAGGGGCTTTAACTGTGTGAGCGCCGGACTGCAATGAGACTTTTTCCTGTTTTCCTGCGTTCCAGATTCAAATTGACGGGCACAACTTCTGGGTCCCCACTGATCCTCTGCCCGGCGCCCGGTCGTGACGGGGTCTCATTCGCGGCTTGCGCTTCTGGCGCAGCGCCATAGACTGCTGGTTTTGAATACGCACAGGTGATGACTATGCATTTCGAGACAATCGCACAATGGCAGACGGAGTTGACCACGGCGATCGGCGCGGCCGATTCCGGGGCCGAGCTTGAGGCTTTGCGCATCCGCGCCCTGGGGCGCAACGGCCTGATCCATGACATCATGGGGGCCATCAAGACGGCGCCCCCGGGGGACCGCCGGGCCTGGGGCCAGGCGGCCAACGCCTGGAAACAGGCCGTGCAGACGGCGCTGGACGCGCGCCAGGCGGATTTGGCCCGGCCCCGCGCGGCCCCGGCGGACTTCGACGTGACCTTGCCCGGTTACTGGCGCGGGCTGGGCTCGCGACATCCCGTCAGCCAGCTTATCGAGCGGGCGGTCGGCATCTTTCGGCGGCTGGGTTTCACAGTGGCCGAGGGCCCGGAGATTGAAACCGTCCACAACAACTTCGACGCCCTGAACACACCGGAGAGCCACCCCTCGCGGGATCAGCAGGACACCTTTTATCTGGCCGATGGCCAGTTGCTCCGGTGCCACACCTCGCCGGTGCAGGTGCGCCACATGCAGGCCCACCAGCCGCCCGTGCGCATCGTCGCTCCCGGGCGCTGCTATCGCCGCGATACCGCCGACGCGACCCACAGCGCCAACTTCCATCAGATCGAGGGCCTCTATGTGGCGGAGCGCGTATCCCTGGCCGACCTCAAGGGCGACCTGGCCTTTTTCGCCCGCGCGTTGCTGGGGCCCGATGTGAAAACCCGATTGCGTCCCCACTTTTTCCCCTTCACGGAGCCGAGCGTTGAAGTGGATTTTTCCTGTCATGTCTGCGGCGGTCAGGGCTGCCGGGTATGCAAACAGAGTGGTTGGATCGAGATTGCGGGCGCGGGGATGGTGGACCCGAACGTCTTCCGGGCCGTGGGCTACGATCCCGAGGCGGTCACCGGTTATGCCTTTGGCCTGGGCATCGAGCGCATGGCCATGATCCTTTACGGCATTCCCGATATCCGCTTGCTGTATGATAATGACGTCCGTTTCTTAAGCCAGTTTGGAGTATAGAACCATGCGCGTACCGATCCGATGGTTGCAGGAGTATATTGATTGTCCGGCTGATCCGCGGGAGCTGGGGCAACGGCTGACTTTTTCGGGCACCGAAGTCGAGGGCCTGGTTACATTGGGGGGGGGGCTCGAGCAGGTTGTCGCGGCGCAAGTCCGGGCCGTGAGCAAGCATCCCAAGGCCGACCGTCTGCATCTGTGCCAGGTGTGGGACGGCACGACGGAGCACCGGGTGGTCTGCGGCGCGCCCAATGTGGTCGTCGGCGGCTGCTATCCCCTGGCCCGGCTGGGTGTAACGCTGCCCGGCGGCCTGAC
>JAIPIQ010000067.1 GCA_021734645.1 Fidelibacterota bacterium | reverse complement strand
CGCAAAACGAAACGCTTTCCCTGCTTGCGGATGGGGAAGTGCAACTGGGCGCGGATGCCACTCTTGCGGTGCAGGGAACGCTGCTGTTGGGCGCCGCCGCGGATGTCACTCTGGGTAGCGGCGTGCTGACGATTTCCGCGGGTGGCGCGATCGGCGGCGGCGGCGTGGTTAATGGGGGGTTGACCCTGGCGACTGACGCCGAGTTTCAAATCGTTGATCCCCTGGCGCCACTATCGGTGAACGGCGGCACGATCAGCTTGGGGAACCTGACGGTGAGCAAGCTGACCCTGGACGCCTCTGCGCTGGATGTCGGCGAGACGTACACGCTGATCGAGGGCACGGGCGGCGCCACATTCGATTACGGCACCGTCGCCTTCGGCGTGGCGAATGCCGAGGACATTGGCGACGGGAAGCGAGCGTTCTTTCAGCAGGGCAGTCTGCAACTGGTGGTCATTCCGGAGCCCGGTGTGCTCGGCCTGTTGCTGATGGCGGCCGGGCTGCTGGCCGTGCGCCGCAGGCGCCGCTGAAGCGCCGCGCGGCGTAGCCCGTTCAGGCGGGCCAGAGTGCCTGCGGTGCGGCGTCACGCGGGAGAGGGCGCCGTCACAAGGAAGCGAAGGGGTATCATGGGATTGTTCTCTTGTTTTCAACTCAAGTGTGTGGCGGCGGCCATGGCATTCGGCCTGCTTGGGGGGGCGGTGATGGCGAACGGTTATCATCTCCGGGAACGGCTCCATGAGGGTGTTCCCACGGCGGCGGTTTTAACGCCCGGCGAGGGGGGCGGCGCCCAGGCGGTGTCCGGGCGTGTCGCCAAAGGTCCGAACAGCTTGCTCCTCTTGAACGCCGATCTGCACTGGGCACTCGAGGTCGAGGGGGATGCTTTCATCGAGTTCTGGCTGAGTCCCGATCATCAGGGCGGCTGGCCCGCGGGCGCGGGCTGGGACGGGGTGTCCGCAGCCGAGGTGACGATTTGCCGTTTCATCCGCGGGGGCGTGGCCTACCGGTTGTACAAGGCGGCCGGCGAGAGTGTTCTCCGGCTTGACACCGAGGGTGGGGAATCCATCTGGCGTTATCCCGTGTACCACTGGACCCGCGCCAACTGGAGCAACCGGAACTGGCACTACCTCAACATCGGTCTTTCAGCCGATGCGATCACGCTTGCCGTTGACGGCTTCCCCGCGCAGCCCGCCGGCCCCAGCCCGCGTTCGCCGGGGCGCCTGACCGGATTCACCCTCGCGGGCGGACCGGGCACCGCCTACGCGGATTTGCACATTGTCGCGGGCGCGGCGCCCACCGGCGATCGCCTCCGTACGCGATACCGCACGCTCTACCGGGGCCAGCCGCTCCTGCACAAACCCACGGTCACCGTGCCGTGGATCGCCGATCCGCCGTCCCTTGACGCGCCGGTCAACGATGAACACTACGCGGCCTTCGCAACACTGCCCGCCTTCAAAAGAGCGCGTTCCGGGAGCCTTTCCGGGAGCTATGAGGGGTCGGGCATCGCCGGATATGTCGGCTACGATGACGAGAATTTCTACCTGGCCCTGGCCACACCCTATGCCGGCGAACTGACCGCGAGTCACTGGGGCTATCACGACGCCCCCGTGTGGCGCGAGGAGTCCTATGAAATATTCGTCTGCCCGCCGTGGACCGGAACCCCCGATTACGTTCAATTGGTCGGCAATCCGTATGGCGATACGGCGGATTTAATGAGCGCGGATCTGTCCTGGAACGGGCGCTGGTTCTGGGAGGGACGGATTGAGGCGGGGCGCTGGTGCGGGGTGCTGCAGATGCCCTTTGCGGGCGTGAATTTTCCCAATCCCGGCCGTTTCGATGTCTGGACAATGAACCTTTTCAATTCGCGGGCGCGCATTGCGTGGAATCCGGCGAGCACGTATCAGGATCATCAAGCATTCGGCACGCTTCGTTTTGACCGGGATGCGCCGGTGGTGCGGCCGGGCGCGCTAGAGATCGCCGGGGGCCGCGCCCGGATGCCCATTCAAATTCTGGGCCGAGGGCCCGCCCGGGAATTGACCGTCGAGATGGAGGTTTTTGGCGCCCAGGACATTCTGCCGGCAGTGGCGAGCCAGAAGATCTTCCGCCTCGCCGAGGGGGAATCGGCGGCAGATGAACTGGTGGTGGAAATCAGTGACATCCCCGAGGGCATCCTGGCCGTTTCCGTAAGGGCGGGGGATGACCTCTTGTATTATCAGGCGGGGGATTTCCCGTTCGCCGAGCCGGTAACCCGGCCGCCGAGCGCCCCGGCGCCCGCAGCGGTGGCGCCCCCACCGGATCCCACCGCCGTGCCGGGCGAGCCCAAGGAATTGACTGAGGAGGAGGCCGCCTACGCCCGACAGTGGAGTGCGGAGGAACTGGGGCGCGAGCTGTTGGCGATGCCGGAGTGGCATGGCAGCAATCTGGGCCGTTCCGACCAGGTCATGGCCCCCTGGACACCGCTCGAGGTTTCGGAACAGGCGATCCACTGCTGGGGGCGGACCTACCGCTATGACCAGACCCTCTTCCCCGTGTCCATGCGCTCCCTTGACGAGGAGCTCCTGTCCGGGGCGCCGACGCTGGAACTGACCAGCGGCGGGGTGGTTTACCGGTTTCGTGAGGGACAGGTCGAGCTGACTCGCGAGAGTGAGGTCCTGGTTCGCGCCGTTTCCGAGGGGATGGCCGGCCCCTTCACCGTCCGGATCGAGACGGCGTATGAATTCGACGGCATGGCCAAGGTCACCCTGCGGCTCGCCGGGCCGCCGGATCTCGCCGCGGAACGCCTGGAACTGGTCTTCCCCATCGCCGACGCCAAGAGTCGTTTGTTCCACTATATCGGCATCGGCGGGCACCCCCCCAGCACTGATGCCGGTTATCTCCCGGCCGAGGGCTTGTCCCTTGATCAATTTCGCCCGCTCGTCTGGCTCGGTGATACGCGCACGGGATTCTGCTGGTTTGCCGAGGGGATGAAGCACTGGCCGATCAAGGATGAGGAGGGCATTCAGGTCATCCGCCCGGCCGCCGACGGCGGGGTCGGGCTGCGCGTCAAGCTCGCCGACAAACCCTTCGCGGTCGGGGTTCCGCTCGAGATCGTCTTCGGCATGCAGGCCACCCCGACCCGCCCCCGCAAGGAGGAGTGGCGCCGCCAGAGTGATCGCAGCACGATGGACTGGCAGTGGTTCTGGGGGGACGGGCAGTACTATCCGTTCCAGAAGAATCCGGAACCGGCGCGCCGGCATGTCGCCGCGCGGCGCGCGATGGGGCGGGAGGTAATGCCCTGTTCCTCCCTCCTGTTTTACGGCCAGTACCGCTTTTTCGAGGGGCGCTTCGGACTGATCGAGGATCCGGGGCTGATGCATCGCGAAAATCTGCTTTGGGGTGCGTTATGGCGCGCGCGCAGGCCGAACGAACGCTTGCCGGATCTGCCCGTCATGCCCGAGCGCCATACCGCCACCGGCGACTGGTTCGGCAAGAAGTTTCAACCGCTGGGGATTCCGCGCTTCTGTGCCGCCTCGTCCTTTCAGGATTATTACCTCTGGCGCCTGAAGAAACTGGTTGATGAAACGGGACTGGGCGCCCTGTATCTCGATCAGCCCACCGAAGCCTGCGGCAATTATCGTCACGGGTGCGGCTATATCAATTACCGGGGCGAATGGTCCGCGGCCTTTCCGATCTTCGCCATGCGGGATATGATTAAACGGATCCGACAGGTCCTTTACGACGCGCATGGAGATGCCCGGATCCGTTTCCACATGTCCAACCAAATCCTCGTTCCGGTCCTCTCCCTGAGCGATACTTTCTGGGATGGCGAAAATTACAAGTATGGCCCTTTGCGGGTCGGAGAGTTCTACAGCGAAACGCTCTCGGAGGGGCGGATGCTGGCCCAGCATATCGGGCTGCCGTTCGGCTTCGCCCCCGACCTCCTGCCGGAGTTTTCCAGCACGTACGCGCCCTCCCCGGCATCAGTCCGGGATATGCTGGGAATGTTCTGGGTCCACGACAGCAATGTCTCTCCCATGCACACCGCGCATAATTTACTGGTCCAGTTCCTGCAGGGGAAACGCCTCTCCTATCCGCTTGACAAAATGGCGGTCGCCTACTTCTGGGACGAAAACGAACAGATCCAGTGCGACACGGCGGCGATCCGCTATATCCTGCATTATGACCGCGAGCAGGCGCTCCTGATCCTCTTCAACTGGAGCGCGGAGGTCGTCGAGGCGGAGATTGCCCTTTCCCCGGAGGCGATCTTCGGCGCGGGGGCCACGCCGACCCCCGTCCTGACCGACGCGCTGACCGGCGAGCAGATCAACCATCCCGGGCCACGGTATCGCGTGCCCGTCGCGCCGCGCGACTTCCGGATGCTGGAGGTCCGGCCATGAGCGCGCGCCGTTCCCGGCAGGCTACCCGTCACGGCTTCACGCTGGTCGAGTTGCTCGTTGTGATTGCCATCATCGGGATCCTGATCGCGCTGCTTTTTCCGGCGCTCTCCGGGGTGCGCGCTACCGCGCGCGCGGTCACCTGCCGCAGCCGCCAAAGAAGCCTCCTGGTCGGCATCAGCGCCTTTACCGCGGATCATCGGTACTATCCGCCGTTCGCTTCGACCTCGAAAGATCCGTCCGCGGTTCGATACCATAAGCTGTACGGACTGTACGGCACCGGGGGCAATTACAATTCGTGGTTCGGAATGCTCACGCCTTACATGGGGATGGATGTGGGACAAATTAATGTGCATCGCTTCAACCGGATGCAACAGGCCGCCTACGAGTGGCATTTCTGCCCGGTCAACTTGAGCGTGACCCCGCAAAGACGGGATTACATCGCGTATAATAATTTTTTTGGAATGGCGTATAATACAACTCCGAAATCGGCGCATCTCGAGAATTATCGCCATGTCACGGCGGAACACGTCACCTGGCCCAGTCTCACCGCGATCTTTACCGATATGAACTATGATCTCGCCGGTGACGCCAACAGTTACCATTGGGGCGCCTACAGGGGGCCCGATTTTACCCATCACGGGACCGGCGCCAATTACGGCTTCGCCGACGGACACGTCACCATGATGGAGGCGGCCGAGGCCCAGGAAGAATTTTTCGCCCCGACGCCCAATTATTTCAAATATCCGTATTGACGCGCCCAGCTTTGAACGGCGCGGTGAACCGTTAATCAAGGGGTGACGTGGTCATGTCCGCAGATACCGTTTCGTTGGGTGTGCTCATTCCGCCCCGGCGCGTGCGCCGCCTCCCGGGCGCGTTCCGCTGGCCCGATGCCGCGCGGCTCGCCTCGCCGACCCTGGTGGATCGGTTGCCACTCGAACAACTCGCCGACGAACTCCGCCGAAATGGCGTGGGCCGCGTCCGGTTGGCGTTCGATGCCGCCTCGCCCGCTGCGGTACGCATCCGGCGCTCGCCGGAGGTGAAAGCGCCGGAGGGCTACCGCCTGACGATTACGCCCGACGGCATTGAAATCCTGGCCCGTGAAGACCGCGGTGCGTTTTACGCGTTGCAGAGCCTGCGCGAGCTGGTCCGGCTTCACGGACGGCGCCTACCGGCCTGCCGCATTGATGATTGGCCCGACTTCGCGCGCCGGGGCGCGTACCTGGACTGCGCACGCGGCAAGATTCCGACGCTGGATACGCTCAAGGGGCTGGTCGAACGGCTGGCCCACTGGAAGTACAACGAGCTCCAGCTCTACATCGAGAACGCCTTCGCCTTCCAGGCCGATCCCGAAATCGGCCGGGGCTTCAGTCCGTTCACGCCGGCCGACCTGCTCGCGTTGCAGGCGTTCGCCAAACAGCACCACGTGCGCCTGGTCGGTTCCATGGCCAGCTTCGGACACATGGAGATGGTCCTGCGCCTGCCCCGCTTCCGCCACCTGGCCGAGCTGCCGGGCTGGTACGGCTACGCGGGCGGAACGACCCTCAGCGCCGCCGATCGCCGTTCCAGTCAGCTCGTGAAGACGCTGTACGATGAGTTCGTGCCCCTCTTCGAAGCGGAAGATTTCAACGCCTGCGGCGACGAACCCTGGGAACTCGGGCAGGGCCGTAGCCAGGGCTTGTGCGCCCGGCGCGGCAAGGGCCAGGTCTACCTGGACTTCATGAAAAAGATTGATCACATCTGCCGCGCGCACGGCAAGCGCACGAACCTCTGGGCGGATATCGTGCTGAAACATCCCGAACTGCTGAAGCGTTGGCCGCAGGACATCGTGATGCTCAACTGGGCTTATCAGCCCACGAATGAACGGATCCGCAAGACGCGCGCAATTGCCGAGGCGGGCCTGCCCTTCATGGTCTGTCCGTCCACCAACACCTGGGGCTCGCACGGTTCGCGCCTGTCCACGGCGTTCGCCAACGCGGCGGTATTTGCCGCCCAGGGACGCGCTTACGGCGCCGAGGGGCTGCTACACACGGACTGGGGCGACGGTGGGCATCGCAACACGCTGGCGGTCAGCCTGTGCAGTTTCGCGCAGGCCGGCGCCCAGGCCTGGAACGGCCGCGCCGTGGCCGAAGACCGCGCCTTCGTGCGCGCCTTCTGCCGCCAGACATTCGGGCAGAGGAACAATCGCCTGGCCGACGCCCTCAAGGTTCTCGGCGGGATCTGCGAGCATTGCGGTAATGCGACGGTGATCTACTCCAGCCTGCGTCAGAGCATTGCCGGTACGCGCCGCGCCAAGCTGCTGCGCGCGGATCACAACTACGCGCCTGGGGATGCCGATCTCCCGCGCCTGGCCGCGGAACGCCTCGCGGAGGCCGTGACGATGCTCGCCCCGCTGCTGTCCGCCTCCGCCTGGCCGGCTCTGCCGGCTTCGGCCGATGCCTTCGACCGACTGACCCTGGCCGAGTATCGCCTGGCCGCCCGGCAGGATCAGGTCAGTTGCCGGCGCCTGCTGCTGGCGGATCGGCGGATCGAGGGGCAACCGGTGACGGCCCGGGAGTGGCGCCAGCTGGAGCGCGACCTGGCCGAACTCAGTGTTCGTTTCGCCGACCTGTGGCAGCGCCGCAACCGCCCCTCGCGACTGGCGGAAAACCTCAAGCTGATGGAATGTGCCCGCCGGGAATCCCGAATGTTCGCGCAGGGTCAGTCGGCTTAGCCCGCGTTTCGCACTTTGCCTCATAAGTCATTGTGGATCAACGCCTCGATTTTTCGGGCACTACAAAGTCGTTAAAGTGGAATTAGAGGACACGCATAATTATATCTGACATAAGGGCGATTTCTTGCTGAATCGGGGTGAAGATTGGAGGTGGTTATGACGATAGCACGGAAGAAGTTGGTATATGAGAGCGAGGTGGGGTTTACCATGTGGTCGTACGCTGCGTCCGCCGGGCGTTTCTGTGCGGGGCGGACGCGTACAGCGGGGCGAAATTCGCATGCTTGGTCGCTCCGTCGCGCCCGCCATTGCCATCCTCCAGCCGGAAGCAGGCTGGCCTTGAGTGCTTCACTTTTGAATAGGACGGCCATTCAATCTGATGGCAAGAATATGCGTGTCCTTTAGCGGCTTTTAGCGGCTCGAGAATATGCGTGTCCTTTAACGCTCTTTAACGCTTTAAAACGCTTTAACGCTTTAACGGACACTCACGCGCGGGTTTCGAGATCCTGCCAACGGGCGTAGGCGTCATCGAGCAGGTCGGGAAGGGCGGCGGCGCGGTCCTGGGCGGCCTGGCGGCGGTCGGGCGGCTCACGGTAGAAGAGCGGATCGGCGAGCTGCCGGTTGAGGTCGGCAAGTTCATGTTCCCATTGCTCGATCTGCGTGGGCAGATGCCGCAACGCCGCGCGCTCCTTGTTGGTCAGTTTGCGGGCTTTGTCGGGTGGCGGGGGGTCTGGCGCGCGGGCGGCGGGGGTTGGCGCGGCTGCCGCAGGCGGGCGGGTGCGGGCCTGGGCGCGCTGGCGGATCCAGTCGTCGTATCCGCCGGGGTAGCGCACGATGTGCCCGGGGGCCTCGAAGACCAGGGTATCGGTCACGATATGATTGAGGAAGACGCGGTCGTGACTGACCATCAGCACGGTGCCGGGGTAATCGGCCAGCAATTCTTCGAGCAGGTCGAGGGTTTCGAGATCCAGGTCATTGGTGGGTTCATCGAGCACCAGGACATTCGAGGGCTGGGCGAAGATCCGGGCGAGCATCAGGCGGCTGCGTTCACCGCCGGACAGGGAGCGGGCCGGTTGGAGGGCGTCGGCGGCGGAGAAGAGGAAGTTGCGCAGGTAGCCCAGCACATGCTGGCGGCCGCTGGGGGTGGCGATGAATTCCTCCTCGCCGCACAGGTTGTACCGGACGGACCGCGTTTCATCCATCAGGGCACGATGCTGATCAAACACCGCCACTTCCAGTTTGGTGCCGTGGGTCACGGTCCCCGTACCGGGGGACAGCTCCCCCAGCAGCAGTTTCAGCAGGGTGGTCTTGCCGCACCCGTTGGGTCCGATAATTCCGATGCGACTGCCGCGATGGATTTCGAGTGATAAATCCCGGACGCAGGGCGCGTCCTCGTAACCGAATGAAACATTCCGGGCCACAATCACCTTGTGCCCCGAGCGCTCCGCCGCCTGCCATTGCATCGCCACCACACCCGTCCGCTCCCGGCGGCCCGCCCGCGCGCGACGCATCTGCTCGAGCGCGCGCACCCGCCCCTCGTTGCGGGTCCGCCGGGCCTCGATGCCCTTGCGAATCCATTGCTCCTCCTGCTCGAGCTTGCGGTCGAATTCGTGCCACTGCCCCGCCTCCGTATCGAGTAACGCCTGCCGCCGCTCGAGATAGGTCTCGAAATCACAGGCCCAACTCGTCAGACGCCCCCGGTCCAGCTCGATGATCCGGGTCGCCAACTTCTTCAGAAAGGCGCGGTCATGCGTCACGAACAGCACGGTCCCGTGCCAGCGCAGCAGGAATTGTTCGAGCCACTCGATGGACGCCAGGTCCAGGTGATTGGTCGGTTCATCCAGAATCAGCACATCCGGTTCATTGACCAGCGCCCGGCCCAGCAGGGCGCGGCGGCGCATGCCGCCCGACAGGGCCTCGAAGGGCAGTTCCGGATCCAGTTCGAGCAGGGACAGGATACGCTCGACGGGATGGTCCGAGGCCAGTGCGTGCCGCCCGCCCGCGGCCACGACGTCAAAGACACGGCCCGCCAGCTTGCCGGGCACTTCCTGTTCGAGGCTGGCCACATGTACGGTCCGCTCGCGCGCCACCGTGCCCCCATCCGGCTTCAGCGTGCCCTGCACGATCCGCAACAGGGTGGTCTTGCCTTCGCCATTCCGGCCCACCAGGGCAATGCGCTCGCCCCGCTCGATACTGAGCGCCGCGTCGTCCAGCAAGGGCGGTCCGCCAAAGGCGATGCGAATATTCTGTAGTTGAATCAACGGCATATGTTCGCCCCTTGTAGCAGCTGGAATCATAGAATGAAAGAATCTTGCCATTCCGTCCCGCCGTCTGGGCGCAGGGGCACGGAGGGGGCGGGTGAGCAGGGATCCGTTTCCAGTGGGCAGTGATCAGTGCACTACGCTTACCCGCCACTCTTGCATCGAGGGGTCACTGGCCATTGAGCACGCCCCCTGTGATCCTGCTCCTCTGCGTGAGGATGCTCCCCATCTGCGGATTCGTCTTTCCTGTCGTGGATTGTATGGTTGATTCCCCGATGCCGACAAAGTTCACGACAAGGCTTGCGACGCAGGATGACCGTGACAGACCACTGGCCCCCCTCCTGCGCGAGGATCCCTCCTGAAACCCGAAACCTGACACCTGACCACGTCTGGGTTCGCAATGCATTTCCTAACGCCCGGCGCTCAGCCTCGGCCGACTGCGCGCAGGGTGGCGATTTCGCGGGGCAGGTGTTCGTCGTAGGCGGACCAGTTGATCCACTCGCCGCTGAGGTAGCCGTCGTAGGGCATGGCGCGCAGGCATTCCAGGGCGGTGCGGTGATCAATCTCGCCTTGGCCGATGGGCACGAATTGCACAGGCTCGCCGATGCCGTCATGGATATGCACATGCCGGATCCAGGGCTGGAGCCGGTCAAAGGCCGCGCGCATGGTGGCTTTTTTTCTGCGTACGGGGTGCATGATGTCCCAGTTGACGCCCACGGCCGGATGGCGCACGGCCTCCATGACACGCGCGACGTCGGCGGGATCGCACCAATCATCGTGGGTTTCCAGGCACAGGGTCACCCCGCGTTCGGCGGCATGATCCGCCAGCGCGCGCAAGGCCGCGGCCACGTCCGCGACCGCCTGTTCCCGCGTCAGGCCCGCGGGGATCGGCCCCCCGAAAACGCGCAGAATCGGCGCCGCGAGGTCCCCGGCCAGATCAAGGCGCTCATGCCCCTGGGCGATTGCCTGCGGGCACGTGGCCGGGTCGGCAAACCGGAGCGAAGTGGCCAAGGCGGCCAGCCGCACGGAACCGGCCTGCATCTGGCGGCGGAAGCGCGCGCGCGTGGCGGCATCGGCGGCGACCTCGATGCCGTGCGCATGGTTGGCATCCAGGCGCGGCTCGAGGCCGTCATAGCCGTAGCGTTCGGCAACCCGCACCATTTCCGCGAGGTTCAAGGCCGGGGTGGAAAAACTCATGAAGGCAAATTTCACGGCGGGAACTTCCTTTCAGGACAAGGGGACAACCTGGTTGGTCGCGTTGGACAACCGGATGGCATCCAGCACGCGGCTGAGCGCCAGGGCGCTGTCCGTGGTGACGGGATAGGGCGCGGCGCCGCGCAGTGCCTGGGCGATGGCGGGATAGACGACAAACGGATCGCCGTAGCGGTTATCCATGGTGATGCGATGACCGCCGGTCAGTTCTTCCCGCGACTCGGTGATCTGGACCTTGGTGCGATAGTCCTGCGGGTCAATGGTCTCCGGCAGATCCGTGCGATGGATCTCGATGGCGGTTTCTTTGACGAAGATCGTCCCGCGATTGCCCTGGATGACCCAGTTGGGCAGCTTGTTGACGGCAATGGCATATTCGCAGCTCAGGATCACGCCGGTTTGCGTGATCAAAACGGCATGGAAAACATCTTCCACGTCGCCCGGATTGATGATCTGCCGCAACTGGCCGTAGGCCGAAATAACCCGCCCGCCCACCAGTTGCATGGCCTGGTCAACAATGTGCGGTCCCCAGTTGAGCAGGTAACCGCCCCCGAATTGCTTCCGGGTCTGCCAGTCCGAACGCAGCCCGAAATTGAATTCGCGGCGGCGCACCATGAAGATCTCGCCGATGATCCCGGAGGCCACCAGTTCCTTGAGCCGGATCAGGTCGCAGCCCCAGCGCGCCGGCAGCCAGGGCAGCAGTTGGCGCCCGGTTGCCGCGGCGGTGGCGATCATGCGCTCCGCCTCGCCCGCCGCGACGGCCCAGGGCTTGGTGACCAGCACATGCGCCCCGCCCCGCAGGCAGTCACAGGTCATTGCACAGTGCTGATCACTGCGGGTTACGATGACCACCAAGTCGAGATCCTGGGCAGCCAGCATCTCGTGGTAATCGCTATAGACCGGACACGGAAAGCGCGCGCGCGCCTTGGCCTGCGCCTGGGGATCAATGTCGCAGATGGCCGTCACGGCAAACTGGTCGGGCAGCCCTTCCAGCGGATCGGCGTGCAGCGTGCTGCCGCTGCGCCCGTATCCCAGAATCGCGGTTTTGATCTTCGCATCGGAAACCAGACCGGCGCTTGCGTTCATGGGCGAATCTCCAGGCCGGCCGCGCGGACCAGGCGTTCCATGCGGCGGCCGTATTCTTGAAAGTTGGCCCGGCGGGCTTCGGCGCGGGCGCTGATCGCGGTGTCATGAAACACGACCTGCATGTGCGGTTCGATGGAAATGCCGCCTGTGTAGCCCACCGTCCGCAGCGCGGCCAGGATGCGCGGCACCTCGCGGTCCCCCTCGCCGGGGCACACATAGCGGGGCGCATTCTTTTCCGCATCCCAGACCATGTCCTTGATATGAATGTGCGCCACATGGGCCTGAATGTGCTCGAAGAATTCCCAGCTCGACTGACGCGGCGAATGCGGCAGATCGAGCCCGGGATTGGCCGTGTCAAAGACCAGCCGGAGACCCGGCACCCGCTCGACCAGCCGCAGGGTGTGCTCCCAGCTCAGACCCCCGTAGTTCATGCAGTTTTCGTGCAGCGGCTCGAGCCCCTCGGACCGGAAGAGCGCGCAGATCGTATTCAAGCGCGCCACCCGCTCGTCCACGAGCTGATCGTCCGCGGCCCGGTCCGCCAGCACCGCGAAACTCATGATGCGCACCTGCCGGACACCCAGGCGGTGCATCCGGGGAATGGCCCGGCGCGTCTCTTCGAGCGAGCTGTCCACGGGATCCTCAACCGACTTGGCCCAGTTGGCAATGTTCGATCCCAGCGCATTCACGCGAACGCCGGCGTCATCAAGCGCCCGCGCCACATCATCGAAAGCGGCCGCATCCAGGTCATGCAAATTCCGGCCATCCACATTGCGCGCTTCAAGATGCCGCCACCCCAACGACCGGATCGCGGCGATCTGCCCCTGAATATCCCCTGCCGCCTCATCGGCGAAGCCCGTCAAAAATACGCTCATCACAGCCTCTCGTTTGTATGCGGTAATCCACTCGACCAACAGTATGGGCTCTTTTTCTAATGTATATTGACGCCGTGATTATTAATTTGCATACTATGATTATGAACTATTTCGAGGGCATTGAATGGGTGACCTACAATCACATGGCGGCCTGCCGGGCCCGCATCGCGAAGGTCTTCCCCGATTACTATGTCCTGGATTATAACCACCGCGGCGCGGCGATCCTCCAGATTGACGCTGGCCCCGCGCTCCCCCTGAACGGTCCCGTGGCCTGGTTCACCTATCCCGGACCCCATTTCCGTTTCGGCCCCGCCAGCCGGACCGGCTGGGACCACCGCCACATTGGCTTCCGTGGTCCACGAGTGCAGTCCTGGCTGGCCGCCGGTCTGCTCCCGCTCGCCGCGGCCCCCCCCGCCCTGACCATCCAGCAGCCCGAGGCCTTTGCCGCGCGCATGGACGAGCTGCTGGACTACCTCGCCGCCCCGATCTATGGGCCGGCCCGCGCC
>JAIPIQ010000066.1 GCA_021734645.1 Fidelibacterota bacterium | reverse complement strand
GTGGGCAGCGCACGAACTGTTTCGTGAACTGCCTCGTAAACTCCGACGGTATAACTCCATCGTAATCTTTGCCGTGAACTTCATCGAGCCGGGGGCACGGGAGCCCACTTCGTCCCCACACTTTGGCTCGAACTCTTGATCGCCCCCCTTGCTCGGATACGCGACCCGCTTCACCGCCTTGCACCGAAGTTCGACGCGTCCCTGATCTCTCTCGGAAGAAATGAATAGAATGATCCCCACAGAAACCCGGAAGCGCCTTGCGCCCATGGAGGGCCGGCTTCCACGTCAGCCGTGGACGGTCAATAGGGACAGAGATTCGAAAAGGGCAAAAAGAATCTCGCAGAGACGCAAAGATCGCAAAGATGGATGATCACGGCATAGGGTAAGAAATCGTCGGCGCTGCGCTTGCGGTCCACCGGGAGCGTGGTCCCGGACTATTGGAGCACGAACGGTCAATGGTCTGAAATCCTTTGCGATCTTGGCGGCTTGGCGAGAAAAATGAAATTCGAAAGCAGCTTCAATTCGCCATTGCACGGCTCAGCCCCTGGGCGTAGACTTGCCCTTATGAAAGCGACGCTGCTTTGGCTTGGGCTGGTCCTGGGGCTCGCGAGCCTCTCGCGGGGGGACGGCCCAGACCCGGCGTTTTTTCTGCCGGGGGCGCGGAGCGTAGAAGTCTTGGCCGGGGGCGTCCGGAGTGTCCGACTTGCGGACGGCACGTCGGCGCGTTTGTTGCCCATCGCGCATGGTGGCTGGAGCGTCTCGTTCAGTAACGGCCGGAAGGGTGAGGTCTGGCACCGGATCGGGGATGCCTACGACATTATCCGGTCGGAGGGCCAGGGCGGGCGGGTCGAAGATCGGGACTGGCGGCAGACCCGAGACGGGTGGCGGGACGGCCAAGGGCAATTCTGGCGGCAAACGCCCCAAGGCCACATGCGCATTGGCGGAGACACAAGCACAAACCTCGTGAGGTGGCGGCAACCGGGCCGCCGCTACCGGAGTTTTCCGCGCCGCCCAAAACGCCGCTAGGCCGCGCGCGCCGTGGAGCCGTTACAGCGGCTGTAATGGAAAACGCTCGCCATTACAGTCGCTGGAACGAAAAACGAGGTCCATTACAGTCGCTGGAATGGCGTGCCGGGCGGTGGCCGCAATTCTCATGTTGCCATGGACCGCAAGGTGCTGCTCCCGTGGCACGGGCTTTCAGCCCGTGCTCCCATAGGCCAGACTTGCCTGCGGGGTGGCGCTGCATGCGCCGGCCGAAAGCGCGGCTCCCGTCTGGAACCGCGAATGGACGCGAATCAACGCGAATGGAAAGACCCGAATTCATCTGTAGGCGGGGGCGGTGACCCCGCAATCCCATCCGCCCGCCGGGCCAGCGACGTCCGGGGCCACCGGCCCCGGCTCCAGCGATCCCGGCCTGGAGTGGAAGCATTCTCCGTTCCTGAGCCAGGAAACCAAACTATTGCCTGGTTGACATCGCTTCCCGCCTGGCCTAATTTTCCGGCCAATGGCGTTGGATAATACGCTCGCATGGGAGATGAAGGAAAACAATATGGCCATACCAGACTTTCAGAGCATCATGTTGCCCTTGTTGCAATTTTGCGCCGACGGGATTGAGCACACCAATCGCGAAGCGCTTGATGCGTTGGCAAAGCAGTTTGGCCTGACTGAAGAGGAACAGAAACTGCTTCTTCCCAGCGGACAGCAGTGCGTGATCGACAACCGCGTTGCATGGGCGCGTGCCCACATGAAGATGGCGGGACTACTGGAAAACACGAAGCGCGGAGTCTTTCGCATAACTGAGCGCGGCCAAGACGAGTTGAGAAAGAATCCTGAGGAAATCAACCTACGGTTTTTGCGCGAATTCCCTGAATACAGGGAAGCTCGCGACAAGCATAAAGAGAACCGGCAGAAGCAGAACTCACCCAGTGCTGAGGATCAGGAGAACCAGACGCCTTCAGAACAGCTTGAAGAAGCATACCAGACGATACGCGAGAATCTCGCAAGCGAGATTCTCACCCAATTGAAATCATCATCACCAATGTTTTTTGAAAAGGTGGTGGTTGAGGTGCTGGTCAAGATGGGATACGGCGGATCACGGCGAGATGCAGGCCAGGCCATCGGGCGAAGCGGCGACGAAGGAATTGACGGCATCATCAAGGAGGACCGTCTCGGGTTGGACATTATCTACATTCAGGCCAAGAAATGGGAAGATCCTATTTCTCGACCTGAGATACAGAAGTTTGCGGGTGCTCTTCAAGGCAAACGGGCTCGCAAGGGCATCTTCATAACCACCTCACGGTTTTGTGATACGGCGAAAGCGTTTGCGAGCAATATCGACAACAAGATCATCCTGATCGACGGGCAGCAACTGGCTCAATACATGATCGACTTTGGTGTCGGCGTTACCACAGAAGCCATATATGAATTGAAGAGACTGGACTCGGACTACTTTACTGACAATTGAAAATGCGACAATTGCCTGCTCGCCCATTTCCAGATCGCCGCTTCGCTCCGGTTATGAAAAGGGAGAGGCGCACGTTCAGATGAAAAAGACGCCATATGAATGATGCAATCGATGGAAGGGGGACAGAGAGGTAGTGTCAAGGCGGTTAAGGGTATCCCTGGCCAAAGCGGCGTCGCGCGCGCCGGTGTTGCTGCGCAACTGCGGCGCGGCCCCCGTCTGGAACCGCGAATGGACGCGAATCAACGCGAATGGAGAGACCCGAATTGTGCTGTAGGCGGGGGCGGTGACCCCGCCTTCCCATCCGCCCGCCGGGCCAGCGACGTCCGGGGCCACCGGCCCCGGCTACAACGATCCCGGCCTGGGGCGGAGGCATTCTCCGTTCCTGAGCCAGGGAACCAAGCCACGGCTTGGTTGACATCTTTCCCCGCCTGGCCTAATTTACCAATCAATGGCGTTGGATAATACGATGGATGATGATGAATCAGGGTCAATGGACAACTGGGTTGCCATGTCCTTATGTTGAGGTGAAAATATGCTAAGAGCCGTAGAAGCCACGATTGAAACGGACGGGCGAATCCATCTACTCGAGTCGATCCACTTGGGGCATTCTTGCCGTGCCATTGTGACTATCATAGAGGAACCAGATGTGCCGGAGACTGCGTTGTTGAGCCAGCAGATTCTAGCGCGCGACTGGGAACGCCCCGAGGAGGATGCAGCATGGTCTCACCTTCAGTAGGCTCGGTCGTTCTGGTTCGGTTTCCATTCTCGGACTTGTCATCCAGCAAGCTACGACCTGCGGTCGTGCTTGCCGGTGTTGAGCGTGATGACTGGATTTTATGCCAGATCACCAGCAACGCCTATGCTGACTCCCGAGCAGTTCAAATTGACGAATCCGATTTTGCATCGGGTAGCCTGATGCGAACAAGCTATGCAAGACCGGGCAAGCTCTTTTCGGCGAATACCTCACTCATGCAACGAATTGCTGGTGAACTGAAACAGCCCAAGCTGTCGGCGGTGGTAAGTGCCGTTATCTTCATACTCCAATCAGAGAGATAACCATTCACATCGAGCCTACGGACTGGCGGCAGACCCGGGACGGTTGGTGGACCGGCATGAACCTGAGGTCGCCGTGCGGACGGCCAAGGACGGTTTTGGGCGCGCTTATTCAGGGGGGGGGACGATCACCGGGTGGGCGTGAATGATGTCACGATAGTGGAAGAACGACTGTTTCGGTGTGCGCTCCAGGGTATCGAAGTCGCAGCGGACGAGGCCGAAGCGCTGGGAAAAGCCGCGCGCCCATTCGAAGTTGTCCATCAGGGTCCAGCAGAAGTAGCCCCGGACATCCGTCCCGTCTTCCTGGATGGCCTGTCGCATGGCCTGGGTGTAGTGCTCGAGGTAGCGGCAACGCAGGGTGTCTGACGCCGCCGTGGCGGCATCGGGTTCGTGGACGGCGCAGCCATTTTCGGTCACGTAGAGGGGCAGGCCCGGATAGCGCCGTTGAATCCATCCCAGCATTTTGCGCAGGCCCCAGGGCACGACGAACCAGCCCATCGAGGTTGTTTCCCAGGCGGGATCGCTGCTCAGGTAGCCCCCCACGTCTTGGGTCAGGCCGCCGTTGCCGGTCATTTGATCCACGGCGTTGGCCGGGGGCGGTTCGGCGGAGACGTACTGGGTGGTATAGTGGTTCAGTCCGAGGAAATCGACGGAACCTTTCAGCAGGTCGCGTTCGGCCGGGGAGAAGCGTGGCAGGCGGGCGCCCAGCCTGTCGCGCATGATCGTCGGGTAGTCGCCAAAGACGACCGGATCGGTGAACCAGCCGAAGAAGAACTCGAGGCTGGTTTGGGCGGCCTGGCGCGCGTCCGGGGTATCGGTCAGGGGTTCGCGCCAGTCGCAGTTGTTGGCAATGCCGATGGCCCCGTCATAGCCGCCCGCGCGGAAAGCCTGGACGGCCAGCCCGTGGGCCAGGAGCTGATGATGGCCCACCTGGTAGGGTTCATCGGAGGATACGCGGCCGGGCGCGAAACAGCCGCTGCCGTGGCCCAGCACGGCCGTGCACCAGGGCTCATTGAACGTCATCCAATGGGTGACCCGGTCGCCGAAGGCGTCAAAACAGACTTGCGCATAACGGGCAAAGGCCGTGGCCGTCCGGCGCGACAGCCAGCCATCGTCCTCGAGTTGGAGCGCCAGCGGCAAGTCCCAGTGATACAGGGTGACCCAGGGCTCGATGCCGTGGGCCTGCAGGCAGTCAATCAGGCGGTTGTAATAAGCGATGCCCTCAGGGTTGACGGCCCCCTTGCCGTCGGGCACGATCCGCGGCCAGGCGATCGAGAAACGGTAGGCGCCCACCCCCAGTTCCTGCATCAGGCGCACGTCCTCCTCGAAGCGGTGATACTGATCGCAGGCGCGCTCCCCGGTATCGCCGTTCAGGATCTTGCCCGGAATGCATGCGAAGCCGTCCCAAATGCTGAGCCCCTTGCCGTCCGCCCGCCAAGCGCCCTCCACCTGATGGGAGGCCGTGGCCACGCCCCACACGAATTTGGGTTGATCGCCGACTGTTTGCATAATGGGAACTCCGGGATGGGCGCGGCCGCGGGTTCAGTCGCGACAGCGGTACTTGATGATGCACCACAGGGCCCGAAATCCGTCGCGCCATGTGATTTTCTTGCCTTCGGCATACGTTCGGCCGTAGTAGGAAATCGGGACTTCATAGATGCGCCAGCCGCCCCGGGCGACCTTGGCGGTGATCTCGACCTCGAACCCGAAACGATTCTCGCGCAGGGTGAGCTGCTCGAGGACTTCGCGACGAAAGGCCTTGTAGCAGACTTCCATGTCCGTGAGATTGATGTTGGTCATCATGTTCGAGACCAGCGTCAGGAAGCGGTTGCCCACGTAGTGCCAGAAGAAGACCACGCGGTGGGGGCCGCCGCCCAGGAAGCGCGAGCCGTAGACCACATCCGCCCGGCCCTGCCGGATGGGGGCCAGCAGCAGCGGGATCTCGCGCGGGTCGTATTCGAGATCGGCATCCTGAATGATCAGCACTTCGCCGCTGGCCGCCGCGAAGCCCGTGCGCAGGGCCGCGCCCTTGCCCTGGTTGGCGGCGTGGCGCAACAGGCGGATTTCGGGACGGTCGGCGGCCACGCGTTCGAGTTCGGACCAGGTGTCGTCCGTCGAGCAATCCTCGACGATGATCAATTCGCGCTCGCAATCCATGGGGACGGCCAGCACCAGGTCAATGATTTCCGCGACGGTCTCACGCTCGTTGTAAACCGGCATGATGATGGACAGTTTCACTGCGGGCACTCCTGTTTACGTTCCATGCGCGGCAATATGGCCGATCCGCGCCGGCTGGTAAAGCGGAAAGACCATGGGCGCACTGCGGCCCCGGGGTCTTCAACTGTCTGGACTATCCGCAGCCTTCGGTAATGGAGCATCCTGGATGATGAGGGTTTGTTCGGCGCTGTTGCAGCGCAGTTCGGGCAGGTACATGGCGTGCCCGGCGACGGGCAGGGCGTGGAAAAGGCCGGGGGTTTCCGCGCGGTAGTCGTAGCGGATTTCCCAGTAGCCTTCGGGCAGGCGGTCGAGGAACAGGGCCGTATGCTGGTCGCGGATTTCGCGGTAGATCCACTGGCGGCGGCCCGTGTAATCCGGCTGTTCGACCTGGGCGGTCGGATCAAGACGGCGGTCCACGCCGCCCCGGCGCAGCTCACGCGCATCGAGGGGGCCGCCGCTTTGAATCACGACCGATTCGAACCCGGCGGGGCGGGCGTCCTCGAAGACCAGGTACTCGTAGTCGTTCTTGGCTTCGAGGGTCAGGATGACCTCGATCCGGTCGCCGGGGGCGAGGGGCTCGCCGTCGCGCAGGGGTTCGCGTTCATAGACGTAGCCCTTGAGGAGGGTGGGGCGCCCGCGGTAGCGGTAGTAGTCGCGGCGCACGAAGATTTCGTGTCCGCCAGCCGGGATGGGTTTCTCGAGGCTGTAGAAATTAGCCTGGGCGGCCAGGTAGAGGGGGCCGACGCTGGTGCGGCGGAGCACGATTTGATTGGCACCGTCGCGGATGAGCGCCGACGGGACCTCGAAGCGGGTCGGGGCGGTGAACAAGTCGGCGGCGGCGATGTCCTGCTCGGTGATGAGTTGGCCGTTGACCTCGAGGCGATAGGCCACCGGGGCGGCCAATTCGCCGCTGACTTGCAGGTAGCGGTTGGCGGCCAGTACGGCCATGGCGGTGGCGCGGGTATTGCCCCAATGCGCTCCGCGCCGGTTCTTGATCAGCCAGTTCATCACCGGGCCGATCAGCTCGTTATCCGGGGTGATTTCCAGCAGGGCGGTCAGGGCGAAGGCGGTCGCCTCGCTGGCATTCTCGGACCAGCGGACGATGCCGAGGCGCCCCCAATGGGCGGTGGCCTGGCCCAGGGGATTGTCCGGCTGCGGATCGGTCACCAGGCGCGAGTGGCCGGGGGCCGCATCGCGCTGGACGCCGTTTTCGAGATTGCGCGCCAGGAGTTGAGCCCATTCGGCGCGGCCCGAGCGGTGGGCGGCGATGGCGAACAGCGCCCGGCTGTAGGCATTCAGGCCCGTGTGGCGGCCCCAGAGGTTGTCCAGCGCCTTCTCCTCGAATTCGTGGGGCTTGGCGCCGGCGCGATGGTAGGCCAGGGCATGCAACAGCCAGGCCTGCTGGTCCGGCTGCTCCTGGAAATCCACCAGGCGGCGCCGCAGGTAGTCGGCCGCCCGTTCGAGGACGGTGGGCCGCACTTCGAGGCCGGCGTCGCGCGCCAGACTGAGCCCCCAGAGCACATAGGCGCTCATGTAGGGATCGGTTGCGCCCTCCTTCCACCAGCCCCAGCCGCCGCTGTCGTGCTGGAAGTCGTACAGGCGTTCGAGGCCCGCGCGGGTCATGGCCTCGAGCTGCGTCAGGTCGCCGGGTCCTTTCGGGTGCGACTTGGGCGCGCCGGGCACGGGCGTGGTGAAATAGCGCGCGGCCACGGCGGGATCGAGCCCCAGGGTCCGCAGGGTGGCCGCCACGCTCACGGCCGGCAGAAAACGGCTGAGGGTCTGTTCAGTGCAGCCGTAGGGATAGTCCGCCAGGTAGGGCAGGGCCTCGAGCAGGGTCACGGCCAGGCTGGGCGCGATCCGCACTTCAAGCGTCGTCGTACCCGGTTTGCGGGCGGCCGGCAACTCGAGGGTCAGTTCGGTGACCTCCGCATCGGCCTTGCCCGCGATGGTGATCTGGCGGTCGAGACCGTGTTCGCGCACGGGCAGGGTGCGTTCCATGGCATCGGCATGGGCGCCGCCGCGCGCGGTCAGACGCAGGGCGGCCGCGCCGGGCGCCGCGGCCCGCACGCGCCACTCGACGCGCGCCTCGCCGCCAGCGGGAATTTCCACGGTCTGCATCCGGTCGGCGCCGAGCCACTCCAGCACGTCCTGCTCGAGGGTGGCCTCGACCGTCAAATCTGCTTCCGTCTGGTTGTTCAGGATAGCCGAGAGGACGGCTTCATCGCCGACCACAAGAAAGCGGGGCGTTTGCAGGCGGGCCATGAGGGGCAGACGGGTGCGGATCGTGGCCTGGGCCCAGCCCATCTGATTCTTGCCGGTCACGGCGCGGACGATTCCCCGCCAGGCGGTCAGAGACTCGGGCAGGGCCGACCGGACGCGGGCCTGGCCGTTTTCGTCGGTTTGGATATCCGGGAACCAGGCGGCGGTGGCCCGGAAATCGGAACGGACCACCACTGCGGCCGCGGCTTCACCGGGCGCCGCCGGGGGCTCCATTTCCGCCGTCGCGTCCATCGCCATCATCGGCGCGGCGGCAGATACGGCCATGAGGCCATCAGCGTCAACCGACTCCATCATCTCACTCTTGCGCATCCGGTCCGCGCGGCCGCCGCCGCTGCGCCAGGCTAACAGCCCCCGCATGGCTACCGGGGACTCTTCGTTCCCGAAGGCCTCATATTCCACGTCTTCGAAAAGCTCGAATTCGTCTGGGGGCGGGGGTGGCTCGGGCATCAACTTGCGATAGGCCTTTTCCTCGAACGACGAACGGGTCTGCACGCTGTGCGCCCGTCGCCCGCCGAAGAAAAAGGCCCGCGGGTCGCCGGCGATTTCGTCCTGAATATAGAAGACGGAATCGTCAGCGAGGCTGAAGGCCAGCTCGGCGGCCACCGGGTCGCCGGCGTGATCGCGCGCGGTCAGGGTCCACTCGACTTCCGCGCGGGGCTCGACCGCTTCAGCGGACGGCGCGGCGGTCACTTCGAGATAGTTGGGATCAGGCGGGACGACAATCTCCACCTCGGCCTGATGCGCCTGGGCATCCTGGATCATCAGGGCGCTCAGCCAGGCATTGGGCAAATGCTCCTCGCCAATGGGCACCTCGAGCAGCTTCACGTTGCCATCAAGGCGCACCCGTTGCCAGCTCAGCAGTTGTTCGGCCTCGACGCCGAAAAGCACATCGCGTCCGCTCGAGGGCGTCACCAGCATCACCGGCGCGCGTTCGCCGAGTTTGAAGGTCTCGCGGTCGGCAATCAACTGGAGCCGACCGACGCGCACGCCGATTTCGGTTGTTTCGCGATCGGCCACCCAGACCATCGTATCGGCCTGGATATGGGGGCCGTCGGCCTGGGGACTGACCCAATAGATGCGATAATGGCCTTCGCGCTCGGGGGTAAAGGTCAGGGAGGCGGCGCCGTCGGCGTCGGTGGTCAGGCTCTGGGACCAGACCTCCTGGCGTTCGCGACCGGGGCGGCGCAGGCGCCAGCGGGGCTGAGCGTCTGGCGGGGGCCAGATCGCGGCGCCGGCCCGCAGGCGGCGCAGGCTCGGGCCGAAGACCTCACGCCCGTCGGGCGCGACCCAGATCTCGTGTTCATATTCGCGGACGATGCGCACCTGTCCGGTCACGGAGACCGGGCGTTCGTTGGGATCGAGGGCCGTGATATTCACAGTGGCCTGGTCGCCGGGGCGTTGAATCCAATGGGTTGGCTTGGCCTGCACATAGTAGCGCTGACGGGTCACGCGCACCTGGCCCTGGCCAATAATTTCGCGGCGGGCGGCGTCGGTCACCCGCGCCTCGATGCGGTACTCGCGGTCCTGTTCGCCGCGTTCGGGCGGGACGAAGGAAATCTGGGCCCGGCCGTCGGCGTCGGTGCGCAGGGTTTCCCGGCGCAGCACTTGGGACTGGCCCCAGTAGGGGGGCGGTGGCAGCGTGGCATAGAGCCAGGGGTAGGGGCGGGGTTCGGGGAACCGGAACCAGAAGGGGTTTTCGTTGATGATGATCTCGACTTCGGCGTCGCGGACCGGCCCGCCGAAATAGTAATCAGCCGTCACCTCGATGGTGATCTCTTCGCCGGGCAGGAAGCTCCGGGGCGCGCCGTCTTCATCCGTGGGCGCGGCAACCGCCACCTTGAATTCCGGCAGTTTGTATTCTTCGAGGCGGAACAAATCGCCGCCGCCGATGCCGCGCGCAGAGTCGGCCGGTTCCATAAACTCGATCCGGTACATGCCCAGAGGCCAGTCCGCCTGCAACGCCACTTCCGCGCCCGCCGCGCCGAATTCGTTCAGTTCGAGCGTCCCGCGGGCGGCTTCGCCGCCGCGCGGATCGCGAATCACATAGGCGAGGGCGGCGCCCGCAGGCGTGCGGGCGGCGTCGGACTCGATGCGGCGCGCCCAGACCCGCCAATGGACCTGGTCCTCGGGCCGGTAGGCCGGCCGGTCACTGAAGACGTATAGTTTCCATTGGGTTTGGGGGGAGGGAGCGGACTGCCCATGGGATGTGGCCAAGGCCTGGCGCGGTCCGGCGGCGGCCAGCGCCACCACGGGCCCCAGGGAGGAGCGGGTGGGCGGGGTCAACAGCGCCAGGCCATCGGCATCGCTGACGGCTTCGATCAATTCCCAGTGCCAGCGCCGGCCTTCATGATAGCTTTGCCAGAAGGCCAGACGGGCGTCAGGCACGGGGGCGCCGGTTAGGGCATCGCAGACCCAGAGCAGCGCCTGGCCGGGCGCCTGTTTGATCACCAGCGCCAGATCCGTCACCAGCACGAGTTCCCGGGCGGTTTGGCCATCGGCGCGGACCGTCAGGAGGTAGGCGCCGATGGGCAGGGCCGGCAGACGCAGGGTGCGTGAGCCGGGTTCGTGCGCGCCCGTATCCTCGGTATCCAATTGCCATTTGCGGACGGGTTTGACGCCCGGTTCCGCTTCGAGGGCCGCCAGCCAGTCGGTGTTGTCCCGGCCCCGCAGGGCCACGTCCCGGGGCAGGTTCACCAGCGCCAGTTCGAGATCCAATTCACTGATGTTGCGCCAATTCAGGAACAGCTCGATTTCCGATTCGGGCAGAAAGGTATGGGCCACGCGGGCGCTGATTTCCTTGCGTGTGATCTGTTCGATCCGGGATTTGGCCTGGCGCCAGTGCCGTGATTCACCCTCGCGAAATTCGTGAAGCAGTCGCCGGTACAAGGCCAGGGCGGCGGGATAATCCCGGGTGCGCGTCCAGCGCCCCTGCTCGTCCTGGGTGGCGCGCCCCTGGTTCGCCAGCCAATCCGCGTATTGCATCAGGGCCTCATCGTAGAATCCGGTTTCGCGGCCGCCAGCCAGGGCCAGATCGAACAGCTCGGGAATCTTCTGTTGGCGCCGCGGGCTGCCGCCCCGGATGAGCCCGCTGGCCAGGAGCAAGGCGCTCCGGGCCCGGTCGCCGGGGGTTTGGGCAATCCGGTGCAGGTTGTCGAGAATCGGCAGGGGGAGGAACTGGCGGTTCCAGCCCCATACCGTATCCGGCCAGCTCGACGCTTTCCAAACGATGCCCAGGTAACGACTCCGGGCCGTCTCGATATCCGGCGCGCCCGCCCACCAGTCCAGCGCCCGTTCGTAATAGGTCCACGCCTGATGCCAGTTGCGCTGCCGACGGCTGAGCCAATGGAAGTCGCCCAGGGACTCCTGCCCCTCGGCCCAGATCCGGTCCTGCTCCGAGGGCCGATCACGATCCCGCACCTGGCGCTCGAGCGCGCGACCCGCCTCCCGATACGCGCTGTCGTCAGCCTGGGGCGCGGCGGCGTCGGCCCGCCAACGACTGTCCGCCAAACGGAAATCGCGCCAGCGCGCCTGCTCCGGCGCCAAATCCCAGTCCGCCGCCTGCGCATACAACGCCGCGGCCTGACTATATGACCCGGCGGCAAATAAAGCTTCCGCCTGCGTCTTCAGCGCGGCAAAATCCCCCGCCGCGCACACTCCCGCCACCCAACCGGCCCACGCGAAACCCACTACCCCCCACAAACGCTTGCGGACTGTCATGATCATGCCCTCCTGGCCGCCGCTGGGCGCACCGCTTACCACTCTTTCACGCGATACCCCCAGATTGGACTTTTTATCGCCGCGCGTCAATGGAAACATGGGACTAGGTGGGACTAGGGACAGAGAAATAGTGTCACCGCTCTCGTCCGACCCAATAAATGCCGGACGCAGTGCTCACGCATTGCTCACGCATGGACGTTGAAAACGGGGGTTGACAGGGCCACCGAAGGTCGCTAACTTCCGGGCTATTGACTTCAGGGAACTACGAAGTCAAAAGAGGAATGCACCAATCGTGACAACGGCACTGGGCAGCTAATCGTGCAACAGACCTCCGCCACCGGCGTTACCACCACCTATGCCTACGACGCCCTGCGGCGTCAGGTCGGCGTCTTCTCGGAATCCGCTGGAGGGACGCGCTCCGTCGCGTCCGTGACCGCCTACAACGCCCTCGGGCAGGTCGAAAGCGTCACCGATGCCGCTGACAACACCACCCTCTACCTCTACTGTCCCGCCACCGGACGCCGCATCACCACCGTGGACCCCCTGGGACAAGCCACCCACACCGCCTATGATCTCCCGGGCCGCGTCATCGCCACCTGGGGCGCCACCTATCCCGTCGCCTACGAATATGACCCCCACGGCCGCATGACCGCCATGTACACCCTGCGTGACGGGGCGGTGGAGACCAACTTCACCGACTATGCCGCGATTGCCGCCAACCTATCGGCGTTCGACAAGACCGAATGGCAATATGACCTCGCCACCGGCCTGCTGACCAACAAACTTTATGCCGCCGACAACGGCACAACCTACACCTACACCCCCCAGGGCCAGCTCGCTTCCCGGACCTGGGCCCGCGGCATCGTCACGGAGTACGCCTACGACGGCCACAATCAGCTCACCCACATCACCTACTCCGACACCACCCCCGCCGCCACCTTCACCTATGACCGTCTCGGACGCCAGAAGGTGGTGCAGACATTCCTGTCTGCGCAGCACTTCTCCTATGACCCGGTCACCCTCGCCCTCACCAACGAGATGGTCATCGCCAACGGCGTCACCAACTCCATCGCTCGCGCCCACGATCCCCTCGGACGCCCCGAGGGCCTCGGCATCGCTGGCACGGACTACGAGGTTGCATATGCCTACGACCCGCTCGGCCGGTTCGACGCTGTTTCCGTGGCCGGGCAGGCGGCGCAATACCACTATGTGGAGGGGTCCGACCTGCTGGCCGGTT
Organism: Fidelibacterota bacterium; assembly: GCA_021734645.1. Classification (GTDB taxonomy): domain Bacteria; phylum Verrucomicrobiota; class Kiritimatiellia; order JAIPIQ01; family JAIPIQ01; genus JAIPIQ01. Next base: position 298 of record JAIPIQ010000066.1, on the reverse strand, counting down.
GGACCAATTCGATTCCAGATACAGGCCTGACGAGAAGCTACGAGCCCAACCGGGATCTCCTGACTGAAGTCCACAACCAGGCCGGCGGCACGGTATCCAAGTTCGCGTATCAGAATGATGCCTTGGGTCGCCGCACCGAACGGCTTGACACCTTTAGCGGGGTTGTCACAAATCGCTTTGCCTATAACGCCAGAAGCGAAGTCCCCAATGCGCTCATGGGCGCCGACAGCTTTGCTTGGGCCTATGACCCCATCGGCAACCGCCAGCACTATACGGAAAACGGAACGACCCTCGACTA
>JAIPIQ010000065.1 GCA_021734645.1 Fidelibacterota bacterium | reverse complement strand
AGCGTGGTCCGCCACCTCGCCCACCGCACCGCCGTCATGTATCTCGGCCGCCTGGTCGAAATCGGCCCGACCGCCGCCGTGATCGACACGCCCCGGCATCCCTACACCCGCGCCCTCATTTCCGCCGTGCCCCGCCTGGGCGCCGCACCCCGCCAACGGATGATCCTCCCCGGCGATGTCCCCAGTCCCGCCCACCCCCCCGCCGGCTGCCGATTCCATCCCCGGTGCCCCTTTGCCCAACCAACCTGCCACCAAACCGATCCGGCCCTCGAACCCCTCGAAAAGGAACCCGCCCGCTGCGTGGCCTGCCTGCGCGTCGCGGAACTGGGGCGCGGGACAGATAAGTTGCCGGCATGAAATCGTCCCGTGTTCAGCCGGGCCTCAGATTGTGCGACGGCCACCGCACGATCTGATTTTTCGGGGGTGAGAGAACTCGACGCATTGGGGACCCAGAAGTGGTTTCCCCCAATCTTTGTCGCGCACCTTGTCGGGAATTTCATGAAGAGAACGACGACTGAGGCGGGTGAATTGTTCGTGTCATTCCAGGCCAAGCGCAGCGGGACCAGATCGTTACGCTGTTGCTGGCGATGCGAAATCGGGGTCGGGGTCGGAATCGGAATCGGTATCGAACGGATGTGAAATGGGATTCGGAAACGAGAAACTGGATGTGTATCGCGCAGCCATCCGATGAGAACGCAAGCCGCAAAGCCCTGCTCGACCGGATCGTGGCGATGCTGACGAAACGCGGACAACGAGGCTACGCCGTTCACGAGGACCCGGCGCTGTACACGGCGGGGAACGATCCCGATTCCGACGCCGACACCGATGGGAGCGGAGATGGAGAGAGTGCGATTAGGATGGGGGGGGCAGGGTGCCGCATAGCGTTGTATTTGAAGAAATACAACGACAGCTCTGTAATGGGGTCGGAGGGGGGCGCAAAGGCTATAGGGTCAGCAGGTCGGCGGCGTGGAATCGTTGTGGAAACGCCCCCAGAATCCAAATGGAATCGCCCTGGGCCTGCAAAGCCGTTGGCCGCCCGTCCGCACTTCTGCCGTCTAATTGCTTCACGTGCCAGGGGCCCCGCCAAACGTCTTCGGCAGGATCATAAAAACGGATGAAGTATACCCGATGTTGACGCACGAAGCCTTTGCTTTGACGGTTGCGCGCCACAGCCACATCGGTGGATAACAGCCAGATTCCATGCTGGTCCGCGGTTAGCGCCGTAACTTGTTCTTGAACAAGCGGCGGCAGGTCCACAATGGGCGGCAATGCCTGAGGCAGGCCTAACACCAGATTCGTGGTCGTTGCCAACACTTCTGTCAGGCCGCGAGGCGTGCCGATCCAGAGCCGATCCTGCCACTGCGTCGGCGCCGCCGTAATCCCCTTGTTTTCAATGGGCATCCACTGGCCCTGTTCGGGATCAAGTGCATAGGGGCGATCTCCCAGCAGGGCGCAGAGAAATCGGTCCACAAAGTGCAGGCTATCATAGCTGTTGAATCCGGGCCCGCAGTCCAACGGCCGCCGTGGTTTCGCCAGGCCCACATACTGATAGGTTCGGACGTGTCCGCTCTGAAGATCGAGTGAAAAAACGACTCGCCCGCCCAACCAGAGCACGCCGTCTTTTACGCAACCGCTGACCAGATTTGTCTCCGGCAGGCCATCCTCGGCTGTCCACCATCTTGCCATTTTGCCATCATCACGGTACTGCAACAGCCCCTGAGGAGTCAGCAGCCAAACATTCTTGTCCACCGTCATGATCTTCGTGACCCGCGCCGGTTGACTGGTTGTCACCAGCGGCAGCCAAGACGTGCAATTCAGCTCTCCCCGCGTCAGCACGTATTGATCTCGGCTGCCGCCCCAAAAGGTCAGGGCGGGATCCGGTCCGCCGACGGCCATCAGCGATCCGTACTCCTGCATCCCCTGCCGTGGCGGCGTCAGGTCGCTCGGCCGTAAGACCGGCTCGCAAGGCAACCCGGGAATATGTTTCAGCGCGGGCGCCCAATCCACCGCCATTTCTTCTTCAGGCGCGCGACGGCGCTGCCCATTCGCCAGCCGATAATCCATCGGCTCCAGCCCGGCGGCGATGCGCAACCGATCTTCGGCGTCCGTATACTTGTAGTCGTGGCGCGTAAATTCCTCCTGCATCCTAAACTTCTCCACCGACAAATCGCCATGTTCGCGCTTGGCCCGTTCCACAAGCTCCAGTGCTGCGGCAAGCCGGAGCGGCAACGTTTGGTCATCGGCGGCCTTCCCTTTACGCTGGTCTTCACTGACAGAAGCGTTCAAACAATCGGCGTGCATGATCAACGGGCAGTCCACATTGAATTCATCGTGTCGCGCCCCGTAGATCTCATTGAGGAATTCATACCACTCAGCCAATCCTTTAAAATCCCGTGCGCGCATCAGTATGAAACCGACGTATTGCAAATCGTCGGGTAACGTGCGCGGCATGGGGGGCGTTAGAATATATTCTCGAACCGCCGACGTGTACTTATCCCTATTCAGGAGATAGAGATAACCGGCGGCCTCCTCCAGCACGATGAGGCGTAGCGAAATGTAGGATTCACGACCATACTGTCGCCGCATCAGCGCCTTCTGCTCCTTGGGTGACAGAGGGATATGGGGCTGCGACGCCAAGAAAATATCATAGGCGGCGGCGGCGCGACGATGATAGGCGCGCTCCTCGGCCCCGGCGTAATGCCGCGCCAACTCAAGCCGCGCCAGTGCCAGCATCGGATCGAGCTGCAGGACCCGCTCCAGAATCTCGGCCGTCAACAACCGATCTCGCGGTGACGGCTGCGGACCGTGCGCGTTCATCAGTATAGTGTGTGAATTATCCGGAGTCAGCGCTGGGGCTGCGGCCATCTCAGCAGAGAATCGGTCGCGCTCGATCTCGCCCATCGTAAAATCACTCGGCGGGGTGTGATGGCCGCTGGCAGTGATCAGATCGCGCACGGCGTCCGCGCCGAGTGCCCACTCAAAAATGCGCCAGGCTTCGCGGGTTCGATCTTCGGCAGCGGAGATCGGCGCCAGCCCCTCGAGTTCCGTCAGCACGCGGTCGGTTGCGGCGCAAATGGCGCGGCGCCACCCCGCAAGATCGCCCGCAAGTCCGTCCACGGTCTCGATGCGCAGGGCGCCGACGGACGGCATAAAAATCAGCCGGGCCCGCACGGGCGTGCCCGACCAGTCCCGGCCCGGTTCGTAGAACTCGATCAGCTCGACGCCGAGCGCCACAGCCGCCGCCCGCGCCCGCACGGCTGGATCGTCCCGCGTCCAGCCCGCCAGCGCCATTTCCGACTCGAGGCGCGTCTCGTACGGACGGCGCCGCCGCAAAAGCCGGTAGGCGGGACGCGCCGCCACCACCGCTTCCAGATCGTCCCACAATGCGCCCACGCTGGATTGCAGGCGATGTTGCGCCAATGGGCTGAATGTACGCACTTCGATTAACGCAACGCCGGGCCGGAGATCACCGACGCGCAGTTCCGCCAGCTTTGCGACGGCCTGGAGCGCGAATTCAGCGCATTGTTCGACCAGTTCGCCGCCATCGTGGAACGGGCGTGTTTCCTCCAGCAGCAGATTGCCGGAGGCGGTTTCCACCAGTGTCAATCGCATCCGCCAATCGCCGTTCGACCCGCTCAACCACCCCAGCAATAGCGCCTCCGCGCCTGAAAGCGGAACCCATTGCGCCACGCCGTCGCGCTCGGCCAGCGTTGCCGCCTGTTCTTCCAGCAGGCGATCCAGCGCCGCGCGCTCAACCAGGGCCACGGCGTCCTGCTGGCTGAAATCCGCCAAGAGGGCGCTTTCCGCCAGCGCAACGGCCCAGTGGTTGGTTTCTGCGCCTGGCTCGACCCCAAACGGAAGCAACGCCAACCGAACCGGATCAGCCGACGCCGCCATCGTGACCGCACCCAACAGCCAGACCATGCTGCAAAACCAGTACAATAACTGGGGCAATTTCCCGTCATGAACGGAACGCTGCCGCCTACCTTTCCCGGTGTCTATCTGGCTGTAAAACGTCAAATCGTCGTCCCCCGCCAGATCAGAAATCACTATTCTGATGGCCCGAAGCGCCTACCCACTAAAAGCCCGCCCGAATCAACTCCTTAATGGTGAGAAAGTGCCAAATGTAGGCCATAGGTGTCAAGCCCATCATAATAGTTGGATCGAGGGACAGACCCGGCAAATGGTCCCTGAACGGTTACTGAAAATCTTTGTCGTGAGCTTTGTCGAATGCCCTATGCCCCCAGCGCCTCTGGGCCTCCGGGCCTCGGTGCGAAATCCTTGCCGAACCGACAAAGCTGGCGACCAGGCTCCCCACAAGGATTGAAGGACACAACGTCTATGTCCCCAACGAGCCCAATGCACCGGGTTACTCAGGCGGACTGTTGTCCGTTACCGTAAAAACCCCGACGGCTTCGTTCGTAGCATACTCGGCCACATTGATAATCCCGGAGAAGGTTCCCCCGGTGGCCGAAGTGAACTGCAAGCGATAATCAATCCGCCCGATATTGGATGCCGCGACTAAAAGCATTGCCCGGTTGGGATACCCCAGCACCTCATGATAAAATCCTAGAATTGCGCCCGGATCGGTGACGTTGGAGGTCATGCTACCCTCGCCCTGATCGTCAAAGACATAATCCACATACATCCCCGCCACCCACGCCGGCCCCGTGAAGTCAAACTGAAATGTCTTATTGTGGGGCGTAGGCAGCGGATAGGCATTCCCGGGATAGGTCCATTCCGTTACCCCATAGAATAATCGCCGCAGGCCCTCCGTTCCCCCAATGGCCAACTCACCCGGTGGCGGCTCTGTGGTGCGCAACGGATACGTGTAGGCGGTCCAGGCGTTCAGGTCAAAAGACACCCGCAGATTATATTGCCCGAACACCTGCTGTGCGACGTTCAGCACGTGCTGGTCAGGCTCGACCCGCAACCCCGCGATCAGGGCATAGGCCGCCCGCGGCAGCCAGCCGTCCGGCTGGAAATTCTCCGCGGCAACGCCAATCCGCAAGATCTCAACGGACTCGATAACGACGTCCTCGAGTGGCCGGTCCGCGTCATCCGTGGTCACCGCGCCAATGGCCGCCACGATGTCCATCCCGTCCGTAATCTGCCCGAACACCGTGTGCTTGCCGTCCAACCAGGCCGTTGGCGCCAGCGTAATGAAGAATTGACTGCCGTTGGAATCGAAGCCGGAGTTGGCCATGGAAAGCTTACCGGCGGCATCATGCCGCAATCCGTTGGGAATCTCGTCGGGAAAACGATACCCGGGGCCGTCCGTGCCCTGCTGGTTGCGGGAGCCGGCCTGGATCATGAAATTGGTGATCACCCGGTGAAAAATGATCCCGTCATAGAACGGGGTCGTCCGCACGGCGCCGGTGTCCACTTCCATCCATTCCTGCGCGCCTTCCGCCAGCCCGACGAAATTGGCCACCGTCAGGGGGGCGGCGACGTAGTCCAGGCGCCCGGTGAAACTGCCCAGGCTGGTCTCAAACACGGCATAGAGCCCGTCCTCGAGCGCCAGCGCCCGCCCCGACCCCAGCGCCAGGACAAACAGGCCCAGCAACAGGCGGATGCAAGCCCCGCATTTGTGATTCTGTCCCGTCATATTTCCGCGCGTGTTCCGTACTCGTTCATTCAAATTGGTTCCCGGCCACATACTTCTGTAATCTACTGAAAAGAAGATGGCGCGGCAAGCGTGACGATCAATGAAAAATGCGCCGGTATTGGTGGACTACTTTAAAGTGGGGGGAGCTTCCAGCTCCCTCATCCAAGAGCGGGAGCAGGATGCTCCCGCCACCATAAGGAGCCCATGACCGCAAATGACCAACGACTACGAGGCCGCCGCGAGGCCGTAGGTGGGCCGAGACGATCCAGAGTGGGGGGAGCTTCCAGCTCCCTCATCCAGAAGCGGGAGCAGGATGCTCCCGCCACTCTGCGACCCGGCTACTTCTTCCAGAAACCGGGCAGGAGGACGATGAGCACGGTGTAGATTTCGAGGCGCCCGAGCAGCATGCAGAAGGTCAGAATCAATTGCCCGGGATCCGGGATGGCGGCGTAGGTCTGGGTGGGGCCGACGGCCGCCAGGCCGGGGCCGATATTGCCCATGGCGGCAATGACGGACGAGGCCGCAGTGGCCAGATCCGGCGTGTAGAAAGTCATCAGGAGGGTATTGAGGGCGAAGAGCAGCAGGAAGAGCGTGAAGAACGCGCCGATGTTGGCGGCCGCGCCGGGCGGCAACACGCGCCCCCCGACCTTGACCCGCACGACGGCCTGCGGGCGCATGAACAACATGATTTCCCCCAGAACCATCTTGATGACCACCAACAGGCGCAAGTGCTTGATGCCGCCGCCGGTCGAGCCCGCGCAGCCGCCAATGAACATGAGCAGAACCAGCAGCAGGCGGGACGCGGCGGGCCAGGCGTCAAAATCCGCGGTGGCGAAGCCCGTGGTGGTCAGGATCGAAGTGCCCTGGAAGAAGCCGCTCCGGAGAGCCTGGCCCCAGCCGGGATAGACCGTCCGCCAGACACTGGCGCTGAGCACCAGGCCCGACACCAGCCAGATGCCGCAGTAGAAGCGGAATTCCGGGTCGCGGAAATAGGCGCGCACCTGGCCGCTCAACGCCCGGTAATGCAGAGAGAAATTGACCCCGGCCAGGAACATGAAGAGGATGGTGACCACCTCGATATATACGCTGTTGAAGGCCCCGAGGCTGGCGGTGCGGGTCGAGAAGCCGCCGGTGGCCAGGGTGGCAAAGGCATGGCACAGGGCGTCGAACAGGGAAAGCCCCCCCAGCATCAACAGCCCCGTTTGCGCGGCAATCAGCGCCACGTACACGCCCCAGAGCAGCTTGGCCGTGGTGGTGATCCGCGGCGCCAGGCGGTCCTTGGACGGCCCGGGCATTTCCGCACGGTAGATCTGCATTCCTCCCACGCCGAGGAACGGCAGAATCGCCACGCACATGATCAACACCCCCATCCCCCCGAAAAAGTGAGTCAGGGCCCGCCAGAATAAAATCCCCCGCGGCAGCGCCTCCAGATCCGTGAGTACAGAGGCCCCGGTGGTCGTCAGTCCGGACATGGACTCGAACAAGGCGGCCACGGGCTGGCGGATGACGCCAGCCAGCAGGTAAGGCAGGGCGCCCGCCACCGCCGCCGCCACCCAGCCAAACGCCACAATGCCAAAGCCATCCCGGCGGGATAATTCCAACGGCCCGCGCGTCCCGCGCGACAGCGCCGCGCCAACCCCGAACACAAGCCCGGCCGAAATGACCAGCGCCCGCACGGCCGCGGGCGGATCGCCGGACAGCACGGCCACCCCCGCGCACCCCAGCATCGCCAGGGCAATCACCATCAACATGAAGGAAATGAGATGGGCCACCGCGCGTGTATTCATCGGAACAACCCGCCCATCCTATTTCTTCAACAGGGCCGCCACCCGGGTGGCGATCTCCGGCTCGACAAACACCGCCAACCGATCGCCGGCAGCCAGCACGAAATCGCCCCCCGGAATGAATTCCTCACGCGCGCGCTGCACCAACGGAATGATGGCGCCGGGCGGCAGGGGCACCTGGCGCAGCGCCCGGCCCGCCCACTTGCTCGCCACCCCCAGCTCGACCTCGAGGATTTCACCGGGCAGGGATTGAAAAAGCGTCGCGGCCCGGACATTGCGCCCGCGCACAAACCGCAGGATGACATTGATCATGGTGGTATAGGGACTGGTCACGCGATCCAGCAATTTCATGTGGCGGATGATGGGCGCATACTCGGGATTGCCCACCTGGGCCACGGTCCAGGCCGCGCCCATTTCCTTGGCCAGCACACACGAGACGATATTCAATTCATCGTCGCCGGTCAGGGCGACGAACGCGGCGCCTGCGTTCAAGCCGGCTTCCTCGAGGGTTTCGCGGTGAGAGGCATCCCCCCGCAGTACGAGGGTGCGATGCAAAGTGGAGGCGGCCAATTCGGACCGGCGGGCATCCTGTTCGATGAGCACCACGTTCCTGCCCTGTCCTTCCTGCTCGAGGGCGGCGGCCAGGGCCAGGCCGATCCCGCCGCCGCCGGCCACGATCACCCGGCCCCGGCTTGGCCGCTCCGGCAAGGCCCAATCCAGAAACGGATCCACGTCCGCGGCGCGCAGGGCGACGTACACTTCATCGCCCGCCAGCAGCCGGGTATTGCCATGGGGAATCTGCAGCTTGCCGCGCCGCAACAGGGCCATCACCCGCGAGCGCGTCACGATGGCATGGGCCTGCCCCACCTCGAGCAGGGTCTTGCCCGCCAGGGGCGATTCGGCCAGCACCCGCAACCCGACAGCCAGAATCTTGCCTTCCAGGATGTCCACCACATCCACCGCCCCCGGATGCCGCAGGATCATCCGGATTTCATCGGCGCATTCCTGGCTCTGGGATACCAATAGATCGAGCCCCAGCGCGGACCAGTCCCAGCGCGAGGCCGCCAGGTAGTCGGTATCGGCAATCCGCGCCACCTTGGTGCGCACGCCCGCGGCATGGGCATACAGACAGGCCAGAATGTTGACCTCGTCCCGGTTGGTGACCGCCAGCAGGAGATCCGTCTTGCCGATGCCAGCTTCCTCGAGGGTGACGGGACTGCTCCCCTGCCCCTGGATGGTCATGACGTCCGCGCTGCGCTCGACCGCCGCCAAGGCTTCGGCGTCGGAATCCACCAGGACCAGATCATGGTCCATTTCGCTCAGGGTGACCGCGAGGGTTCGGCCGGTGGCGCCGGCGCCTAGAATCAGGATGCGCATGACCTGCGTCTGGGAAAGGATGGGGTCACAGGGGTCAGGGCGCCGCGACGGGGCTGATTTGTTCGAGGACGATCACGGGGTGCTTATAGCCTTCGAGCCAGTACTCGCGGCCGCGCACGAGCAGCTCGCTGCCGACCCAATCGCGGAGTTGGTCGCGGTTGCCGTGGAGGTAGCAGATGGTGGCGGGGCCGGCATCGGTTGGGCGGGTCAGGCGGTGGCGGGTGGGCATGCCGATGGCGATCAGATGGTAACGCAGGGTGCCCTGCTGCTCGACTTCCTTGCCCTGGCCTTCGAGGGGGATCAAACGCCAGTGGGTGGGGATGTCCGCCCGAATGGAAACCAGGCCGCCGGGCTGGGGGCCGGGCGCGGGCGGCTGCGCGGCGGCCGGGGCGGCGGGATCCGGGCCGCGTTGAGCGGGCGCGCGGGTTGAGCGCGCGGGTCCCAGCACGCGCTGATAGGGCGGCGGTTCAGCGGGAATCGGCGGCACGATCACCGGCTGGACCGTCGGGCGGCGACGCACACCGCGGCGCGCATCCTCGGCGGCGGGCGGCGGCCCGGCTTCGATGGCGGCGGGGGGCAGGCCGGGGCGGGCCTGGGCGCGGGCCTGGCGGTCAGCCGGACGAAACACTTCGACGAAGTCCCGGTGGATGAAAACGGTCAGCTCCGCGGTGGGGGCGATTTGCAGCCATTCCCCGAACGTGGAGACCACCCGGACGGGCGTGCCGCGTTCGAGGGTGCCCAGCACGGCATGGTTCATACCGGGACCGCTGCGCACATTCAGCGTCCGGGGTTGAACCTGGTCGTCGGCAATGAATTCCTGGTGCACCCAGGCGGGTACCTGGCCGGGCGCGGCCACGGGAATCCACTCCGCGCCCAGCTCCCGGGCCTGCAGCGCGTCGCCCTGGTTGACTTGCCCCACCTGCTCGGCATTCAAATCCGCGCGGGCGCGCAGGTTGACCCGGTCGGCTGTAACGTGCACCTCGACCGGATTCGCGCGGGCCATCCCGCCCCCCGCCAACCACACGAGGGTGAGGCACAGCGCCCCGTGGCGCGCGGCGTTCATGTTACGCCTCCCAACCCCAAATCGAGCGGCGGCGCGGCGACGGCCCCCGCCAACTGGTTGTCATGCCGGGCCTCGAAGGCGGCAATATCGGCCTCGAGGGACAGGGTCATGGCAATTTCATCCAGCCCGCGCAAGAGATAATCCTTGACGCCCGGATCCATCTCGAAACGCAGCGGCGCGGGATTATCCGGCGGCAGGGCGATGGTCTGCGCCGCGAGGTCCACCGTGGCCTGCATGCCGGGCTCAGCCCGCACCGCCGCCCACAAGGTCTCGGCCGCGGCTTCGTCCAGCTCGATGCACAGGAGCCCGTTCTTGACGCTGTTGTTGCGGAAGATATCGGCGAACGCCGGCACCAGCGCGTCGCCCGCGCCGCGCCGGGGCGCAATCACCACCCGGAAGCCATATTGAACCACGGCCCAGACGGCATGCTCACGGCTCGAGCCGCAGCCGAAGTTGTTGCGGGTGAGCAGGATCGAGGCGCCGCGATACGCCGGGCGATTGAGCTCGAAGTCGGGATTGGGACTGCCGTCGGCCAGATAGCGCCAGTCGTGAAACAGGCCCACCTCAAAGCCCGTGCGGCGAATGGACTTCAGATATTGCTTGGGGATGATGGCGTCCGTATCCACGTTGGCGCGATCCAGCGTCGCGACGATGCCCGTATGCCGGGTGAATGCTTCCATGAGAGCAACCTCCTGGCGCGGCCTTAGCCGTTCCATGTGCGTATGTCAACAAAGTGGCCGGCGATGGCCGCCGCCGCGGCCATGACCGGACTGACCAGATGCGTGCGCCCGCCCTTGCCCTGCCGCCCCTCGAAGTTGCGGTTCGAGGTCGAGGCACAGCGCTCTTCGGGCGCCAGACGGTCGGGATTCATGGCCAGGCACATGCTGCACCCCGCCAGCCGCCAGTCCGCGCCAGCCGCCTTGAATATGCGGTCCAACCCTTCCGCCTCGGCCTGGCGGCGCACCGGGTCGCTGCCAGGCACCACCATCACCCGCAGGCCCGGCGCAACCGTCCGGCCCTTGAAGATGGCCGCCGCCGCCCGCAAGTCCTCGATGCGGCCATTGGTGCAACTGCCGATGAAAACGGTATCGAGCGCAATGTCGGTGATGCGCGTGCCGGGCGTCAACCCCATGTAGGCCAGGGCGGACTCGACATCGGCGCGGGCATAATTCGGCACCGCGCCGGGCGCGGGAATCACCCCGTCCACATCGGCCACCAGACCCGGGCTGGTGCCCCAGGTCACCTGCGGCGCCAGGCGGTCGGTATCCAGCGTCAGGGTCCGGTCGTAGGCCGCATCCGGGTCGCTGGGCAGTGTGCGCCAATCGGCCAGGGCCTGCTCGAGGGCCGCGCCGCGCGGCGCAAACGGCCGGTCGCCCGCCGCCAGGTAGGCAAAAGTGATGTCGTCCGGCGCAATCAGTCCCGCGCGGGCGCCCGCCTCGATGCTCATGTTGCAAATCGTCATGCGCGCTTCCATGGAAAGCGCCCGCACCGCCGCGCCCGCGTATTCGAGCACGTACCCCGTGCCGCCCGCCGCGCCAATCTCACCGATCAATTTCAAAATCATGTCCTTGGACGTCACGCCCCGGGGCAGCCGCCCGCAAAACTCGATCCGGAACGTGCGCGCCCGCTGCTGGCGCAAGGTCTGGGTGGCCAGCACATGCTCGACCTCGCTGGTCCCGATCCCGAACGCCAGCGCGCCGAAAGCTCCATGGGTGGCCGTGTGCGAATCGCCGCAGACAATCGTGGTGCCCGGCAACGTCAGGCCCAGCTCCGGACCAATCATGTGCACGATGCCCTGATCCGGGCTGTCCATGCCATACAGGGTCACGCCAAACTCGGCGCAATTGCTTTCGAGCGCCTCGACCTGTTCGCGGGCCACCGGATCCGTGATCGTCCGCGCCGGATCCGTGGGCACGTTGTGGTCCATCGTGGCAAACGTCAGCTCAGGATGACGCACGCGCCGCCCCGCCAGCCGCAACCCCTCGAAGGCCTGCGCACTGGTGACCTCATGTACCAAATGCCGATCAATATACAACAGGGCCTGGCCACGCCCCAAATCTTTCACCAAGTGCCGGTCCCAGATTTTTTCGTAAATCGTCTTTCCCATGATCATCCTGCTCCGCGCCGTTATCCATTACGGGCTTTTATCCGCTCACTATGTGTCCCCCCTCCCGGCCTGTCAAGCCCGTCAAACACCAGGACACCGGCCGCCGCGCGGCGCGCAGAGGGGCAGTGTTCAGTAAGGGTCCTTCGGGGGTTTTTGTGGGGATCATTTACTGCGTAATCTGCCGAATGAATGAAGAGATCGGCGTGTAGGAGTAGGTGTAAGAGTACGTGGGGAGGCACTCTCTGCCCGCTCATCATCGCCCGCCCTGACTCTCATATCCTGTCGGCGGTGCTTCGCGGGGCTTGGCGCGAGGGCGCGCCGGATGCGCGAAGATATCCGTACTCGTACACTCGAATCTCTTGGAAGGGGCGGGATGTTCTGTTCTTGAGGGAACCAACGGTTGGGTCGCGATTACCTTCCATTGCCAGCGTTGGCGTGACTCACAGCAAGGAAGTTTTTACCACGGAGACACGGAGAAGAAACGGAAGAACGGCAAACAGCGGAACATCGAACGTCCAATTCAGAATCAGTGGTCACTGAAAACTGATCACTGCTTCCCCGTGCCTCCCTGCGTCGCGCGTGGGCGTCGCACGGGACATTCGTCCTCCTTTTCGTGTCTTTCGTGTATTTCGTTGTTTGCGCTTGCTGATCACGGGATCCAGCGCAGGGTGAAGGCGCCGGCCAGATCGGTGCGCCAGACGGGCCAGCCGTCTTTGGCGAGGGCCTCGAGCACGGCGGGCGCGGGGGCGCCCTCGTAATTCCCGGCGCCGACGCTGATGACCACCCAGTCGGGCCGCACGCGCGCCAGCCAGTCTGGTTGGGCGGCGCCGGCGGCGCCGTGCTGACTGAGCACCAGCACCGTTGCGCCGGCCTCGAAGGGTCGGGCGGCCAGTTCGGTCTCGAGGGTACTCGAGGCGGCCGTCATGAACCAGACCGCCTGTGATCCGGCGCCCACCCGCAGCACCAGCGGACCGGCGGCGGGTTGAGCGGCGGTTGCCGCGGGCGGGTTATGGACCTCCCAGGTCAGACCGCCGGGCCAGCGTCCCTGTTCCCCCGCGGCCAGCACCCGCACGGGCAGGTTGTGCGCGCGGGCCTGGGCCAGCAGGCGCGTGAAAACGGGAGATCGGCCGGGATCGGGCGTTGTCCAGATTTCCTGCACCAAACCGCGTTCGATCCAGGCCGCGGCGCCGCCGACAAAATCGGCGTCGGGCTTGGTCAAGACGAGGACCGCCAGGCGGTTGACGCCGCGGGCGCGGGCCTGTCGCAGGATTCGTTCGGCTTCACGGGCGGGACCGGCGTCAATCATGACGGCGGGACCGTGGGGGGGAGTCAGGAGGGCG
>JAIPIQ010000064.1 GCA_021734645.1 Fidelibacterota bacterium | reverse complement strand
CGCCCCCCGCGATCGATGCGGGTAATCCGGCCGTAGACTGCGTCCGGCGTCACCGCGCCCTCCGCAGCCTCGCAATTATCGCCTTTCAGCAGCCAGCCCGCCGCGGTGCGACCCACCAGCCGGTGAATGGCCAGTCCGCCTTGGACCGGGTGGCGGAAGGCCAGAATTTCGCCCAGGCGCGGCGTGGCGGGCCCCAACGGCTCGATGGTCAGCACATCCCGGTCGCGGATGAATGGGTGCATGCTGTAGCCCCGTGCCGGCAAGCGCAACGGTGCCCCGCGCGCGGCGCAGGCCTGCACCAGCCCCAGTTGGTCCCGGCTCGAAACCGACATTTCCCGCTCGGTCATTACTGATTATTGATTGCCGTAGCGCGCGCGCGGTTCAGCGGCCTGGCGCAGGTTGCCGGCGCGGTCGCTCGGCGCGCCGCGGGAGGGCGCCCCGGTCGTTTGCCACCGGGGCGGCAGGACCAGCCGCCCCCCCGTCCGGTCGTATTCCTCGACGAACGACCGTACCAATAATCGTACTGCCGCCGATGCGGTTAAACCCATCTGGTCCGAGATTTGCCGCAGACGCAGCTTGACGTCGCGGTCTAGTCTGACTGGCAATGACGCTTCTTTTCGCATTTGGAACCATCTTATCATTGAACAGGCGGGGGAATGCAAGACAAAAGAATATCACCGCGGAAGGGAGGGGGGCAGTGATCAGTTTTGAGTGTCCAGTGATCAGTCCGGCCTCCGCCGCATGCTCTGATTTTTCGGGAGCGAGAGAAATCGGGACATTGGGGACCCAGAAGCGGTGTCTATCAAGCTTTGTCGCAAGCCTTGTGGTATAGACGTGGGCGGTTTGCAGTGTTCGGGACTCATGGGAACGAGGGAAGGAAATCGCGTAAGCGTATCCGATTAAGGGTGGCGAGTAACGGGAAGAGAGGTGGTGGGAATGGCGGGCGACTGGGGCAGACGGCCGGCAAACCTTTCTCGCGCCCGAGGAAAATCAGTGCTTGTCTGAAGTAGTGCGATGTGTTACACGAGGTGCAATCGGGTGCAATACGGAGGTAGATATGCAGGAGGATGGGACGGAGCTGGTCAATGTGGTCGTGGATCTGCCGCGGGAGTTGTCGGATCGTTTGCATGACATCGCGGAGAAGGTGAAGGTCCAATTGGACGAGTTGATTGCGCTGGCCATTGAGCATCAACTGCCGCGTTTCGAGGCGCAGGTTGCGGCCCAACCGGAGGCGGCTGTGGCGCCGGAGGGGCTGGACGCAGTGTAGGCCGTTTCAGCCGGCGGCAGTCAAGGCCTCTTCGGCGTCGTTCAGCGGCGGCGGGGCGGGATCTTGGACTGCGTCAATGTGGCGGGTGCAGGCGGCGCGGAGCGCGCCGATGCTAAATGGTTTGTGGATGACGGCGTTGAGGCCGGCGGCGCGCATGCGCTCGAGGGGCGCCGCGGGGGCGTAGCCTGAAATGAGAATCACGGGCAGGTCGGGGCGGAGCGCCCGCAGATGCAGGAAGATTTGCTCGCCATTCAAGCCGGGCATTTCGAAACCGAGCAGCACCAGGATGAATTCGTGTGGACGGGCGCTGAACACTTCGACGGCTTCGGGGCCGTTGGCGGCGGTGACCGTCTCGTGGCCGAAGCTTTTCAAGGCGCAGGCCAGCAGGTCGCGCACATGGGGATCATCATCCGCGATCAGAACCCGTGCGCGGCCGTCCGCGCGGGCCGCCCCCGCCGCGGCGTGGCGGCCCGGAGCGGGTTGTGGCCGACTCCCGGGCGCCGTGGCCCCGGGGACTGGCCCGGGTTTTTCGTTTGCCATGTTCCGTATCGCTGTGTCGTTGCCCAATTGCATCCCGCCTGTGCCTCGTGCTTATTCATTGGAGTAGCGCAGGGCGCTACGGTGGGCAAGCTTTTTTTTAGAGGCCGGGGATTGGCAAGTTGCGGATTGAAAGCGGGCGGAGATTGGGCTAACAAGTTGGGGATGGACGGAGACAGATCAACACGGTGGGGGCTGGCGGGGGAGGCGGGGCGGGGGATGGCCCTGCGCGTCAAGCTTTTCTGGGGTTTGGCGGCGGTGATTCTGCCGTTGCTGGGGGGGGCGCTGCTGCTCAGTGCCGGGTTGTTCTTGCGTTCCCAGGTGGCGCTGGAGCGGAGCCAGATGGAGCGTAATCTGCGGCGGATCGAGGTATTGCTGCGCGATGAGCAAAGTCGGCTGGCCGCCAAGGTTTATGACTGGGGCGCGTGGGACGACACCTACGAGTTTGTTGTCGAGCGCGATGAGCGCTACCTGCGGTCGAATTGGGTGCCGGAGAGTTTCGCGGGCAGTCAGATTGACTTGATGCTGATCACCGATGTGGCGGGACAGGTGGTGGCATGGCAAGTGTACGATCAAGCGCAAAAGGAATTTGTGCCGGTGCCGGCGGATTTGCGCGCGCATCTCGAACCGCGCTGCCCGCTTTTGCAGGCCGCGCGGGCGGGTCAGCCGCAGAATGCTTTTCTTGTGTTGGGCGGCGAGCCCTGGTTGCTGGCGGCCCATCCCATTTTGACCAGCAACGATGCCGGCCCGTCCCGGGGCGCATACGTCATGGGCCGCCGCGTCACCGAGGCCTTACTGGACCAATGGCGCCAGGCCACGCAGTTGCCCCTGCTGCTTGAGATTCAGGGCGCGGCCTTCGGGGCGGCTCTTCCCTGCCAGGCCGCGCACCATCAGCCGGCGGTACAGACCGAGATCCGGGTGTTGAGCCGGCGGGAGCTGCTGGGGGCGGTCACGATTGAGACGGCCGCGCCCGGCCCGGTCTTCCGCCTGGTGGCCATCGTTCCCCGCGAGCTGCTGGCCCTGGCTCTGCGAATGGTCCTGCGCCTGACGCTGTATTTCATGGGCATCGCGGTCCTGACCCTGGGCGCTGCCTGGGCCATGGTCGAACGCCTGGCTGGTCGCCGTCTGCGGCAGTTGGCCGCCGATGTCAAGACCCTGCCCCAGGCCGACGCGGCCAATCGGCCCCGTCCTGAGCCGGCGCCGCGGCGCCCGGATGAAATCAGCCAGTTGGACGAAGTCCTGCGCCAGGCGTTCGCGGAGCTGATGCGCGCGCGCGCGCAACTCGAGCGGTTTAATCTGCATCTTGACGAGGTGCGTGAAGAAGAGGCCACCCGTTTGGCCCGGCGGATTCATGATGACCTGGGCCAGTTGGTCACGGTATTGCGCATCGGGCTGGTCCGCATCCAGCAGGCGGCGGCGCGCGGGGTCGGCCTGCCGGATTTGCAGGCGCGCCTGCTGGAATTGCTGCAAGTCAACGACGAGATGCTGCAGACTTTGCGCACGGTGGCCCAGGCGTTGCGGCCGAGTGTTTTGGACCGCCTGGGCCTGGTCGAGGCCGTGCGTTGGCGGGTGGAACAGTTGACCGCGCAGACGGAGCTGGCTTGTGAATTATCCCTGACCGGCTTCACCGCGGATGACCCGCCGCCCGAGCGTATCGGCACAGCGCTGTTTCGCATTTTGCAGGAGGCGCTCACCAACGTCATCCGGCATGCCCGGGCCCGTACCGTGTGGATTGACCTGACGGCGGATGCGGCCGGGTACGGGTTGGAGGTCAGTGACGACGGGTGCGGCCTGGCCGCAGCCGCGACGCAACGCCCGACTTTCGGGCTGATGCACATGCAGTCCCGCGCGGCCGCTCTGGGGGGCACGGTCACCCTGACCAACCGTCCCGCAGGCGGCGTTTGCTGCCGGGCGTGGATTCCGCGTACCTGTCCGCCCGGCTGTATAGGTAATGGTAAAGGAGATCCCTCATGATTCGCATTGTCATAATTGATGACCATCCGATTGTCCGCCACGGCTTGCAGGATCTGCTGCGCGAAGCCGGCGACTTTGAGGTGGTGGCGGCGCTGGGCACGGGCCACGAGGGCCTGGCCAAGGTGCGGTCGCACCCCGTGGATGTTGTCGCCCTCGATATCGGCCTGCCGGACCAGAACGGCTTCGAGGTGCTGCGTCAGATTCATGCCGAGCGGCCCGAGGTCAAGGTCTTGATGGTCAGCGTGCATCCCGAAGAGCGGTTTGCCCTGCGGGCTTTGCAAGCGGGCGCGGCCGGTTACCTGGCCAAGACCAGTGTCGCCGAGGAGTTGGTCATTGCGTTGCGCCGGATTGCCGGCGGCGGTCGCTACATCACCTCGGAGGTGGCGGCCCGCCTGGCGGAGGACTTGAGCCAGGGCAAACCGGCGCGTCTGCCCCACGAGCGGCTTTCGCCCCGTGAATTTGAGGTTTTTCTGGCCATTGCCGGCGGGCTGACCGTTGGTGAAATTGCCGCCCGGATGCACTTGAGCGTCAAGACGGTCAGTACCCATCGCGCGCATATTATCGAGAAGATGGCCCTGCGCACCAACGCCGATTTGATGCGCTACGCCATGGAAAATCAGTTGGTCGCATGAAAACGCGGGTGGGACTGGCTCTGCTGCTCGGCTGGGGCGTGTGGGTGAGCGCGGCGGGGGCGGAGGCGCTCCCGGTGGCGACCGGCAGTGCGCGGGTCACACCGGTGGTGCGGGCGGTCAGCCGGGCGCTGCCGACGGTCGTCAACATCGGTACCGAACGGATGGTCTCGGTGCGCTACGATGATCCGCTGCGGCGGCGGCGCGGCGACCTGATGGAACAATGGCTGCGTGAATTCCTGGGCGGTCCCACGCCGGGGTATCAGCCTCAGCAGAGCCTGGGGTCGGGGGTGATCATTGACGCGGCCGGATACATCCTGACGAACTATCATGTGGTCGAGCGCGCTTCGCGCATCCAGGTCACGTTGGCGGATGGGACCACCTATGAGGCCGAGCGTCTGGCCGGCGATGAAACCGGGGATCTGGCCTTGCTCAAGATCGAGGCCGACGCGCCGCTGCCCGTCTTGCCGCTGGCCGCGGCCGAGCCGCCGTTGCTGGGCGAGACGGTCATTGTGGTGGGCAATCCGTTCGGGCTGGGCCATTCGGTCTCCGTGGGGGTGCTTTCCGGCATCAATCGCGAGGCGCGTCACGGGGGCCAGGTGTTGTTCCGCGACATATTGCAGATTGACGCAGCGGTCAACCCGGGCAATTCCGGCGGCCCCCTGGTGAATCTGGATGGCGAATTGCTTGGGATCAGCGTGGCGTTCTACGAGCAGGGGCAGAACATCGGTTTTGCCGTGCCGATCTCGCGCGTGCGGGGGTTGCTCGAGGACTGGCTCACGCCGGAAACGGCCCGGGGCGTGGCCTGGGGGGTGACCTGGGCGCCCGCGCCGGACGGTGGCCTCGAGGTTACGGCGCTGGACCCGGACGGCTCGGCACAGCAGGCTGGTTTGCGGGTGGGGGACCGGGTGCTGGCGCTGGATGGGCGGCCGGTCAACGCCCTGCTGGACGCCTATCACGTGCTGGCCGGGCGCCGCATCAATGAGCGGGTGACGTTACAGGTGGCCCGGGACGATGGCCTGCTGGAGCTGGACGCGCGGCTGCGGCCCCGGCCGCGGCCGGACGGCGAATTGCTGGCCGCCGAGCGTTTGGGGCTCTTGCTGGGCGCTTTGGACGGTCCCCTGGGCGCGGCCGCGCCCATCCGCCGCGGGCTGCCCATCCTCGAAATCCACCGGGACAGTCCCCTTGCGCGCTGGGAGGTGCCGCCGGGCGCCCGCTTGCTCCAGATTAATCAGACCGAGGTCCATCGCCTGGATGATGTCGGCCGGCTGCTGGACGAACTGCCGCCGGGCGCCCCCATCAACCTGGTGCTGCTGTTGGTCGAGGAACAGGGACGCTTGCTGATCGCCCGTACGCGCGCGGTGCGGGTTGAGACCCGGCCGGCGTTGGGCGAGTCACCAGTGATCAGTGACCAGTGAAAAACAATTGACAGAGCGATTCCTGTTCCGCTAAGTTTTCGGGCATGATCGCCACAAGATTTTACAACGGTTGCCCGAACCCGGACGGTGCATTTTGACGGCCAACGACGAGTACATCGCGGAGATTCTCGAGAGCGTCGGTTTGATCACGACCGAGCAGGGGCGGGATGCGGTCGAGGCGGCGCGGAGCAGTCAGAAGGATTTGGTGGACGTGCTGGACGAGTCGGGGGTCGTTTCGCGGCTCAACGTGCTCAAGGCGTTGGCGAACCAATTCGGGATGGAAGTCATCAGTCTGCAGGGGCAGGACATATCCCAGGAGGTCATTGATCTGATTCCGGGTGAAGTGGCCCGGCGCTACAAGGTCATTCCGGTGTACAAGACGGAGGCGGCCTTGACGGTCGCCCTGAGCGATCCGCTGGATGTGGAGACCCTGGACGGGCTGCGGTACGTCCTCAAGCGCAATGTCGAGGGTGTGATTGCGCCGAAGCAGGAAATTGAAATCGCCCTGAATCATTACTACGCCATGTCGGCCGCGACGGTGGAAGACCTGATGCAGGAAATCACCGAGGGCACGGTGGCCATGCCCACCAGCGGCATGGCCGACATGATTGAAGGCGCTGATGCCACGGAATCCGACGCGCCGATCATCAAGCTCGTGAGTCTCATTATTCTGGAAGCCTTCCGCAACCGGGCCTCGGATATTCATCTCGAGCCCCTGGCCAAGCAATTCCGGGTGCGCTACCGGATTGACGGGGTGCTGCACGAAGTGGAGTCCCCGCCCAAGCGTCTCCAGTCGGCCATTATCAGCCGGGTCAAGATCATGTCCAACATGAAAATCGCCGAAAAGCGCCTGCCGCAGGACGGCCGCATCCAGGTGAACGTCATGGGGCGCGATCTGGACTTGCGCGTTTCGTCCATTCCCACCAACCATGGCGAAAGCATCGTCATGCGTATTCTGGACAAACAGAGCCTGATGCTGGGCCTGCCCAAGCTGGGTTTCCTGTCCGACGATCAGCAGACCTTCGAGCGCCTGATTGCCTTGCCGGACGGCATTTTGCTGGTGACCGGCCCCACGGGGTCGGGTAAGACGACGACCCTGTATGCCTGCCTGAATTACATCAACCGGCCGGATCGCAAGATCATTACGGTGGAAGACCCGGTCGAGTATCAGTTGGCCGGCGTCAACCAGGTGCATGTGCGCTCGGATATCGGACTGACCTTCGCCGCGGCCCTGCGTTCGATCCTGCGCCAGGCGCCCAACATCATCATGATTGGTGAAATTCGCGACTTGGAAACCGCAGAGATTGCCATCAATGCCTCCCTGACCGGTCACCTGGTGCTCAGCACCCTGCATACCAACGACGCCCCCAGCGCCGTGACCCGGCTGATTGACATGGGCGTCAAGCCGTTCCTGGTGGCCTCCTCGACCCGCGCGATCATGGCCCAGCGCCTGGTGCGCAGCATCTGCGAGCATTGCCGCGAGGAAGTCAAGCCCACGGACGCCCAATTGCGTTTGCTGGGGCCGGCGGCCGAGCAGTTGGCGGAGGCGAAGTTGTTTCATGGGCGCGGCTGCAATGAGTGCGGGTTGACGGGGTACCGGGGCCGGATCGGCATCTTCGAGGTATTCGTCATGAACGATGAAATCCGCCACATGATTTTCGAAGTGGTGGGGGCGGCGGAGCTGCGCCAGCGCGCGCGGGAACTGGGCATGCGGACCCTGCGTGAGGACGGCTTGCGCAAGGTGTTGTCCGGCGCCACCACGCTGGAGGAAGTGCTGCGCGTAACCATGGGAGACTCGCACTGATGAGCCGGATGAACGCCGATGATTTGTCCATGAGCGATCTGCTGCAATTGGTGGTGGATGAGGGGGCCTCCGACCTCCATCTGGCGGTGGGGATTCCCCCGGTGCTGCGCCTCAATGGCCACATGCATCCCCTGGATGCGGATCCGTTGCGGCCCGAGGATACGGACCGCCTGATGAAGTCCATCACCTCCGAAGCCCACCAGCAGACCGTCCGGGAGGGCGGGGGGACGGACTTCGGTTTCGGTTTCGGCGAGGCGGCCCGTTTCCGCGTCAGTGTCCTCAAGCAAAAGGGCATGATCGGCATGGTGCTGCGCCAGATCCCGTCCAAACTCATGACCCTCGAGGAAATCGGTCTGCCCCACCAGATCAAGGAACTGCTCTTCCGGCCGCGCGGTCTGGTCCTGGTGACGGGGCCGACGGGCAGTGGCAAGACCACGACGCTGGCCAGCATGATCAACGTCATCAACCGCGAGCGGGATTGCCATATCATTACCATTGAAGATCCCATTGAATATTATCACGAGCACAAGCGCAGTATTGTCACCCAGCGCGAGTTGGGCGTGGACGTGCCGTCCTTTTCCGAGGCGCTCCGGCGCGGTTTGCGTCAGGATCCGGATGTGATGCTCGTGGGCGAAATGCGGGAC
Source organism: Fidelibacterota bacterium (assembly GCA_021734645.1). Classification (GTDB taxonomy): domain Bacteria; phylum Verrucomicrobiota; class Kiritimatiellia; order JAIPIQ01; family JAIPIQ01; genus JAIPIQ01. The sequence continues at coordinate 5,148 of JAIPIQ010000064.1, read as the reverse complement.
CTGGAGACCATGGAAGCGGCCATCACCGCCGCGGAAACCGGCCACCTGGTGTTTGCCACGCTGCATACCACCGGGGCCGCCCGCACCGTGGACCGGATCGTGGACGCCTTCCCCACCAACCAGCAGGAGCAGATTCGCACCCAGCTCGCTTCGAGCATCGTCGCGGTTATCAGCCAGGTGCTGCTGGTTCGCGCGGACCAGCCCGGCCGGGTGGCGGCCTTCGAGGTGATGATTTCCACCCCCTCGATCCAGGCCCTGATCCGCGACAGCAAGACCTTCCGGATCACGTCGGATATTCAGACGGGCGCCAAGTGGGGCATGGTCACCCTGGACGCCTATCTCATGGCGTTGTACGACGCCGGGCGCATCGCGTACGAGGACTTGATCACCAAGTGCCAGGACCGGGACGCCATCCTGCAGAAACTCCAAGACACGGGCAAGAAGAGGTAAGCGGCATGGCCACAGTAGAATTCCGCGATTTGCTGCTGCAGCATCTGCACGATGCCGAACTGATCTCTCCGGATCAGGGCGCCGAAATCATGGACGAGCATGAGCGCACGGGCAAGGCGGTGCGCGCCATCGTGCTGGATATGGCCCTGCTCACGGAGGACCAGTTGCTCGAGGCGATTGCCGAGGCGCTGGGGGGGACGGTCATCAACCTGGTGGCGACGGACGTGCCCCAGCGGGTCATCAAGCGCGTGCCGGGCAGTGTGGCCCGTATGTACAGTGTGGTGCCGGTCACCGCCGACGAGCAGCGCCTGACGCTGGCCACCTACGACCTGCTGGATCCGGGCGTCGTGGACGAGCTGGCGTTTGTGCTCAGCGCCGATGTGTCCTTCGTGTGTGCGCGCGAGGAGGACGTCAAGGCCTACCTCTCGCGTTTCTATGGCGACAGCAGCGAATCCGTGACGGATATGCTCTCGGCCCTGGAAACCGAATTGCAGGAAACCGAAGACCTGATGGATTTCAAGGGCGAGGAGGGGAATCTTCAGGACATTGAGAGCGCGGCGAACCTGGCGCCGGTCGTGCGCTTCGTCAACCTGGTTTTATACCAGGCGGTCAAGGACCGGGCCTCGGACATTCACTTCGAGCCGTTTGAAACGGAGTTCAAGATCCGGTACCGGGTGGACGGCGCGCTCTATGAAATGGCGCCGCCGCCGAAGCACCTGGCCCTGCCGGTCACCTCGCGCATCAAGGTCATTTCCGGCCTGAACATCGCCGAACGCCGCCTGCCCCAGGACGGCCGCATCCAGCTCAACGTCGCCGGCCGCTCGATTGACTTTCGTGTTTCGACCTTGCCCACCCAGCATGGCGAGAGCGTGGTGCTGCGCGTGCTCGACCGCAGCACGGTCCAACTGGATCTCGAGAATCTCGGCATGCCGGACGATGTGTACACCGATTTCGGGGATGACATTCGCAAGCCCAACGGCATTGTGGTGGTGACCGGTCCCACCGGCAGCGGCAAGACCACGACCCTGTATTCGGCCCTGCGCCGGTTGAACACGGTGGATTCGAAGTTGCTCACGGCCGAGGAACCGGTGGAGTACGACATCGAGGGCATCATTCAGGTGTCGGTCAACGAGGCCATCGGGCTGACTTTCGCCGGCACCCTGCGCTCCTTCCTGCGCCAGGATCCGGACATCATCATGGTGGGTGAGATCCGCGACATGGAAACCGCGGAGATTGCCATTCAGGCCTCGCTGACGGGCCACTTGGTGTTCAGTACCCTGCACACCAACGATGCGGCCGGCGCCGTGACCCGTTTGATTGACATGGGCGTCGAGCCGTTTCTGATCGCCTCGACTCTCGATAGCGTGCTGGGGCAGCGCCTGGTGCGCACCATTTGCACCCATTGCAAGGCGCCGTACAAGCCGGAGCCGGATCTGCTTCAGCAGTTGGGCATCAATCCGGAGATGATGGGCGACCAGCCGTTTTATTTTGGCGAGGGGTGCAAGAACTGCAATCAGACGGGTTACCGGGGACGGCGTGGCATTTATGAGTACCTGCGGGTCACCAATCCGGTGCGCAGCCTGATCATTGACCGCAAGCCCACGATTATCATTCGTGACAAGGCGGTCGAGCTGGGCATGCGGACCCTGCGGGATGACGGGGTGCGCTGCGTGCTGGACGGTTCGACCACCGTGGAAGAAGTTTTGAAGTACACCTGAAGAGAGGCGCGTTATGGCAAAATTCAAATACAAGGCAATGGACGCCAAGGGCAGTGAGACCGAGGGCGTCATCGAGGCCGACAAACAGGCGACGGCGCTGTCGCGCATTCGCGAGCAGGGCTTGTTTCCCACGAGCGTCGAGGAGGTCGGGGCGCCCAAGAAGGGGGGCAAGGCGGCGCCCAAGGGCCAGGCGGCCGCGGGCGGGGCGCCGCCCGCCAAGGGCTTCAGCCTGCCGTTTCTGGGGGGGCGCGTAAAGTCGAAGCAGCTCATGGGGTTCACCCGTCAGCTTTCCACGCTGGTGAATGCGGGGTTGCCTTTGTTGCGCGGTTTGCAGGTGCTTCAGCGCCAGGAGCGCAATCCGACCCTCAAGCGGGCCATCAATGACATGGCCGAATCCATTCAGTCCGGCAGCACGCTGGGAGAAGCCCTGGCGCACCATCCCAAGATTTTCAACCGGCTCTATGTCAACATGGCCAAGGCGGGCGAGGTCGGGGGTGTGTTGGACCAGGTGTTGAACCGGCTGGCCGAGTTCATGGAAAAGGCCCAGCGCATCAAGAGCAAGGTCTTCAGCGCCATGCTGTATCCGGTCGTGGTGTTGATCATGGCCTTCGGGATTCTCTCTTTCCTGATGCTGGTGATTATTCCCAAGTTCAAGGAGATCTTTGACGACTTGCTCGAGGGGCAGGCCTTGCCGCCGCTGACCCAGGCGGTGATGAACATCAGCACCAGTTTCGGGTCGCGCTTGCCGTACCTGATTGTCGGGATTGTGGTTTTGGTGGTGGTCTTGAAGCTGATGCGGACCCAGGAGTGGGGCCGCTATGCGCTGGACCGTTTCAAGATGAGGATGCCGCTCTTCGGCCCCCTGATGAAGAAGACTGCCATTGGGCGATTTACGCGGACGCTGGGCACCTTGATGAATGCGGGGGTGCCGGTGTTGCAGGCGCTGAACATCGTGCGGGATACGGCCGGCAGTGAAGTCGTGGCCCGGGCCGTCAACACCGTTCATGATGCGGTGAAGGAAGGGGAAAACATGGCCCCGCCCATCGAATCCGTGGGCCTGTTCCCGCCCATGGTGATCAGCATGGTCGAGGTGGGCGAGGAGACCGGCGGTCTGCCGGAAATGCTCATCAAGATCGCGGATACCTACGACGATGAAGTGGATACCACCGTCGCCGGCCTGACTTCGATCATCGAGCCGATTCTGATCATCTTCCTGGCGGTCGTGGTCGGCACGATCGTGATCGCCCTGTTCATGCCCTTGATCTCGATCATCGGCTCGTTGAGCTAAGCGCGCGGCGGCCGCGGCGCAGTCCGGAATGGCGGGCCGCGCCGCGCGCCACGGAACCGATGCAGATGGGCGCCCAGAACTCGAGGATCGCAGCGGGGCTTTCCGGCCCCGCCGCGGGTGGGTTTTCCCATGCGTTTCCTGCTCTATAATATTCGGTATGGCACCGGGTCCGCCCGCCCCCTGTACCCCTGGAGCGGCTACCTCGGCCGCACCGGCCGCAATCTCGCGGCCTTGACCACCTTCATCGCCTCCCTCGACCCGGATGTGGTCGGCTTGATCGAGGTGGACCTCGGTTCCTATCGCTCGCACCGCTGCAACCAGGCCGAGCTGCTGGCCAAATCCCTGGGCCATTTCCATACCCACCGCATCAAGTATCCCGCCCGCCAACTGACCCACTACATTCCCGTGATCAACAAGCAGGGCAACGCCTTTCTGACCCGCGACACCATCACCCGCGAGCATTTTCACTATACCCGCCGGGGGATGAAACGCCTCGTGATCGAACTCGAACTCGATGACGTGGTCATCTTTCTGGTCCATCTGGCGCTGACCTTTCAGGCCCGCCACCACCAGTTGCATGACCTATTTGAACTCGTGCGCGCCACCCGCAAGCCCTGTCTCGTGGCCGGCGATTTCAATCCCAAATGGGGCGGCCACGAACTGGCGCTCTTCAGCGCCGCCGCCGGCCTGCGCAATGCCAATCCGGACGGTCTGCCGACCTATCCCAGCTGGGCGCCCCGCCGTCAATTGGATTTCATTCTCCACAGTCCCAACGTCGAAATCATCCGCTTCGAACGGCCCTTGGTGCAGTTCTCCGACCACTTGCCCCTGTACTGCGACTTCGCAACGCGCTGATGGCTGTGTTTTTTCAGCTCTTGGTGACCTGGAGGCCGGAGGCTGAGGCGCAGAGATCCACGAAGCGGGCTTTGGCGTTGGGGGTCGGCGGGTCGTGGTCGTCCTCGTGGTCGTCCTCGTTCTCGATCTCGATCTCATGACCTTACCCGATAGACATCGAGCGATTCGTGGTCCAGTTGGTTTTGCATTGCGGCTTCTTTACTTCTTTACGTTGCGGGTCGATGGACGAAGGACGAGGACGACGACGAGTACGAGGACTAGAACGAGTACGAGAGGAAGATGCGGTCAGCTTTTGGTGACCTGGAGGCCGGAGGCTGAGGCGCAGAGATCCACGAAGCGGGCTTTGGCGTTGGGGGGGGCCGGCGGGTCGTGGTCGTCCTCGTTCTCGATCTCATGACCCGATAGACATCAAGCTTCTCGTGGTCCAGGTGGTTTTGCATTGCGGCTTCTTCACTCCTTTACGTTGCGGGTCGATGGACGAGGACGAGGACGAGAACGAGGACGAGGACTAGAACGAGTACGAGAGGAAGATGCGGTCAGCTTTTGGTGACCTGGAGGCCGGAGGCTGATGCACAGAGATCCACGAAGCGGGCTTTGGCGTTGGGGGGGGGCGGCGGGTCGTGGTCGTCCTCGTCGTCGTCCTCGTTCTCGTTCTCGATCTCATGACCCGATAGACATCGAGCGATTCGTGGTCCAGTTGGTTTTGCATTGCGGCTTCTTCACTCCTTTACGTTGCGGGTCGATGGACGAGGACGAGGACGAGGACGAGAACGAGGACGAGGGGAAGATGCGGTCAGCTTTTGGTGACCTGGAGGCCGGAGGCTGAGGCGCAGAGAT
>JAIPIQ010000063.1 GCA_021734645.1 Fidelibacterota bacterium | reverse complement strand
CCGGTGCTCGGCCGCGTAAAGCAGCCCGCTGGCCCCGGCGGCCCGCATCTGCTCCTCGGCGTGGGCGGGGGGCCCGCCCCCGCTCAAGTCCCGGATATGCCGCTTGTGCAACGCGTCCCGCTCGTATTGATACGCCGCCGTGGCCGCACGATTGGCTTCCAGTATCCGCCCATCGGCCTGGCGCACCAGAAGAATGATCTCACGGGTCGTCTCGGCCAGCAGCGCATACCGCGCCAGGCGCGATTGGCTGTCGGCCAGCGCCCCGGCCTGGACGGCAAGAGCCCGGCGTTCCCGCCGGAGGACCGCGCCCAGATAGCCCAACAAGAGCGCGGCGCCAATCAGAATCACGCCGGCGGTCAGCCCGGCGGGATCCAGCGGGACGGGCTGTGACCAGACCAGCCAAGCCAGCCACCCACCCCCCACCGTCGCCAAAGCCAACGCCACCCCTCCCAGCCACCTCAAGGCGGGCGATGCCCCGGACCGAATAACGAACTCCGGCGCCGGCTTCAGCATTTGCTTCTCTGCCATGCGTTGACTCCGCGCAACTCATCAGCGCCCCAACAGCATAACCTTCACGGCCCCGGACGCAAGCGCGGAAATCCCGGATGGACCAGCCCCGGGAGTCCCGCTCCTTCTCTGGCTTGCCTTAACGCCTTGAGCAACCAGGAGCGCAACGGGAAACAGCACGATCAACACAAACAACAGGATTGGCGCCAACACGAATACGGGCACCAACGCGACGCTGATCAGCCAAACCATTCCTTTGCCTGGCCTGATCAAATACTCGATCGCGGGAATCGAAAGAACCATGCCATCCGCCCCGACACTCAAGAGCGAATCGCGCACGGGTATAATATGGACAAGCGCCGCGCGCTGTGTCTTACTGCATGTGCTTGTTGCCGGCGCGGCATGGGGCCGGACGGAAAATACGGGCGGATCTTGAAAACGAAGGACTGGGCAATGGCACGGCGAAAGAAGACCTTTGGCATCATCGGGTGCGGCTCGCGCGGGATCAACTGCTTCGGGCGGCTGCTGGATAGACGGGATGACGTGGAGATCAAAGCGCTCTGCGATCCAAACATCGAGCGGATGAAAGCGATGCAGCCGCGGCTGCAGGGGGCGCAGAATCTGTATACCGATGTCCGGGAGATGATCGGGACCGAGGGGTTGGACGCGGTGGTGGTCACGAGTCCCGATTATGCGCATGAAGCCAATGTGGTGGCGGCGCTGCAGGCGGGCGCGCACGTACTGGTGGACAAGCCCCTGGCCACCACGGTGGCGGGCTGCCAGCAGATCATCCGGACCGCGGCGGAGACGGAACGCATCGTGTACATGGGCTTCAATCTACGCCACGTGCGGACCCTGAAACGGCTCAAGGAACTGGTTGACGCCGGCGCGCTGGGGCAGGTGCATCTGATTGAGAATCGTGAGTTCTACGATGGCGGCAAGACCTACATGGCCCGCTGGAACCGGTTGTATGAATACTCCGGCGGACTCTGGGTGCACAAGGGCAGCCACGACTTCGACGTCATGCAGTGGCTGCTCGGCTTTCCCAAACCCGTGAAGGTCGCGGCCTTTGCCGGCGTCAATGTGCTCAACCCCGAGCATATTCCGTTCGCCGTCAAGCCCGGCGTGCCGGTGGGACCAAACTGCACGGACTGCCCCTATCAGACCATCTGTCCCGATGTCGCAAAATTCGACGAGCCGGCCTGGCGCGGAGCCAGCATGCAGGCCGACAACTACGTCAAAGATCTCTGCATGTACACGTCCGATAAGGACACCCATGACAACGGCATCGCGCTGGTCGAATATGACAATGGCTGCCGCGGCAGCCACCTGGAATCGTTCATCGGTTCCTATTCGGACCGCATGTATACCCTCGTGGGCGACAAAGGCATGGCCGAAGTCAGCCTCCACAAACGGACGATCCTCATTCGCCCGCGCTGGTCCCAGGAAACCATCCTCCATGAAATCCCCGCGGATACCGGCGGCCATGGCGGCTCCGATCCCCAGCTCGTGGACAGCTTCGTCAAGGTCCTGCGCGGCGAACGGGAAAATACCTCCACGATCGAGCAGGGCCTGTGGTCCACCGCCGTCGGCCAGGCCGCCGAAATCAGCCGCCGCGAAAACCGCGTGGTCCGGATCAACGAATTGATGAAATGAACCGGGCGATCAGCGCCCTCAGGTGACCGCGGCGCCGCGGGCCATGATGACCTTGCCGGTGCGGACGAGTTCGATCAGGGGCCACTTGGTGGCCAGACCGAGCATGGCATCGAGCTTGTCGGACTGCCCGGTGATCATCAGGGTCAGGGATTCCTCGGTCAGGTCCACTGTCTTGGCGCCGAAGTGCGCCGCGACCTGGAGCACCTCGGTGCGTTCGGACGGCGTGACGGCCAGTTTGACGAGGGCCAGTTCACGGACGACGACGTCCTGCCCGGTATGGTCAAAGCAGTGGAGCACGTCCACGAGCTTGCCGACCTGCTCGATGACCTGTTGCAGTCCTTCGGGATTGCCTTTGGCCGTGATGGTCATGCGCGAGAAATCGCCGGTCCCGCCGGGGGAAACCACCAGCGAATCAATATTGAAGCCGCGCCGGGCGAAAACCTGGGCGATCCGGGCCAGCACCCCCGGTTTGTTGGCCACGTAGGCGCTCAGGGAGTGGATGTCATCACCGCTGACGAATCGTTGCGTTGTCATGTGCTTTGCTCCTTCAAACCGGTACTCAAGTGGAGCCCGTGGGTTTGTCCATTTTATATTTGGGTGGCTCGATCAACATGTCCTCGAGGGGCCGGCCGGCCGGCACCATGGGAAAGACGTTGTCGGTTTTCTCGACCTCGACATTGATGACGCAGGGGCCGTCGTTGTAGTCCAGGGCCTTTTGCAGGACACGGCGCAGATCGCCCTGGCGGCGGATGTTGAAGCCCTTGGCGCCGAACGCCTCCGCCAGCTTGGCGAAGTCCGGATTGCCTTCGAGGTCCACCCCGCTCTTGCGGTCGTCATAGAACAGTTCCTGCCACTGGCGCACCATGCCCAGGTAGTGGTTGTTGAGGACGATGACCTTGATGGGCAGTTTGTGCAGCACCGCCGTGGACAGCTCCTGGTTGGTCATCTGGAAACCGCCGTCGCCGGTGAAACAAACCACGCAGGCGTCTGGGAAGCCGAACTGGGCGCCAATGGCCGCGGGCAGACCGAACCCCATCGTGCCGGCGCCGCCGGAAGTCAGGAACTTGTTGGGCTCGTCCGTCCGGTAGAACTGCGCCGCCCACATCTGGTGCTGGCCGACGTCGGCGGTGACAATCGCCCGCCCGCCCGTAAGCTTGTACATTTCCTCGATGACATGCTGCATTTTGAGGCTGCCGGTCTTGCGGTACTTGAGCGGATACTTCTTCTTGTAGCCGGCCAGCCGCCGCAACCAGGCCTCGGTCTTGAGCGGCGCGACATGCTCGAGCAAAGCTTCGACCGTCAGACGCGCATCCGCCACGCAGGCAATGTGCGGCTCGATCATCTTGCCGATTTCCGAGCGGTCAATATCGCAGTGAATCCGCACGGCGTCGCGGCAGAAGCGCGCCGGTTGCCCGAGGATGCGATCGTCGAACCGGCTGCCGATGTTCAGAATGAGGTCGCATTCGCACAGGGCCTTGTTGGCATAGGCCGTGCCGTGCATGCCCGGCCAGCCGAGAGACAGCTCGTGGGTCTCGGGGAACGCCCCCTTGCCCAGCAGCGTGGTCATCACGGGCGCGCGCAGCTTCTCGGCCAGGGCGCGCAAGGGCGCGGCCGCATCGGCGATCAGGGCGCCGTGCCCGGCCAGAATCACCGGGCGCTCGGACTTGGCCAGGGCTTCGGCAATTTGGAGAATAATGCGCGAATCCGGCGCCTCGGGCACCTTGTAGCCCGGTAAATCCAGCGCGCTCAGCAGGTCGGCCGTGCAGGGACCGGCGGTGACGTCCTTGGGCAGGTCAATCAAAACCGGACCCGGCCGACCGGTCGTGGCAATCTTGAACGCTTCGCGAATCACCCTCGGGATATCATTGGTGTTCTTGACCAGATAGCTGTGCTTCACCACCGGCATGGTCATGCCGAAAATGTCCGCCTCCTGAAAAGCATCCTTGCCCAGCATCGGCGAAATCGCCTGCCCGCATAAAACAATCAACGGCACCGAGTCCATGTGCGCGGTCAAAATCCCCGTGATCGTGTTCGTCGCCCCAGGACCACTCGTGACCAACGCCACCCCCGCCTTGCCCGTCGCCCGCGCATACCCGTCCGCTATGTGCGCCGCCCCCTGCTCGTGCCGCGTCAAAACCAACTTGATGTTCGTCTTCGTGGTCACAACCGCATCAAATATCGGGATCGCCGCCCCACCCGAAATCCCAAACATGAACTCGACACCCTCGTTCTCCAGGCACTTGACCAACGCTTGGCCACCATCCAGTATCTGCTTCGTCATTTTCTGTCCTTTCAGCTAAACTGACCCACTATTTGCCCGACAGATTACATTAAGCAGGAGTGATGTCAAGCAGATTTGGAAAATTATTTTATATATCTACCGCGTCGCATAATTTATCCGAGGATTGTGTGTTTTTTAATCAGGATTTTAAGGGCGGGCGCTCGAACCTTACACAAACGTTCCATTTTATATCCGAATGACGGTCATACTTCGTCGCAAGTTTCGTCGCAAGCTTCGTCGCAAGCTTTGTCGGCCTCGAGGACTCAACAAGACATTCCACGCAAGGAAAGACGGATCCGCAGATGACGCAGATGCCCACAGATGGGCAGAATCCTTGCGCTGAGACGCAGGGGGCGTGCTTCCCCGTGCCTTCGTGAGAAGATCATGAGATTCCCGACAAGGTGCGCGACAAAGATTGGCGGACACAACTTCTGGAACCCTAATGCCTCGAGTTCCCTCACCCGCGAAAAATCAGCTCGTGCGGCGTCCGCCGCCCGAGCTGAGGCCGCACTGACACCAGAAACGCGCCAATTGGAAAACTTGGCCCTTTCCCGGTTTAGATCAATTGTTGATTGAGGGCGAGGATGGGCAGGAGGATCGCGAGGGCGACAAGCAGGACGATCCCGCCGACGAACAGGAGCAGCAGGGGTTCGAGGAGTCCGAGGGCGCGGGCGAGGCGGCGTTCCCAGGTTTGTTGGAAGCGGCAAGCGGCCTGTTCAAGCAGGCGGGGCAATTCGCCGGCGGCCTGTCCGGCCCGGACCCAGCCGCTGAGGGTTTCGCCAAAGGGGCTGACGCGCTGGAGGGCGTCGGCCAGATCCGCGCCCTGGCGAACGGCTTCGGTTTCGGCAGCCAGTTGCTGGGCGACCCAGGGGCTGCCGACGGCGGCGCCGGCATGGCGCAGGGCCTGCACGGCATTCAGTCCGCCTTCCAGCAGAAGGCTCAAGGTGCGCGCAAAGCGTAGGCCGACCAGGGCCACGCGGGCGCGGCCCCAGACGGGCAGATGATACAGGCGCCGGTCCCAGGCGATTTGCCAGGCGGGGCGCCGACGGCGGCTGCGGCGCGCGAGGGGCAGACCAATGACCAGGCCGCCAACCACCAGGGCCAATAGAACGAGCAACACCCGCCCCCCGCCCAGCACCAGCCGGGTAATGGGCGGAATCGGCACCCCGGCTTCCATAAGCTGGGCATTGAAACGCGGCAACATGAAGCCGAACATCAGCACCGCGACAATCAATGCCGCACCCAGCACCAGCACGGGATAAAACAACGCGGCGGCCACCTTCTCCCGAATGGCCCGGCGCTCATCCAGCAAATCCGCGAGCCGCTCGAGCACCCGCGGCGTCTGGCCGACCGCCGCGGCGGCTTCCAGCGCCGCCACCTCATCCGGTCCGGCGCCCAACGGGACGGTCTCGAGCGCCACCGCCAGACTGTCGCCCTGGCGAATCCGATCGCGCAAACCCGCCAACCCCACCGCGACCGGTTGAAACTCGCCCGCATCCAAAGCCAGCGTCAGCGCTTCAACCAGCGGTACCCCGGCCTGCGTCATGGCCGCCAACTCACGATAGAGCGCAACCCGCAATTCCGGCGGACAGGCCCGACCCGCCGGCCGACCACCCGCGGCCGGCCGCACATCCTTCGGCAGCAGACCGCGGGCCGTCAGCCGCTCGCGGGCCTCCTTGAGGCTCCCCGCTTCGAGCAAGCCACTCCGGCGGCGCCCCTCCCGGTCATAGGCCGTATACGCATAGGCGTTCATGAGAGTGCCTCCGTTAACATGCGCGCCTCAAACATCAGCCCAATTAGCAATTCTCAGTCCCGGAACTCTGTAACATCATGTTGCTGAAAGAACTTGAATACGTCCTGCAATCGGTTGAGCATGCTTTTGCTCCTGTAGAGAAGGCGTTACATAAAGAGCCAAGTCAGTAAATGAACAAAGTGTTTCCATTCGGTCAGGCATGCTGAGCGATCGAAACCAATAAACCTTCGACTCCGGGGTCTCTTCATTCCTGTCGTGTGAGATTGAACCGCATCTTTTCATTGATTTAACCTAGCATATGGTCGCTTCAATGCAACCGCAGAATTATTCTAGCGCTGCACGGCTGAAAGACCGGTCTTGCGGTCAGATTCGGCGCGCGCCGCGACGGTTAGCTACTCTTGCTTAGATCTTATGGACATCACCGCATTCATATTGGCGCGAATTCTGCGCAATCCGGCCCGGAAGTCAAGGGTGATTGCGCCTGAACCGGCGTGCGAGGGGGCATAATTGCCGATTGCAAAGAATCGTCCTTCGTCGTCGTCCTTCGTCCGTCGTCCTCGATCCCTTCGGCCTGTCATCGAGGACGACGACGAGGATGTGCACGAGAACGAGATGAAAACCCCTCAACGTCCATTCAAGCCCCGTTACAGCGGCTGTAACGGGGGCCTCTTTTCATTCCAGCGACTGTAATGCAAACGTTTTTTCATTCCAGCCGCTGTAATGTGAACGCCGAAATGAAAAGGGGCTTCCTTGGCCGGTTCCAAATGTCGGCATGGGCCTTTTTCGAGCATATTTCTCGCGCAGAGACGCAGGGGCGCGGAGGGGGAGTGGTCAGTGAGCAGTGGTCAGTGATGAGTTCATTCGACGTTAGGGGTTAGGCGCAGGCTCCCGATTCTGCTTTTCTCTTGTTGTTGATTGTTCCGATCCTGACCGCCAGACATCCGGCACCGATCAAGACGCCGCCGAAAGTCGCATGCCAGATAACCGCTCTATAGACAAACACGCCGGGGCAGATTGCCCGGTCCTCGTAGTTGTTGTCGAATGGCACAGTGCGGTTTCAGACGATACCTATCCAGCGTGTTGTTCGGCTTTGGCCTTCAGCTTTCTCGTCTTCCCATCGAGACCAACGCACTGGATGAAAGTTCCCTTTGGAACGTCAAGCCGACCAAGCGCGACCGCGAGGCAGTTCAGTTCCCCCGCTGTCGGATCTCGAAACAACTCAACATACAGATGCCAACCGTCAATCCCAGCTCCGCCACCGGTGATTCTCCCACAGTCGCCCAAGGTGGCCTCGATCTGCCCCTCCAACGCGTCGAGCCCGTGCCCGGAATGGTACTCTGATCTGATGATGATCTCCATGTTTCTCCCAGCCCAACAAAGTGTTATCCAACGCATCTTCTTCACAAATCTAGGCAATGCGGGGAGAGAAGTCAACAGGAAGAATATTCATGCATCTTCCTGTTCGGGGCCTGCGGCCGAGCCCTTGGCTAGCGCGCTGTGTATGAAGCGTGATCCTATCCAACAGCAAGGCATTATGAAGCGGTACCCGTTGGCAGGTTACAATCCAGAGACGCGGTGGCATGGGGCACCTTCCCAGCGGTCAGTTCCGCGATGAGGGCGGCGAGGAGCTTTGCCCCGGCCGCACGGGAGGCCGCGAGTTGCGTCTCCAACTCATCCACCAGGGCCATCAGCTCGTCCACTCTCGCCACGATCCGCTTCTGCTCGGCGAGGGGGGGGACTGGAATCTCGAATTGCTCAATCATCGCTTTAGTTAAGGCCTCGCGCGTTGCTCCCACCTGAACATTGTCGATCATGTTTTGGACAACAGGACTCGCCAGAAAAAGCTCTAGGAATGGGGGGTGATTTCGGCAGTCGGTCGAAGGATGCAGACATGCTGGTTGACTCTTGCGCCTTCCATGTCTTTCGGCGCGGTGGCTACTCGGCCAATCGAGGCACCCGTGATATTCAGCAATACGTCGTCAGCTTTGACTCTCACGTTCTTGAGCTTATCAGCCTGCTCATCGTTCAAGAACGCGAGGCCATGTCGCACAAATCCGCCGAAATGGACGTTCATTGATCTGATTAAAGGAACACCAGCCTCTTGGTAGGATTCTTTTCCGCCCGACGGCGTGGAGCCGCTTCCGATTTTCGTAGTCAGGCATTCGAGCTTTCTCGTTTCCCAATCGGCGAATTCTGCGTCGTGCGGCACGAGCAAACCTTGGACGGCGAGGGAGAGGATGGCTTTGCGGAGGTCGGCGGGGGGAATGAGGAAGGATGAGGGACTCAGTGTCTCTGTGCCTTTGTGAGAGCCCTCTTTTGTTTTTCTCACGGAGGCACGGAGGCACGGAGGGGGGTAGAACAGCATTTCGAGGTTGGCGGGGGTGGGGGCGTCGGCGAAGCGGGCCAGGGAGGCGCGGGCGAGCGCGGCCTTCTGGGTCTCACGCTTCTGCTGCTGCGCCTCCAGCCGATCGCACAACGCCATCAACTCATCCACCTTCGCCACAATCCGCTGCTGCTCGGCGAGGGGGGGGAGGGGAATCTCGGCAGACTCCAAATCCTTTGTTCCAAGCCTGGGCATCTTCATGCCATAGTTCTTTTGCGCGGCATATCGGAGGAATGTTTGCGAGCGGAGATACAGTCTGAGGAACTCTGGCGAAAGGCATTTCATTGGCCGAAGCGGAATGATTTCTGTTGTGCAGAAGCCCGCCTTTGGAGCGATAACCACTTTATTTAAGTAAGGGCGAAGCTTTCCGTAGAGCACATCGCCTGGCTCGAAGGCGGCTTTGGTGCTCAGGGAATGGCGTTCGGCGAAAGTAGCGAACTGGATGACTTGGCCGGTGGTTCCGTCAATGTCTTCGAGATCGAGAACCCACGCGGCATTCGCGATGGCTGACGGGGAGACTTTCGCTGAGGCACGGCAATCGGCAGCTTCGCTGAGAGTGCACCATCGCCAATGGGCGGGGATGGGAAACGGGGTGGACTGATCGGACGAAGCTGACGGATTACCCGACGATAGGCGACCACGCACCGCCAGTTCCAGCACCAGCTCCCTTATCTTCGCGACGGCGTTGGGCGCGTCGGCGAAGATGTCGAATTTCTGGAAGAAAGTCTCCAGCTTCATGGGCGGGCATCCTTGGGAACGCGAGGCTCCGCACTGGGAACGCGAGGCTCCGCACTCGCATCTACTGAAAAAGAGCGGGTACGGAGCCCCGCGATCCGGCGGGTACGGAGCCCCGCGTTCCCGGGGTATGCACTGCTCCAGGGCCAGTCTTCGGGGCGAAACACGAGACCGGCCTTGACGGGGTTGTTATGGATGTAGGCCAAGACACTGGCAAAGTGGTTTTGATTGCGGATGAAGCGATCCCAGAAATCGGGGTGCCAGACATGCGGCAGCGGTTGGCCGGGCTGGCGAACGAGTCGGCCAATAGCGTTGGCAGTGAACGTTTTCCACGAGCCGATGACAGCGTTCATGCTCCAGTCGTTTATGGTTTGGAACAGCGTATGGACGTGGTTGGGCATTACGACCCATGCCATCATCCGGTAGCGCTCGCCATCGAAGTGCAGGAGGGCATCCTGCACGATCCTGGCGCAATCAGGTCGGCGCAGCCAACAGGCGCCATGCCCGGCATCCACGAGAGCGTCGAGTTGGCGGCGCTTTTCGATGTCGCGCCGCTCCGGATCCAGCAACTGGATTTTTGCCAACAGGCGCTCAACAGTTTCCTTGGGCAGGCTATCGGCCAAATGAAAGGTGACGTGCTGAATCACTTCATTGGAGTCGAAGTGCGGCAGATATCCGCGGGAATGCCACCCACGCGGGCCTACACCGGGACCGCGAGGCTCCGCATTGGGAACGCGAGGCTCCGCACTCGCCGTTACTGAAGAAGAGCGGGTGCGGAGCCCCGCGATCCGGCGGGTGCGGAGCCCCGCGTTCCCGGAGGGGGCGCTGAGGCCGACATCCCCGGAGCCGACGCGGAACCCCGCGTCCCCGGCAGATTGCATTGTCGCCACCGCATCTGGGGCATGGGCGAAGAGGTCGAACTTCTGGAAGAAAGCATGAAGGCTGAAGGATGAATGATGAAGGGGGTTGGATTTCATACTTCAGCCTTCATACTTTCCTCTTCACTGTCCCACAGGTCGCGGTAGGCGTGCACATAGTCGGCAGTGGCGGCGGGATTGAGGGTGTAATAGTAGCGGCAGAGGGCTTTGAAAAGGGCGAGGCCTTCCGGGATGCAGGCGCAGTTTAAAAGCCGGTCGAGCGTGTGTTCAATCTGCTGCTGATCCCGGCATCGGCTCTGGACAATGTCCTGCACGACAGGTGCGCATGCGTCCGCCATCTGCTTGTGCAATTGGTTCAGGGAGGCGGCCAGTTCCATAATGCCACAGACAAGCGCCTCGAAGTCACCCCTATGTGCCTTCGCGCCTCCGTGAGAAATATTCTTGTTCATTTGCGGCGCGTTTCTTTCACCATGCTAGAAGGCGGTTCATGCGGGCGGCGTGTAATCGGCGGCGACCTGGCGGAGGATTTCGGCCAGGCTGGTGGTGCCCGCTTTCGCCAGTTCCAGGCCCTGTTCGGCCAGGGGCACGAGACCGGCCTGCCGGGCGGCGGCGCGCAATACGGCCAGATCGGTGGCATGGCGCAGGGTTTCCCGCAGGGCATCGTCCACGCGCAGCAGCTCGAACAGGCCGATCCGGCCCCGGTAGCCGTCGCGGCAGGCGGGGCAACCCCCGGCGCGGCCGACGGGAGCATCGCCCACGAGCTCGGCGGCGGGGCCCAGGCGCTGGCGCTCGGCAGGCGTCAGGGGCGCCAGCGTGCGGCAGGCGGGACACAGGCGGCGCACCAGGCGCTGGGCCAGAAAGCCGCGCGCGGCGGCGGCAAGCAGATAGGACGGCACGCCCATGTCCACCAGGCGGACCACGGCGCCGACGGCATCGTTGGTATGCAAGGTGCTGAAAACCAGATGCCCGGTCAGCGAGGCCCGCACGGCGATTTCCGCGGTTTCGAGGTCGCGGGTTTCGCCCACGAGAATGACATCCGGATCCTGGCGCAGAATGTGCCGCAGGCCCTGGGCAAAGGTCAGGCCGATGCGCGGCTGGACGGCCATCTGGCCAATGCCCGGCAATTGATACTCGACCGGATCTTCGATGGTCATGATGTTGCGGCGGCCGGTTTCGAGGGCCTGGAGGGCGGCGTAGAGCGTGGTCGTTTTGCCGCTGCCGGTGGGCCCGGTCACCCAGATAATCCCGTTGGGCGCTTCGAGCAACTCGCGCCAGGGCCGGGCCAGGCGCTCCGGCAAACCGAGCGCTTCGAGGGGCAGCAGCGCCGAATCGCGATCCAGCAGGCGCAGGACCACCCGTTCGCCGGCGGCGACGGGCACCGTCGAAATGCGCACGTCAATTTCGCGCTCGCCGACGCGCACCCGGGCCATGCCATCCTGCGGCAGGCGGCGCTCGGCGATATCGAGGCGCCCCATGACCTTGAGCCGCGAGACCAGGGCGTCCGCCAGACTGCGGGGCGGAGCCGCCTGCTCCGCGAGCTCACCGTCCACGCGAAACCGCACCCGCACTTCCTTGCGGAAGGGCTCGATGTGAATATCGCTGGCCCCGGCCTTGACGGCTTCGAGCAACAGCAGATTGACCAGGCGGGCCGCCGGCGCCGCCCCCGTCTCGCCCAACAGGTCGCCCTCTTCGCGCTCGGCGCCGCCCGCTTCGGCCGGCGCAGTTTCGAGGGCGTCAATCAGCGCCCGGGCCGAATGCTCACCGGCGAAATAGGCTTGATCCAGACAGCGGCGCAGCTCGGCTTCGCTGGTGAGCACCGGGGGCAGCTCGCACCCGAGCATCAATTCGAGATCTTCGCGGGCGGCCCAATGGGCGGGATCCACGGTCAGGACATGGAGGCGGCCATTCCAGCGAATGGGAAGCAGGCGCTGACCCCGGGCCCACTCGACCGGCAGTTGGGCCACCAAGCCCGCTTCGAGCGCCTCGGGCGGCACCTCCGGCAGGCAGGGCATGTCAAACTGGCGCGCCAGGACCGCCAGCCCCTGGGCCGGCGTCAGCAGGCCCTGTTCAATCAATAATTCGCCCAGGCGCGGGGTTCCGCCATTGGCGCGCTGGGTATTGAGGGCGGCTTCGAGCTGGGCGGGGGTGATCAACCCCTCGTCCAGCAGTATCTCGCCGAACTTCATGGGGCGGCATCCGGTTCGTCCGGCGCAGATCCCAAACTGGATTCGACCGCCGCGCCCAGCCCCGTGCGCAGCTCGAGCCGCTGCCGGGCATCCGTGGCCGCCATCTGATCGCCCAGCACGGTGGGCGTGACCAGAATCAACAGATTCGTGCGCTGGCGCCGGGTCACCTGGCGCTGGAAAAGCCGTCCCAGCAGCGGGATATCGCCCAGCAGCGGCACCTTGGAAATCGCATTGATGCGGTCCTCGCGGATCAGGCCGCTGATGGCCACCGTCGCGCCGTCGGCCACCGTGACAACCGTGGTCACCTCGCGCTTGGCGATCGTGGGCGTGAAGGGTTGATCCGCCGGCCCCTCGTCAATGATCGCCTCGATGCTCGGATTGAGCTCGAGCCGCACCTGGCCGTCCGCATTGACATTGGGCGTCACGGAGAACTTGATCCCCACGTCCATGCGGTCAATGTTCTGGATGGTGTCGCGGGCCGTCCCCGAGCCGCCCTCGATGGTCGAACGCAGGACGGGAATATTCTCGACCACGCTGACGGTCGCGGGACTGTTGTTCTGGGTCACGAGGGGCACGCTCGAGAGG
This sequence comes from Fidelibacterota bacterium, assembly GCA_021734645.1. GTDB lineage: Bacteria > Verrucomicrobiota > Kiritimatiellia > JAIPIQ01 > JAIPIQ01 > JAIPIQ01. The sequence goes on along the minus strand of JAIPIQ010000063.1, from coordinate 462 downwards.
ATATTCACATCCCGGTCCTCGGCCAGGGCGCGCAACAGGAAGGGAATCCGCGGAATCACGTTGCCGAGGGCGTCGGTCATGACCCCGCGGGCCACGCCCAGGGTCAGCCCCTGGGGAAACAGACCCTCGCTGACCAGGTCCATGATCTGGTCGGTTTCGCCGGGCCGGCTGCGGCCGATCACCGTGGTGCGCCCGTTCTCGGGCGATTCGATGGTGGACCACTCAAAGCCCAGGTCAAACGACTTGCCCAAGGTGATTTCGGCGATGATGACTTCGATCTGGACCTGCTGGGGGGGCTGATCGAGCTGCTCGATCAACTGGCGCACCCATTCGGTATCGCGGCTGGTTCCGCCCACCAGCAGGGCATTGTTGGCCGCATCGGCCTCGATGGCCAGGCGCTGCCCCCCATCGGGCGCCGGACCGGATTTATCCAGCAGGGCATTGAGGTTCTTCGAGGCATCG
>JAIPIQ010000062.1 GCA_021734645.1 Fidelibacterota bacterium | reverse complement strand
CCGGGATTGCTGCCGAAGGCGGTCTTGAAGGCCCGGGAGAACGCGCTGGCGCTGCCGAAGCCGCAGGCCGCGGCAATGGCGGCCAGTTTCAGATCCTGGTCCGCCAGCAGGTGCAGGGCCTGTTCGAAGCGCACCTGGTCAAGCATGGCTTTGGGCGCCCGGCCGAAAACCCGGTGAAACAACCGGCGCAGGTGGGCGACGGATACGCCGGCCGCGCGGGCGACGGCCTCCTGGCCCGGGTTCTCCGCCAAATGGCCGACGTACCACTGCATGGCCCGCATCACGGTGGCGCGCGAACGGTCCACCGCGACCGGCAGATCCAGTTGGGGCGCGCCCTCGCAGACCATGAGACTGAGTTCGCACAAGATCTGTTGATAGCAGACGAGCAGCCCCAATTGCGGCCGGTTCCAGTAGCGCGCCGCCAACTGCGCCAGGGCCCGCACGCGGCGGGCCTGCCCGGTGGTCAACGGCAGCTCGAGTACGGACATGCCCGCGCATAATTGGCGCACGGGGGGCAGCGCCCCCACGAAGTGAAACACGGCCACCTCCGCCGCTTCGCCCGGCGCCCCCGTCCAGCCATGGACGCTGCCCGGCGGAAAAACCCACAGGGTCCGGGCGCGCAGCGGCGGCGGCCCGTTCGGCAGCAGCGTCGCAATCTGGCCCGCCAAGACCGCCTGGAATTCCCAGCCCCGGCGGCCCATGGGGAGCACCGGGCGGCGGTCGTATTCCCGTTTCCCGTTCGAAGTATAAAGCAGCATGACGCCACCCCAAAAGATATGAGCGAAAATGTCAAGCAAAAGAGCGCCGACAGGATTGACCCGCCGCCCCGGTTGTGACAGGATACGGAGCTATGAAAAAACCCAAAAAGACCGCCGTGTCCGCCGCCCAACGGAAACCCCGCGCGCCGCGCGCGCGCCGCCGCCGCTATGCCATTGTGGGCACGGGCGGACGTTCCCAGATGTTCAGCAAGGCTATCCTGGACACCTATCCGCGCGAGACCGCGCTGGTGGCGCTCTGCGACCCCAATCCCCTGCGCATGGCGTATCACAACACCCAGTTCAAGGAAAAATACGGGGCCGGTCCCGTGCCCACCTATGCGCCCGCCGATTTCGACCGCATGCTGCGCGAGCAGCGGCCCGACGCGATCATTGTCACCTGCATGGACCGCCTGCACGATCACTACATCGTGCGCGCCCTCGAGGCCGGCTGCGACGCGATCACCGAAAAACCCATGACCACCACCATCCCCAAGTGCCGGGCGATCCTAGACGCCGTCGAACGCACGGGCCGCAACCTGCGGGTGACGTTCAACTACCGGTACTCGCCCGCCCGCAGCACCATCAAGGAGCTGCTGCTCAAAAAAATCATCGGCGATATCAAATCCGTCCATTTTGAATGGCTGCTCGATACGGTGCACGGGGCGGATTATTTCCGGCGCTGGCACCGGGACAAGCGCAATTCCGGCGGGCTGATGGTCCACAAGGCAACCCACCATTTCGACCTGGTCAACTGGTGGTTGGACAGCGCCCCGGAAACGGTTTTTGGCTTCGGGCAGTTGGCGTTTTACGGCGCCGAGAATGCCGAGGCCCGCGGGGTGACCCAGAAGTATTTTCGCGGGACGTCGCCGGAGGCCGCCGGGGATCCGTTTGCGCTGAACCTGAAGGACGGCAAGGGGCTCGAGGGGCTGTATCTCAAGCCCGAAAAACATGACCATTACTATCGCGACCGGAACGTCTTCAGCGACGGCATCAGCATTGAAGATACCATGAACGTCCTGGTGCGCTACCGCAACGGGGTCCAGATGACCTATGCGCTCACGGCTTACTCGCCCTGGGAGGGCTACCGGATTGCCTTCAATGGCACCGCCGGACGCATCGAGTTGGATCAGCTCGAGAAATCCTATGTCAGCGCGGCCAGCGGGGCCATTGGCAAATCCTTCAGTCACAGCCAGCGGATCACCGTGTTTCCCCACTGGGAGAAACCCTATACCGTCGAACCCCCCGCGGCCATCGGCGGGCATGGCGGCGGCGATGCGCCCCTCCTGGCGGATCTCTTCGCCCCCGGCCGTACACCCGACCCGCTCGGGCGCGCCGCCGGCCACCTCGATGGCGCCCGCTCGATCCTGACCGGCATCGCCGCCAACGAATCCTTCGCCACCGGCCGCCCCGTACGCGTGGATGACCTGCTCGCCCTGCCCTGAATGGAGCGGCAGCGGCCAGTTGCCAGTGATCAGTCGGGGCTGAGATGGTGCGGCCGGCCCCGCACCATCTGATCTTTCGGGGGCGAGAGAAATCGAGGCATTGGGGACGCAGACGTGGAGTCCCCCAAGCTTTGTCGTGAGCTTCGTCGCAAGCTTTGTCGGTGCGGTAATGCTTTTCTCGCGTCGGCTTGTGTTGTTGATTCCCCGATGCCGACAAAGCTCACGACAAGGCTTGCGACGAAGTATGACCGTCTGCGCTCACCAGCCTGGTTTTCCCCGTGGACGTCTGGGCGGAGTGTGTTAGAGTAACTGGCGCGGAGCGGGGTGCTCCCGGGAGCGGACACATATGGAAATGCGGAAGATCGGACCGACGGCATTGCGGAGTTCCCGTTTGGTGCATGGCTGCATGCGATTGGTGGGGGACGGCTCGGCGGCGGCGCGGGCGCGGGGGCTGGCCGCGCTCGAGGCGGCGGTTGAAGTGGGGATCAATCATTTTGATCATGCGGACATTTATGGGCGGGGGGCCAGCGAGGCGCTGTTTTGCGAGTTTCTGGCGGCGCATCCGGGGCTGCGCGGGGATTTGATCATCACGTCGAAATGCGGGGTACGGCGCGCGGACGATCCGCAAGCGGGGGCGCCGGCGCGCTACGATTTGTCGGCGGCGCACATGGAGTCCGCCGTGGAGGGGATCCTGACCCGGTTGGGGCTTGAACAGATTGACATTCTGTTGTTGCACCGGCCCGATTACCTGATGGATCCGGATGAGATTGCCGGGGTATTTGCGCGGTTGCATGGCGCGGGCAAGGTCGCGCATTTCGGCGTCAGCAATCTCTCGCCCAGCCAGTTGGAGATGATCCGGCAGGTGAGTCCGTTTCCATTGGTCATGCATCAGGTCGAGTTCAATTTGCACCGGGTGGCGCCGTTGACCGACGGGGTGCTCGATCAATGCCGGCGGCGGGGGATCACACCCCAGGCCTGGTGTCCCTTGGGGGCAGTGGCCTATCCGGCCTGGGGGAGCACCCTGAGTCCCGCTCAGACCGAGCGGCTGCGGGGCGAGCTCGAGCGCCAGGCCGGCGTTTACGGCAGCCCGCCCGCCGGGATTGCCCTGGCGTGGATTCTGCGGCATCCGGCCGGGGTGTTGCCGGTGATCGGCAGCATGAGCCCCGCGCACATCCGGGACGCCGTCGCGGCCCTGGACCTGGCCTATACCCGCGAGGATTGGTATCGCCTCCTCGAAGCCCGCCAGGGGAAAGTGCCATAACGACCGCCAACAGGAATCTCGGAGCGCAGAACATGAGTGCCGAAAACAAATCCATACACGACTTCGACTTCGAGTTGATCTGTGAGTATTACGCCCGCTTGGAGCGCCAGGGGCCGGGCAGCCCGGACGTCACGCTCAAGGCCCTGAGTTTCATCGAGGGCTTGAGCGCCGCCTCCCGCATCGCCGATCTCGGGTGCGGCACCGGCGGTCAGACCCTGGTCCTGGCGCGCAACGCGCCGGGTCAGATCACCGGGATGGACCTGTTCCCGACTTTCATCGAGCAGTTCAACCGCAATGCCCAGGCGTTGCAGCTTCAGGAGCGCGTGACGGGGATTGTGGGTTCGATGGACGACCTGCCGTTCCAGGAGGGGGCGCTGGACGTCATTTGGTCGGAGGGCGCCATTTACAATATCGGCTTTGAGCGCGGCCTGAACGAATGGCGGCGGTTCTTGAAGCCGGGCGGGTATCTGGCCGTTTCGGAGGCCTCGTGGTTTACCGGGGAGCGCCCGGCGGAAATCAACGCATTCTGGCAGGATGCCTATCCGGAGATTGATACAATCGCCAATAAGGTCGCGCAGATGCAGCGGGCGGGATACGTGCCCGTGGCCACCTTCGTGCTGCCGGAGGACTGCTGGACCCGGCATTTCTACGAGCCGCAGGTCGCGGTGCAAAGGGAATTCCTGGAAAAGCACGCGGGCGAGCGGGCCGCGGAGGAACTCGTGGCCAATCAGCGGCATGAAGCCGAGTTGTATGCCCAATACAAGGCCTGCTACGGGTATGTCTTCTATATCGGCCGGAAGCTGTAGCGCACAACCCTGAAGAGGCCAACTGAGTCGTCCGCATATTCTGTTTATGTTGCCTGATGATCAACAGAAATAGATGGATTCGACGAGCCGGGGCGCGGGGCTCAAAGGGCCTTGAAAAATTCGCCGACGTGCAGGATGCGCCTGCTGTTCTCGCGATGAAACAGCAGGTGCTCGAAGTCTCTCTGCTTCTGTCTGAGGTCAAGCGACTGTAGACAGTCCTGCACCGCCGCCTTCAGTTGCGGCAGGTTGTGAATGCCACGGCGCGCCGACAGAAAATCATAGTCAGGCGAAGTCTGGGCGAGCAGGAACATGACGTCGTAGAAGTCCCGGCCCTTGGCCCTGGAAAGCATGGCCGCAATCTTCATGGAACACAGCACGCCATCCGGCGGAACGGGAAAAGGGAAGAACAACCCGCAGCCCTTGATGAACACCGTGCTCGGAGCGTAGGCCACCCCCTGATCCTGCGCCTCAAGTTTCAACAGAAAGCGCTCCTCACGGTGTCCGGATAACCCCAGCTCGAACAGAAGTTCCGGGAAAAAGAGGCTGCGACGGAAGGCCGTCAGTCGGCTGGAATCCTTGGCCCTGGTCTCTACCTTGAGTCCATGGCGCCGCAGGAAGGCGAGCACATCCTCGGACATGGCAACGAATTCATCCTCCGGCAAATCCTTGCAGTCGAAGTCCAGATCCTCGGAGAATCGGTCGATCCCCTTGACCAGGCGCAGGTGGGTCCCCCCGATGAACGCGAGCTTCCGCACGTGAGGCGTTGCGGAGAGGTAGTCGAGAACCAGCAACTGGACATACTCCTGGAGGATATGCTTGAGATACCGTGCGTCTCCGCGCATGGCGGCGGGGTAGAACGACGTGATGTGTTCGATAGAAATCATAGCGCGTACACCTTCGATAACAACCGTGCGCGTCTCGCCAGCGCCGCGCAACGAAAACGCTCCGTCAACGATTCCCAGGCGGCGCGATCCACGTCCTCATGCAGGACGTCCCGGTCAAGGCGCAGGTCGCCCAGCGCTTGCTCCGTCATATAGAACGGGTAGAGATACAGCAGGTCGAGCAACGCCTTCTCGCGCGTGGCAAACAGCGCCGACCGTCCTCCCGCAAGCGCTCGCGGCTCATAGCCGAACATCAGATCCTCGCGAACACTCTGGTAAGAGTACTCGCCGAACGCGTTCTTGAACGTGGCCGTCTTGAGCGAGGTGACGCTCGTGATCTGAACCACCGATTCCGGAATCAGCCCGTAGAACGAAAGCGCTGAGTGCAGGCTGATGTACGAAGGCCGGTAGATCCTGCCCGCGACATAGGTCGCCATGTCAGGGCGCCCGACATGCTCGGCAAAAGCATACCACTCCCGCCGCAGACGCACGAGGTAGCCCTTCCGGGTCCAGCGAACGAAATTGTTGCGGTCAAACCCCGGATCCCACGCATACACTTGGTGGATGCTGAAGCAGCCGAGCGCGAACATCTTCTGTCTGAAGTCGTACCAACGCATGATTCACTTCCAATACGAGCCATTAATGGCGCATATCAGAAACATATGCAACTGCAATCGGAGTCCAAACGTCAAGGGGTTGGCCGCCGGTGCGGTCAAAGGCTGACCCGCCAGCGGGAAAACGCCCTGCCAACATTTGATTGCTCCGGGGGGGCGTGGCGGGTAGACTCGCGGCTGTTATGAAGCACATCATGCCGGTTTGGTTGCGTCGCGGGGTATGGGGCGGGCTGGTCCTGGGGTTGCTCTGCGCCGGGAGTCCGGGCGCGGGGGCCGCGCCGTTGCGTGCCTGGCGGGAATACCCGCGGTGCACGCTGATCGCGCATCCGGGCAATGATGGCGACAGTTTTCACGTCAAGGCGGGCCGGAAGCATTATCTCTTTCGTGTGTATTTCGTGGATACGCCCGAGACGTCGCGCTCGTATCCCGAGCGGATTGCCGACCAGGCGGCCTATTTTGAAATCAGCGAGGACGAGGTGATTCAAATCGGGCACGAGGCCGCGGAGGTGGTCGCCGGCTGGCTGGCGTCCGGGCCGTTTGTTTGTCATACCCGGTTGGTGGATGCGCGGGGGCACAGCGAGATGCCCCGGCATTTCGCCATGGTGCGGCTGGGGGATCGTTGGCTGGCGGAGCGCTTGGTCGAGGCGGGCCTGGCGCGGATTTACGGGCTGCGGGAGGACTTGCCCGACGGCACCTCCGCGCGCACGTTTCTCTGGCGGTTGAAGGCCCTCGAGCGTGAAGCCCAGCGCCAGGGGCGGGGCGCCTGGCGGTTTCGGTCGGCGAGTCCCTTGCGGCCGGGATTGCGCGCGCCGCAGGCGCCCGCGCCAGAGCCGCCGCCGGTCGTTGAGCCGCCGCCGCTCCGGGTCGAGGGCTCGGGTCTGCCGGGGATGGGCGTCAACGCGGTTTTGCGGCACCGGACGCCGGTCTATTCGCTGCATGATGCCGAGCGGCAGGTGGGTATATTGCAGGCGGGCGCGCGGGTGGTGCTGGTTGGGCCGGGCACCGCGGCGGCGTTTCAGCGCCTGCGCTTTCAGGGGCCGGGCGAACGCGTGCTCGAGGCCCAGTGCCTTCTGGACGATCTGGACTACGACCGCTAATCGTCGAAGCGCAGGGATACCCGGTAGCGCCGGGAATACAGATCCGGCCCATCCACGAACAGGATCGTGCGCCGCCCCGCCAGGATATCTATGTCGTCCCGGTACGACCGGCCCAGATCGTCGTCGTCATTGAGCACCAGGCGATAGACGCCCGGGTCAAGGGGATAGTCCTGCCAGCGATTGCGCCGCACCGTGACCGGTTCGAGCTGGCCGTCCAGATAGACGCGCAGGCGGTCGCTGGTGGCGTTGTCCACAATCAAGAGGCCCTGTCCGGCGGGTGGTTCGGGATAGCGGTCGTCGTCATCCTCGCAGCCGACGGCGCCGCTGAGCAGGACCAGCAGTAATACGCCCCGTGCCACGCGGCCCCACCGGATCCGGCCGGAATCAACCTGATGCTCTTGTTTCATGGCGCCACGCTCCCTCTCTGTTCGTTTGGCCCGCGCAGCGACTGTGCCCCGCCGACCGAACCCTTATAGGATAATACGGCAACCCGCGGCTGTCCAGTGCCGAAGGAGGGGCTTACTCCGGATCGGGCGTCCCCGCCAGATCTTCATCGAGGGACGGGCCTTCCTGCGGGGCGGTCGGGGCCGCCACCGGATCGTACATCCGCGCGGAAAGGCTTTCCCAGAAACGCCGTTCGGAGCCGCTGCGGTTACGGGGCAGATAGGCGTGGTCCAGCAGGTCGTTGGCCAGCAGGAATTCAAGCAGGGATTCGGCGATGATGCGATGGGCGATTTCATTGGGATGTCCATCCACGCCGGGTACGGCGGTCAGCCGGTAGGGATCTTTGCCGGCAAAGTCGGCTTGGTAATCCAGAAAGGGGATCTGCGCCGCGCGCAGGGCTTCATGGATTTGCGCATGGGCAAAGTCGAGGGGATACCGGGGTTTTTCCATTTGCGACAGGTCGGGAAAGATCAGGGCGACCAGTTGGGCGTCGGCGGCGGCGCAGCGCGCCGCGAAGGTTTCGAGGGCGGAGACAAAGCGCCGCCAGCCGGAGTATTCGGGATCAAAGAGGCGTTGGTGATGGCGGAGGTAGGCGTGGAGATTGCGGCGGGTTTCCAGGCGGCGGTACAGCCAATTGAGGAAGCGGGAATGGCGCAGCAGGCGGGCAAGCGCGGGGGCGGGCACGCGGGGCAGGCGTTCGTCGCGCCAGGCGCGCAATTGGCTGGCGCGGGTCCAGTCCTCGGTGTCGTTCAGGGAAATGCCCAGAATGACCAGGTGAGGTTGGCGTTGCAGGGCCAGGTCCAGGAAACGCAACTGCTGGTAGGTTGCCGTGCCGCCCTTGGCGTAGAGCCAGACCTCCGCGGGCGGAACCCCCTCGTTCATATTCAGCAGGCGCGCCAACCGCTGCGCGTAGGCATCATCCTTGCCCACGCCCGCGCCATTGCTGACCGAATCGCCGATCACCGCCACCCGCAGTACATTGGTGTGGCCCTGCGTCCAGGGATTCTGACGGCTGCCATCGGCGCGATAACGCACCGGCCCCCGGTCATAGCCGCGCAAACTGGCATCCGGCTTGCCCAGGCCCAGCAACCGCATGCCCACCTCGAAAACCAGGACCAATACCAGCAGGGTGACGACCGAAATCATCAGCCGCCAGCCCAGCATGCGCCCCGCCCGGCGCAGCCGATACCCGCTTCCGAGCCAAACCGAATTGCCCATGGTCATCTTAGAAGCACAGACGCGCGGCGGCCAGGCGTCGTTCGAGCTCGGCCAGCACCCGGTCGTCATCCGTGGCGCCGGCGCTTTCGAACGTAGCGGAGAATCGCAAGAAGGCGCCGGCATCGTCCCAGGGCACGGTGGAAATCGAGTGTTCGCGAATCAGGAATTGGGATGCGGCCTCGGCATTGGCGAAGGCTTGATCCCCGGCGGCGACCGGCGCCGGCACATACAGGTAAAAAGTGCCGCCGGGCATGCGGGCGGCAAACCCGGCGCGTTTGAGCACGCTGACCAGTTTACGCAGGCGTTGTTCGTAATGCGCGCGGATGCCGTCAGCGAGCGCGCGGTCGGCAATCCCCGCGCAGGCCGCCCGTTGGATGGCTTTAAACTGTCCGCTGTCGCTGTTGTCCTTCACGTGGGCGAAGGCGGCCACCGCGGGGGCGCTGCCGGCCACGAATCCCAGGCGCCAGCCGGTCATGTTGTAGCTTTTGCTCATGGAGTGCAGCTCGAGGGCGACGTCCGCGCCGCCGGGTCGTCCAAGAATCGAGAGACCGGGGCGGTCATAGACGAGGGTGGCATAGGCCGCATCCTGAACGATGAGGATGTTGTGCCGTTTCGCAAAGGCGATCAGGCGGTCGAAAAAGGCCTCGTCGGCGGCGGCGCCCGTGGGGTTATTCGGGTAGTTGACATAGAACAGCTTGGCGCGGTCAGCCTCTTGCGGATCAATGGCGTCGAGGTCGGGATAAAAGCCATTGCGGGCCAGGAGAGGCAATTCGACCACGCGCGCGCCGAGATACCGGGCATGGGTTGCCATCACGGGGTAACCGGGTACGGTGGACAGCACGACGTCGCCGGGATTGACGAAACAGAGGGGCAGCATGGCCAGGGCGGGTTTCGAGCCGATACTGTGATTGATTTGCGTCTCGGGGTTCAAGGCGGACACCCCGAAAAACAGCCGCAGATACTCGGCGGCCGCTTGCTTGAATTCGGGGATACCGTTGTCGGCATAGCCCCGGTTTTCGGCGCAATCCACCTCGCGCTGGAGCGCCTCGCGAATCACTGCCGGCGCCATTTGATCGGGCTCGCCGACGCCGAAATCCAGCATTTCAACTTCGGGCCGCGCCTGGCGCGCCGCCGCCTTGGCCTGCTTGATCTTGCCGAATTTGTAAACGGCGTTGGTGGTGCCAAAGGCGGGGCCGCCGAGGCGTTCGGCAAATAGTGATTGTAGATTCATGGTGATCCTGATCCTCCGGGCGTTGATGATTGGAATGCGCCCTGTCTTACCAAAGGGCGGCAGCAAGTTCAACCCCTAACCGCGGCGGCCGCTAGCACTGGGCGCGCGGCAGCCAGAACCGGAAAGTGGCGCCGGCGGTGTTCGCCGGCGCATCCAGCCATACTGCGCCGCCCATCCGGGTCACGGCTTCGAGCGCCAGGGTCAACCCCATGCCGCACGCGCCCGGCAGCGTCGTGCAGCGCGGCTCGAAAATGCGGGCGGCCATCTCCGGCCGCACCCCGGGGCCCTGGTCACTGACGGACACCTCCGCGTAGGCGCCGGGCGGCAGCGCGGCGGCGGCCGCCGCCGGACCGGCGTCCTCCGGACAACGCGCCAGGCGGGAACGGACCCAGCAGCGGCCGGGCGCGGCCTGCATGGCCGCCCCGGCATTCTGCAACAGGTGAATCATCACTTCCTGGACGTGCACCGGGGCGCCGCCCACCACCAGCGAGTCGGAAGTCAACTCCAGCAGGAGCCGGTTCTGGCGGCCCAGCGCCCCCCGATAAATGGCGGCGCTGCGGCGCAGCAGCTCGTTGAGGTCGAAGGGGGCTTCCTCCTCCGTTGGCTCCGGCGCCATGGTGAAGTCATGCAACTGGCGGAACAGGATCTTCAAATCTCGGGCGGAGCCCTGGGCCTCCTGCGCGCTTTCGGTAATCGCCTGGGGCTGGTCCAGATCGAGCAGGATCAATTCGAGGTTGCCGCCCAGGGGCATCAAGAGGTTGTTGGCATCATGGGCGACCCCCGCGGCTAGCACCCGCAGGCAATCGTAGCGTTTCAACGCCCGCAAAATATCGAGGGGCAATTCGGTTCCTCCGGGACAAACGCTGACCCAGGGCGAAGCCGACGCGGCGCACTGTGCGGGAACGGTTTTCATGGCCGTACTTTATACGCGAAGACATGAGGCACGCAAGCGGGAAAATGGATTCCGGGGCGCAGGGGGGGGGAGTAGTGATCAGTTTTCAGTGACCACCGCTGTTTGACGTTCTTCCGTTTCTTCTCCGTGTCTCCGTGGTAAAGACTTCCTTGCCGTCGGTCACGTTGGCGCTGGCGGTGGAAGGGCATCGCGTAAGCGTATCCGAGTTTTCTGGACCTGATCTCATGCCGGTAACGCCCCCGTGTGGCCCCTGCCCTGAGCGCTCCGGCAGAGGGCGCTTGACTTGGCTGGGGGGCGTCCTATGCTGGGTTCATGAAAACATTTCCGGTGGTACTATCAATTGCGGGTTCGGATAGCGGCGGCGGGGCCGGGATTCAAGCGGATCTGAAGACTTTCAGCGCGTTGCGCGTGTACGGGGCCACGGCCATTACCTGCGTCACCGCGCAAACGCCCCAAAGCGTATCCGGCATCCACCCGTTGCCCGCGGAGTTCGTGCATGCCCAGATTGAAGCCGTGTGCCGCGCCTTTCCGGTGGCCGTCGCCAAAACGGGCATGCTGCACAATGCCGGGATCATTCGCATGGTGGCCGCCGATGACATCCGCCAGGGACTCCCCGTCCTGGTGGTGGACCCGGTGATGATTTCCGCCTCCGGCGCGCGCTTGCTCGAAGCGGATGCCGTCGAGGCCTTGCGGGAGTGCCTGTTGCCCAAAGCGCGGGTGGTCACGCCCAATATTCATGAGGCCGAGATTCTGTGCGGGCGGCCCATTGCCGACGTCGAGGATCAGCGGCGCGCGGCCGAGCAGATTGGCCAGGCGTTCGATGTGGCGTGCGTGGTCAAGGGGGGCAATTTGCAGGGGGAGGAGATTGTGGACGTGCTGTACGATGAAGGCGACGAGCATCTCTTTACCGGGCCGCGTGTGATTGTGCGTGAGGCCCACGGCGCCGGCTGTGCGTTTTCGGCCGCGATTGCGGCCTACCTGGCGCACGGCAAGCTGTTGAGCGAAGCCGTGCGCCTGGCCAAGGCTTTTGTGGGGCAGGCGCTGCACGAAGCGGTGCCCATCGGGCATCATGTACCGCTCAACTTCTTTGCGGGTTCCGGTACGCACGGCTGAGGCCCGCCGCTGATGTGGCCCCCGCGCAGACCCCTGCTGGGGCTGGCGCTTGTCCAGATTGCGGCGCTGGCCGCGGGCTTTCATTTTCCCCTGCCGCTGGCCCTGACGTTCGGCCTCGGCGCCGGACTGGCCCTGGCGGGCCTGCTGCTTTACCGGCGGACTTCGAGCCTGCCCTGTTTGTATCTGGGCTGGATCTGCTGGTGTCTGGCGGCGGCCCGCTGGACCGTGGCCGATCCATCGCCCGCCGCCCTGGCCCGGCAGGCGCCGCCCGTGCCCGTGACCGTCGAACTGCGGGCGGTGCTGACGGATGATCCGGTGGCCTATGCGGGCGCGCGGACCGACCGGCTGCAATGGATTTTTCCGGCGGCGGCCCGCGAACTCAAGTTGGCCGGGACGTGGCGCGGCGTGCGCGGGCCGGTCCGGGTGTACTGGCGGGCGCGCGCCGGGGACATCCAGCCGGCGTGCGGCGACCGCTGGCGTTTTCGGGGTGAATTGTATCCGCCGCGCGCGCCCGCGGCGCCCGGCGCCACCTGGGTGCTGCGCGCGGCGGCGGGCGCCCGCGAAGCGCACGGCAGCGGCCTGCGCGCCTGGGCATACCGGGGCCGGGCCTGGTGCGCGGACTGCCTGGGGCTCGGGCTCGAAACCCACCCGGACGCCGCCGGCCTGTTGCGCGCCATGCTGCTGGGATTGCGTCAGGAATTGACCCCGGACTGGCGCGAAGCCTTTGCCACCACGGGCACCCTGCATGTTTTTGCCATCAGCGGTTTGCACGTGGGGGTTCTGGCCCTGCTGGTGACCCTGGTGCTGAAGCTGTTCGGGATCAGCCGGATGCATTGGTTCTGGTGGCTGGCCCCCCTGCTGATTCTCTATACGCTGGGCACGGGCCTCAAAACCAGCGCCCTGCGCGCCACCCTCATGGCCCTGATCTATTTCGCGGGCCTGAGCCTCGGTCGCCGGCCGGATCCCACCAACAGCCTGGCCCTGGCCGCGCTGCTGATCCTGGGATGGGCGCCAGCCCAACTCCACGATGTGGGCTTCCAGTTGTCCTTCGTGGTCGTCGGGGGCCTGAGCGCCTGGTATGGTCCCATCCGCCGCCGCCTGCCCAGCGGCCGCATCCGCGACCCGCTCAAGATCGGCCCCGAAACCAGGTGGGAGCACGGCGCGCACCAGGCGCTCCGCTATTTCTGGGGGTTGGTGGCCGCTTCGTTCGCGGCCTGGCTGGCTTCCTGGCCGCTGGTAGCCTATCACTTCAACCTGATCTCGCCCAGCGGCCTGCTCGGCAATCTGCTCGTGGTCCCCGCCAGCTTCGTGATCGTTCTGACCGGTTTGCTCGCCCTGCTGACCGGCTTGCTCTTCCCGTTGCTGGCCGCCGTCTTCAATACGGCCAACAGCGTGGTCATCGCCGGGCTGTTGGCCCTGATCGAAGCCCTGCAGCGCGTGCCGGGCAGCTATCTCTTCGTGGCCGCGCCCCCCCTGGCCACCCTGGTCGGCTGGTACGCCCTGCTCGCCCTGGCCCGCGGCCCCCGCTGGCGCGGACGCCCCCTGGCGCTCCTGCTGGCGGCCGCCCTGGCCGCCGCCGGACCGCTCGCCGCCTGGCGCAGCGGCCACGTTCCCCTCGATATCCTCGACGTCGGCCATGGGCATTGCGCCCTCCTGACTCCCCCCCA
>JAIPIQ010000061.1 GCA_021734645.1 Fidelibacterota bacterium | reverse complement strand
TGGAAGCCGATGCCGAAAAACCAGCGGGCGTGGCGCATATCGAGAATGCGCCGGGCAATCAGGAACTGGTTTTCGAGGACCTGTTCGTAGGGGTAACGGGCGCTGTACAGTTCCAGCAGCTCGGTATAGGCATTGAAGGCGTCCATGAGGTCGCCGCGGGCGAAGAGCAACTGGGCCCGGCGGAACTGCGCCTCGGGCGCCTGTTTGGAACGCGGCCAGATGCGCGTCAGGTCGGCATAGGCCTGGATGGCCTGGCGCGGGTTGCCCTGGGCTTCGAGGATCAAGCCGTGGGCCATTTGCGTCAGCGGGGTGGGCTTGGCGGGGCGGCCGAACAGGCGCATCAGGAAGGGCCGGCGCTCGGGGGTTTCCGGGCGGGGGGTGCTGGCGGCGGGTTGGGCGCAGGCCGGAGCGGTCAGCAGGCCGCAGAGGGCCAGCGCGAGGCAGATTCGTGAATTCAGACGCAGCATAGTATCTCGTTTCCTTGGCGCGTATAGACGCCGATTCCGCGGCGTTTGTCAAGTCGCGCAACGTTCATCAATAGGTCAGCGGCGCAAAGACGGGGTAGTCGCCAAGCTTTTCGCGGCCTTTGAGGAACGTCAGTTCGATCAGAAAGGCGCAGGCCACGACCTGGGCGCCGAGTTCCGATACGAGGCCGGCCACGGCGGCGGCCGTGCCGCCGGTGGCCAGCAAATCATCCAGGATCAGCACGCGCTGTCTCGGGGCCAGGGCATCTTCGTGAATTTCCAGGGTCGCGGTGCCGTACTCGAGCGCGTAGGCCGCCGCCCGCGTTTTCCATGGCAACTTGCCCTGCTTGCGGACCGGAATGAAGCCTGTCCCCAGGAGGTGCGCCACGGCGCCGCCGAAGATGAAGCCCCGCGCTTCGATGCCCACCACGGCTTCGATCCGCTGGGGCGCAAATGCATCCACGAACAATTGACAGGCCTGCCGGAACAGGTCCGGTTGGGCGAGAATGGGCGTGATGTCCTTGAAGACGATCCCCGGAATAGGAAAATCGGGTACGTCACGGATCGCAGCCTGCAAGGGCGCCAGATTCATCGGTTGTCCTCCTCATTCGTCTCGTCCGGTTCCGTGTCCTCCGGCGCGGGGCCGGGCGGCCGGTCCAGTTCAGCCAGCATTTCACGTAATTTCAGGATGGCGCCGTTTTGCAGTTGGCGGACGCGTTCGCGCGTAATCTGAAAGCGCTCGCCCACGACTTCCAGGGTTTCGATGGGGGTATCATCGAGCCCGAAGCGGTAGCGCAGGATTTCCCGTTCCCGGTGATCCAGGCGGTCCATCAGGTGTTCCACTTCCTCGCGCATCTGGGCATCCTCGAGTTCCTCGAAGGGATTGCGGGCGCGCGTGTCGCCCACCAGATCGCCGAACAGGCCGCCATCATCCCCCAGGGGCGCATCCAGCGACGTGGGCCGCAGGGAAATGGTGCGCCAGTGCTCGATGAGTTCGGGGGTGATCTCGAGTTCCCGGGCCAACTCGAGGGCCGTCGGTTCGCGCCCGAGCTTCTCCTGGAGGGCCGCTTCCCGGCGGCGCATCCGGGCAATCTTGTCCACCAGATGGGCGGGCAGGCGCACGGTCTTGCTTTGATTGGCCAGGGCGCGCTTGATGGTTTGCTTGATCCACCAGGCGGCATACGTGCTCAGTTTACCGCCTTTCTTGGGGTCAAAGCGTTCCACCGCCTTCATGAGCCCGATGTTTCCCTCGCTGATCAAATCCAGGAGGGGCAGCCCGAGGGCGGAATAATCCTTGGCGATTTTGACCACCAGGCGCAGATTGGCGCGCACCATAAGCTGGCGGGCGGCCTCATCGCCCCGCTTGATCCGCGCCGCCAGCTTAATTTCCTCGGCGGGCGTCAGCAGGGCGGTCTGGCCGATTTCCTGCATATAGATGCGGATGGTTCTGTCTTCCCCGTTCGCCATGTGAATATCCAACGGCCTCCTGTCTCTTCACCTATTTGACACCATTCGCCCGTTTTGGTTCAGCGCTCCTCACAGGCGTGTGGCATCAGTACGTGGGTAGATTGCCACAGCAGGCGGGTTGCATCAAGCCTTAAGATCGGCCCTCCGGAATCGCGGGGGAAGTTGACCCGGGGCGGCGGGCCGGTATAGTGCCCGTCATGGAACAAGTAGGCAGTATTGCGTTGGTTGGGCGCGGGCGGGCATGAGGCTGCGCCTGCGACAGCTTGCGGTTCCGCTGGCTTACGGGCCGGCGGATGTCCTGCGGCGCGCGAGCCGCAAGGTCGGCTGCGACGTCGCCTGCCTTTCCGAGCTGGTCATCGTGCGCCGGTCGTTGGACGCCCGCGCGCGGAATCCCGAGCCCCTGCTGGTGCTGACCGTCGAAGTGACGCTGGCCTTGGCGGCCTTGCCCCGGGGCGCCCAGTTGGCCGATCTGGAAGTGATCGAGCCGCCCGCGCTCGAGGCGCCGCCGCCCCGCGCCGTGGTCTGGCAGGCCGGCGCGCCGCGGCCGGTCGTGGTGGGCGCCGGTCCCGCCGGTTTGATGGCCGCCCATCGGTTGGCAATGGCCGGGGCGCGCCCGATCCTGATCGAGCGCGGCGAGCCGGTCGCCACCCGCGCGCCCAAGGTGGCCCGGTTCTGGAACCAGGGCCTGCTGGATCCCGAAAGCAACGTGCTCTATGGCGAGGGCGGCGCCGGCCTTTTCTCCGACGGCAAGCTGACCGCCCGGAGCAAAAACCGCGGGCGGATCTATGCGTTTCTGAAGTTGCTCCAAAGCTGCGGCGCGGACGAAGCGATCCTGATTGACGCCGAACCGCATGTGGGCAGCGACCGCCTGATGGAGATTGTGGGCCGCATCCGCGAGCGGATCGTCGCGGCCGGCGGCGAGGTGCGGTTCCGATCCCGGCTCGAGGATCTGCGGCTCGAGCACGGTCACTTGCGCGGGATCGTGGTCAATGGCAGCGAGTCTGAATGTACCTGTTGCATTCTGGCGGTGGGGCACAGTGCGCGGGATGTGCAGGAGCTGCTGGCGCGGCGCGGGGTGGCGCTCGAGCCCAAGCCCTTTGCCGTGGGGATCCGGCTGGAGATTCCCCAGCCGGCGATTGACCGCGCCCAGTACGGTCGCTTTGCCGGAGATCCGCGGCTGGGTGCGGCAAGTTTCCGGCTGACCCGCCGGGCCGAACCCGGCACGCGCCCCTGCTACAGCTTCTGCATGTGCCCCGGCGGCCAGGTCATCAGTTGCGCCTCCGAACCCGGCCGCCTGACGACCAACGGCATGAGCTTTTCCCACCGCGCCCAGGCCCAGGGCAACGCGGCCTTTCTCGTGCCGGTGGGACCGGCGGACTATCCGGCGCATGATCTGCCCGCGCTGGCCGGCGCCGCCTTCCAGCGCCAGTTGGAACAGGCGGTCTTCACGGCGGCCGGCGGCGCATACGCGCTGGCTGCCGTCCGCCTAGTGGACTTCCTGGCCGGCCGGGTTGCGGCCGCCCTGCCGGAAGATCGCTCCTGTCCGCGCGCCACCCCGGTGGAATTCCGCACAATCCTGCCCGAATTCGTGACCCGGACCCTCGAACACGCCCTGCCCGCCATGCTCAAGGAATTGAACGGCGTGCCGCTGGAGGACGCCTTGCTCTACGCCCCCGAAACCCGCAGCTCCAGCCCGCTCTGGATCGCGCGCGATGCCGCCACCGGCCAATCCGTCAACACCCGCGGACTCTATCCCGCCGGGGAGGGCGCAGGCTATGCCGGCGGAATCGTCAGCTCCGCCATTGACGGCCTGCACGCCGCCGAGCAGGCGCTCGAACAGTGGGCCGCAAAGCCTGGGTGAAATCCACCAAAAAGGCCCTTGCAAAACGCCGGGCTCGCAATAGTGCCATGGGCGTCTTGCCCATGGAGCACGGGCTGGAAGCCCGTGCCACGAGCAGCCTTGCTTCACGGCGCGCGGTTGTGATACCTTCCCGGCCTATGACCGTGACGGAATTCATCGCGAAGTGGCGGCAGGTGGAGCTGAAGGAACGCTCCGCCGCGCAGGAGCATTTCCTGGACCTGTGCCGAGTCTTTGACCACCCCACGCCGGCCGCCGCCGATCCGACCGGCACGAGCTTCTGCTTCGAGAAGGGCGCGGCCAAGCAGGGTGGGGGCGATGGCTTCGCCGACGTGTGGAAACGCGGCTGCTGGGGTTGGGAATACAAGGGCAAACACAAGGACTTGACCGAAGCCTACGACCAGCTTCTGCGCTACCGCGACGCCCTGGAAAGTCCGCCCCTGCTGCTCTGCTGCGATCTGGACCGCATTGTCATTCATCGAACTCGTGGTGGATGCCGTGGTCATGGCCCCCCTGCGTCGCGAATGGGAAGAGACCAAGGCCATCGTCGAGAGCTTGCTGACGGCGGGGAAGAAGGACTTAAAGCATGCGGGCGGGACGCCCGCGCTCCCGAAAAAGATCCTCACCCCCGCGCAACTCCGCAAGGCCCGCGGCGAGGCCGATAGCATCCTGCACCAGTTCCTGATCCGCCTCCGCGCCGTCAAGATTCTCGATCCGGCCTGCGGCTCCGGCAACTTCCTCTACGTCGCCCTGCTGCGCCTGAAAGATCTCGAAAAGGAAGCCGCCGTCACCTTCCCCGGCGAGCACGGCCTGGGCTCCTACCTGCCCGGCGTCAGCCCCCAGCAACTCTACGGCCTCGAAATCAACCCCTACGCCCATGACCTCGCCCAAATGACCGTCTGGATCGGCTGGCTCCAATGGATCCGCGCCAATGGCTTCGGCTACCCCGCCGACCCCATCCTGCGCCCCCTGACCGACAACATCCGCCGCATGGATTCCATCTGCCAGACCGAGCCTCCCGTGGCACGGGCTTCCAGCCCGTGCAGCCACGAGCCGGACTCCCCAACCGATTCGCACGGGCAGGATGCCCGTGCCACTACCGAACCCGATTGGCCCACCGTGGACTTCATCATCGGCAACCCGCCGTTTCTGGGGGGGAGCAAGCTCTGGAAGGAACTTGGCCGGGATTATCAGGAACGGCTCTGGCAACTCTACAAGGGCCGTGTGCCCG
Organism: Fidelibacterota bacterium; assembly: GCA_021734645.1. Taxonomy (GTDB): domain Bacteria; phylum Verrucomicrobiota; class Kiritimatiellia; order JAIPIQ01; family JAIPIQ01; genus JAIPIQ01. Next base: position 8,613 of record JAIPIQ010000061.1, on the reverse strand, counting down.
GCGGAGCGGACCTTTGCTGCTACTGGTTCGAGAAAGCCCGCGCCCACATCGCCGCCGGCAAGTGCAACCGCGCCGGACTGTTGGCGACGCAGGCCATCCGCGGCGGCACCAACCGCGAAGTCCTCAAGCGCATCAAGGAATCGGGCGATATCTTCTGGGCCGAATCCGACCGGCCCTGGATTCTCGACGGCGCAAACGTTCACGTCAGTATGGTCGGCTTTGATGACGGCGAAGAGAAGACGCGCACGCTTGACGGCCAGCCGGTGGCCATGATCAATGTTAGCCTGACGTCATCCGCCGATATCGCCACCGCACGTGCTCTTCCCCCAAATCGGCTCTCCTGCTTCCAAGGCTCGCAAAAGATCGGCCCGTTTGATATTTCGATTCAACAGGCCATCGACTGGTTGTGTGCCCCGAATCCGCATGGACGACCGAACAGTGACGTTCTAAGGCCAAGCTGGAACGGCATGGACTTGGCTCGTCGTCCGCGAGACTGCTGGATGATTGACTTCGGCACGGAGATGTCGATTGAAGATGCCGCGCTGTATCAGGAACCGTTCAAGTACGTTATGAAACACGTCAAGCCAGAGAGAGAGATAAACAAGCGGAATGCCAATCGCAAGTACTGGTGGCGTCATGGAGAACCGCGCATCGCGATGCGTGCCGCTGTGAGGCCCTTAACCCGATTCGCCGCGACCCCCGAAGTTGCGAAGCACCGCGTCTTCGCATGGCTTGATGAGGTGATCCTGCCCGACAAACAACTGCTTGTCGTAGCGAAGGACTGCGACTGCTTCTTCGGCATCCTGCACTCCCGCTTTCACGAAGTGTGGGCGCTGAAACTCGGCACGCGGCTTGAAACCCGTCCCCGCTACACCCCGACCACCTGCTTCGAGACATTTCCGTTTCCGCCCGTGGCACGGGCTTCCAGCCCGTGCACCCACGAGCCGGACTCTCCATCCCACTCGCACGGGCAAGATGCCCGTGCCTCTCAGGCAGCCACTCAGGCCGCCGCAATTGCCGCCGCCGCCAAAACACTGAACGATCTCCGCGAGAACTGGCTGAACCCGCCCGAGTGGACGCGGACCGAAGTCCTGGAGTTTCCCGGCACCGTCGGCGGACCGTGGGACCGCTACATTGACCCGGCAACGGTCGAGGACCGTGGCGCGTTCCAGCTCGGCGCCGTGCGTTATCCGCGCCGGGTGGCGCGGGACGCCGACTGCGCGGCCCGCCTGAAAGGCCGCACCTTGACCAAGCTCTACAACGAGCGCCCGGCGTGGCTGGCCGACTGTCACACCCGCCTGGACGCGGCGGTCGCCGCCGCCTATGGCTGGCCCGCCGACCTGCCGGACGCAGCGATCCTCGAACGCCTCCTGGCCTTGAATCAAGCCGCAACGGACACCGGGAAGATTCCCCATGCCTGATCCATGTTCACAGCGCTCCCCGCCTGGCCCATTCTTCAGTAATATCGCGTTGGACAATACTATGTTGGACCGGAGAATTGACATGAACACCAAGAGGGAATGTCCGCGCTGCAAGACCTTAGTCGAAGTCGTGGGTGAGGCTGGCAAGTACTCGATTGAGTGCCCGACGTGCAATCACAAGTTCGATATTGTCATAGCTGCCGAATTCGAGCAGCCACATCGGCCTCGCCCCGCCCCACAGACTCACATTACGCCACAATCCCCGACTCCCAGACCGCCTGTTCCCGATCCGGGACCGAGGGGCAACAAGTTGACGCAACCCGCCGCTACACCTTCTTCATCCGGCGCGACCTCAACAGTACGCGGAATCACTTATGGCCAAGGCGTTGCAATAATCCTCATACTGCTTGCAAACGCTGGATTCCCGCTCCTTAGCGCCCTCAAGCCCGTCCCAAAGTGGGAGTACCGTCTCGAATCTCCGTCAGACACCTCATTTCAGCGCACAATGGATCGGCTTGGTGCCGACGGCTGGGAACTGATTTTCGCGCGCCGCGCAACGTCGGACTATTCTGGGCTATCATACGAGATGATATTCAAGAGGCCACGACAGGGATTTTAGGTCCAACAACGGCTCGTGCTTGCTGTCGGCCCGCGGCGGACCGACAGCAGCACAGCCCGGACGGCCTAGCAGGATTTGCGATAATGATTCGAGAAGCGCACTTCTGGAAGGAGGACATTGCCGCAGACCGTGACCGGCTTGCTCGCATAGCGAAGCAACGAGCCCATGGACGCAAGACGATGGTCGCGATCGAGAAATGCGTTTTTGTCACGTTCTACGCGATCCGAAAGCTGATGGAATGCGGTCACCTGCCGCAATCGGCACGCGGATGGAGCATTCCGGTCCGCTCATACCCGCCCAAAGAGAGGTCCAAGCACGATATAGACGCACCGCTGCACCAGCTCATCAATCTGGACACCGGCACAGACCGGAGAATTGACTTAGCATGTCTCTGCGACAGAGTCATTCACAGTCGTGTCTTCGTCATCCAGTTGTCGCCGAAGGCAGAGATCCAAGGGTTCTTTGTCGGCTCTCATCCGAAGCGTGACTCAGCACCTGAGACGCCATGCCTGTACATCGACATCGGAACGGTGCTCACAACATTCACAAAGGTAGTTGAAAGCCGAGCTGAGCCAATAGAGCCAATAGGGACAGAGAATGGGTGTCCGAGCGCCCCTCTCCGCTGTCAAGACGCGCAAATGACCGCCCGACCGAAAACGAAGAGCGCCGGTGAACCAGCCGAAGGTGCCAATTCGAACGGGCCTACGCACTGGCGGCCTACGATCAATTCGTCCGCCAGTGGGAGCGGCTGAATAACCCTACCATGCTTATGTTCCCGAACAAGGTGAAATCAGCCCTTTTGAGTCTTCCCGTCGTGGCCGATTGGCTAGCCTCTTTACGTCCTCCACAAAGCACGTCCAAAAAGAAATGAGCCTGCTGGGACATTCCCGGCGGGGCGATTTGCATCGTTGCCACATCCGGCCGTACAGCAGACTCTGTTAACGGATACATCAATTCAGGCGGATTGCAACAAAATGTGCGCATCCTATTCTCAAGAGGAAAGGTTCTTGGCTGAACCGCGGACGACACAGAGGTCGTCACTCCAGGGATTTCTGGAGGGTCGGGCTCCGTCCCGACCGCATTCCAGCGACTCTAGCGGACCGCAGGGCGGTGTTCCCGTGGCATGGGCATCTTGCCCATGCAGCACGGGCTGGAAGCCCGTGCCACGCCGGAATCGCATGGGCAGGATGCCCATGCCACTCAGGCCATCCGCCTGTCCGAGAAAGAGAAGCGCCGGTGAACCCGAGGAAGGTGCCAATCGCGAGCCTGCTTGACTTCAGGCCGCACAGCGGTAGGCTGACATTGTGAGCCTGACCTCCGTCGGACCTAAGCCTGGGCGAAAGCCTGGCAGCGGAGGCGGGCTCATTTCCCATTACACACCGATTAGGACTAGAGCCTTTCCGAAAATCAAGTGCGGCATGCTGCGAATCATTGCCATTGCTAACCTGCATCGGCGACCGGACTACTGGAGAAACAGAGTTTGAGCAGAACAACACACTTTTCCTGCTTTCCTGATTTCCGGATATAATCAGTCCCCATCTTTGCCTCTCCGTGTTCTCCGTGCCTCCGTGGTCAGAACTTCTTTGCCGCCGGTCACGCCGGCGTGCGCGAGGGAAGGGAAGGGAATCGCGTAGGCGGATCTGAGTGTACGAGTAAGTGTACGAGTAAGGTCGTGTCCGTACTCTTACACCTCCTCGTACACGCGCATCTCTTTGATTGCGCTCAATATTTGCCGAGCACCTGAAGGTGGGGCAGGCATTCCTGCCTGCGCGGGCGGAGGTTGTGGGGCATTTGACACGCGCAAGGGTCTTTCCCGTTTGCTGGCTGGCTGGGGTGGGGAGCGCCGGCCTGCTTGTGGGTGCGCAGGCAGGAATGCCTGCGCCACCTTGCGTGCCGCGCCGGGGCAATGATCCCAAGAAACCAGCCGATTGCCTGGTTGACATCTTTCCCCGCAAGGCCCAATCTCCCTAAACAGCGTTGGATATACTATGTCGCAAAAGGCAGAGTGAATCTCGCAGAGGCGCAAAGATCGCAAAGATGGATGAAAACGGCATAGGCAAAGAGATCGTCGACGCTGCGATTGCGGTCCACCGTGAGCTTGGTCCCGGACTATTGGAGACGGTGTACGAGGTCGTTCTTTTAGATGAGCTGCGGAAGCGAGGGCTCCACGCGGAACGTCAGGTGCCTATTGCGATCGTTTGCCGGGGCGTGCATTTCGACGAAGGTTTCCGGGCTGATATTATTGTCGAGAGCAAAGTGATTATCGAACTGAAGTCCCTTGAGCGGGTCATAAATGCTCACAAGAAGCAGCTTCTGACGTATCTGAGGCTGACCGGTATGAAACTCGGTTACCTGCTGACTTCGGCGAGGCGCTGATGAAAGACGGGATCACGCGAACGGTCAATGGCCTGCCCGAATAATGGGATTCCTTTGCGATCTTGGCGGCTTAGCGAGAAAATGAAAATTCGAACAAGCAGCCAATCGAAACAGAGAAATGGTGGCGATTCTGAGTTCGGCCCAGCATCCCCCTCTTGTTTCAGTACTGGCTGGGGGGGCGCCACCTTGCGTGCCGCGCCGGGGCAATGATCCCAAGAAACCAGCCGATTGCCTGGTTGACATTGCGCCTGGCGTCGCCCACTCTGCCAATGAATCGTGCTGGAGTATGCTGGGTTGAGATAGTCCAAATCGAAATCGAAACGAACAAGAAATGACACGGGGCCACGAAAAGAGGAAGCCTCCGCGTCCGGTGGCAGATCGGAACGCGATTTCGATTCCGAAAGCGATTTCGATTTGGATGGTAGAACATGGCGACAAGCAACTGAGCAGGCGGGGACCGCAACCCGCGCAACAGGGAGAACCAGAATGAATATCGAAATCATCCGAGCCTTCTTTGGGTGGTGTACCGTCATCAACGGCGCGTTTCTGCTTTTGGCATTCCTGGCTGGCGCGCTGGCCGGCGACTGGGTATACAAGCTGCACAGCAAGTGGTTTCCCATCACCAGGGAGGCCTTTACGTTGACGATGTATTGCTTCATCGGCGGGATGAAGGCGCTCTTCCTTGTGCTGAACCTTGTGCCCTACTTGGCGCTTGTCATGCTCAATCGCTGAGCTAATCAGTGATCAGTGATCAGTAATCAGTAAACAGTGATCAGTTCAAATCTCACACGTGGCCGGTCCGGGGAAAGCCGACTGATCACTGCTGACTCCCCCGGGTACATACCGGTGACCCATGCCCGCGGGCGCGGTCTACGGGTTGCGGAGGAGGGCTTGGCATTCGTGGGCGAGGGCGGAGCGGAAGGCGTCGGGCGCGAAGGTCAGGGCCTGGGCGCGCAGGCGTTCGGCGGGCCAGGTTGTTTGGGTACAGGCGCGCACGGCGGCGGCGAGGTGAGTGGGGGTTTGGGGCGAGAAAAGGATACCAGTTTCGTTGGGGCGGACGGTTTCGCGCAGGCCGCCGCGGTCATAGCCGACGACGGGTCGGCCGCAGGCCTGGGCTTCGAGGGGCACGATGCCGAAATCCTCTTCGCCGGGGAAGACCAGGCAGCCGCAGCCCTGGTAGAGCGCGCGGACCTCGGGGTCGGCGCGGCGGCCGAGCCACTCGATATTGGCGGGCGCGGTGGCGCGCAGGCGTTCGTATTCGGTGCCGGCGCCGACGATTTTTAGGCGGCGTTCGGGCAGGAGGCGATAGGCCTCGAGGGCCAGGTCAATGCGTTTGTAGGGCACCAGGGCGGAGACAATCAGGTCGTAGGCGCCGGGAGTGACGGTCGGATCGGGCGTGAAGAAGTCGGTATTGACGGGGGGGTAGACCACGCCGGCGTCGCGGTTGTAGCAGCGGGCGATGCGGGCCTGGATGTGCCGGCTGATGGCCACGAAGCGGTCCACGCGTTGGTTGGCGCGGCGGTCCCAATGGCGGAGGGCCAGGAGCAGGGGCGCGGCCAGGCGGCGTTTGATGCTGTCGGCGCCGAGGTATTCGTCGAAGAAGCCCCAGGCGTAGCGCATGGGGGTGAAGCAATAGCACAGGTGCCGCGCGCCGGCGGGCGGGCGGATGCTTTTGGCGACGCAGTGACTGGTGCTGATCACCAGGTCGCAGGGCGGCAGGCGCAGGCCGGCCAGGGCGGCGGGAAAGAGCGGCAGCAGGTTGCGGTAATGGTTCAGGATCCCGGGGATCTGCTGGAGCCGGGAGGTATGAATGGGGTGGGCGGTGAGGGTCGGGCTGAGGGCGGCGGGGCGCGCGAAGAGGGTGTAGATGGGCGCGGCGGGAAACCAGTCGGCCAGGACTTCGAGGACCCGTTCGCCGCCGCGCATGCCCGTGAGCCAGTCGTGGACCAGGACCACGCGCGCGGGCGAGCCGGCGGGCGTCAGCAGTTCGGGCGGCGGGTTCATCGGGTGGCGGCTTCCTGATAGGCGGCCCAGGTCTGTTCGGCGGTCCGGCGCCAGGTGAAGGCGGCGGCGCGGCGCAGGCCGCGGGCGCGCAGGTCGGCGGCCAGGGCGGGATTTTCGAGCACCCGGATCAGTTGGGCGGCCAGGGCGGCGGCGTCGCCGAAAGGACAGAGCAGGGCGGCGTCGTCCGCCAGCTCCGGCAGGGAGCCGCCGGCCGAGCAGACCACGGGCGTGCCGCAGGCCATGGCTTCGATCACCGGCAGGCCAAAGCCCTCGCAACGCGACGGCAGCACCAGCACATCGGCCTGCTGGTAGGCGTCCAGCAGGGCGTCATCGGAAGTATAGCCGACCCATTGGATGGCCGCGGTCAAGCCGAGGCGGGCGGCGGTCTGGCGGGCTTCGGGATAGCGCGGATCTTCGGCGCCCACCAGGCGCAGGCGCGCATTGGGGACGGCCTGCCGCACGAGGGCGAGGGCTTCGATCAGGGTCGGCACGCCCTTGTAGGGATCGAAGCGGCCCACGTAGAGCAGTTCCGGGTATGGCCTGGCGCGGCGGGGGGCGGGCCGATAGGCGGGCGGGACGCCTTCGGGAATGACGCGCACGGGGGGCGCGCCGTTGCGGGAGGGCAGCAGTTGGCGGATGGCGTCTTGGGAGGCGGTGCTGGGACTGATCAGCAGGTCGGCGCGGGCGGTCATTTCGCGCATCAGCCACTGGAACAGGAAGAACAGGCGGTTTTTGCGGGCGCGAGGCGCGTGGTCGCGGAATTGGAGGGGGATCAGATCATGGACGGTCACGACGCAGGCGGTGGGTCCGCGGCGCCAGCGGGGAAAGGCCAGGAACGGCAGGAGGTAATTGGGCGCGTGATAGACGGCCGGGCGGGTTCGGCGCAGCCAGCGGGGCAGGCGCCACTGGGCGCCGGGCGCGAAGGGACCATCGGGGAAGTCGGCGGCCTGGAAGCGCGGGTTGGCGGCTACGGCCGGCAGGGCCAGCAGGCGGTCGCGGACCTCAACGCGGTCGCAGAGCAGGATGAACTCGGCGGGGGGGGCCAGCTCGGCCAGGGCTTGGACCAGCTCGGTGGTATAGTGACCGATGCCGCTCAATTGGGGAAAGACCCAGCGGGTATCCAGCACGATTTTCATGAGGCATGCACCTGGCGGTATACGTCCCAGGTTTCGGCGGCCGCGCGCGCCCAGGTATACCGTTGGGCCTGAGTGTGGCCGGCGGCGGTGTGTGTGCGGCACGCGGCGGGATCGTCGAGCAGTTCCCGCAGGCGGGTGCGCCAGGCGTCGGGCGCATGGGTCGGCAGCCAGTGGACGGCATCGCCCAGCACCTCGGGCAGACAGGCCACCGGGCTGGCCGCCACGGGCGTGCCGCAGGCCAGGGCTTCGAGGGGCGGAAAGCCGAAGCCCTCGTAGAGCGTGGGAAAGACAAACAGCGCCGCGCCGGTATACAGCGGGGCCAGGTCGGTCTCCGCGACATTTAGCAGAAGGCGGATGCGGTCGCGGGCGGGCGAATCGCCCAGGCGGCGCAGAAAAGCCTCGGATTTCCAGCCGGGGCGACCGGCCAGCACCCAGCAGACGTCAGGGCGTTCGAGCCGCTCGAACACCTCGAGAAACCAAGCCAGGTTCTTGCGCGGCTCGATGGTGCCGACGGTCAGCAGATAGGGTTGGGGCAGACGCAGGCGCTGGCACAGCGCGCTCACGGCCTCGGGCGGAGCCGGCGCCCATTGGGGGCTCAGGCCCGGGTGGACGACCTGGAGTTTAGCGGGCGGCACGTTCAGCAGGGCGCTCAGCTCGGCGGCGGAGAAGCGGGAAATGGTGATGATGGCGTCGGCGCGGGCCACGGTGGACGGCGCGTGGCGTTGGAGATAGCGCAGGTTGGCGGCCTCGGTGGTTTCGGGATAGCGCAGGAACGAGGCGTCGTGCATGCTCACCACGAGGCGGCCGCGCCGCAGGGGCGGGGCGATGAAATTGGGAAAGTGGAAAACGTCGGCCGGGCCGGCCAGCAGGTCATAGGGTGGCCAGTGGATTGCGCGCCAGGCGCGTTGGACATAGCGGCCGGGCAGGCGGACCTGGCAGGTCGGCGGCGCGCCGGGTTGGGCCAGGGCGGGGGGCAGGGGCCGGTTGCGCCCGTTGAGGCAGCCGAAGCGCACCTGGCCGCCGGGGGGCGGCCGCAGGTGGGCGGCCAGCTCGCAGG
>JAIPIQ010000060.1 GCA_021734645.1 Fidelibacterota bacterium | reverse complement strand
GCCGCGCCTGCGGGGGCGCGGCGGGCGGGATCTGGCGCGGCGGGCGCCACGCAGCGACCTTGGGGGGCTACATGCCAGCGGGCGGACTCGGCTTCAGGATGCCGGGCCAAAGCGTCCGCCCGCACAAGCGCCGCGGGGAAAACCAGCTCGGTGGATCCCAGGAAGGCCTGGCGGAAGCATTCGGGATCAAAGGCATCGCTGGCGAATTCATGAATCAGCGTCACGGTCGGAATGTCCTGATCGGCCAGCGGCGCGAGGACCTCATGGGAGGCGACGCTATTGACCACGGCGAACGCGAAGGTCCGGCGCGCGCAGAGCTGGGCGATGAGATAGGGCGCGCGCCACTCGGGGGGCGCATCCGTCGGGACCTGGACCACCTGGACGGCCGCCTGCCGGAAGGCCGGCGCCAGGGGGCCGCCGTTCAGCAGCAGAACATAAACCTCGTACTGCGCGCTCAGGGCCTGCACCAGGTTCAAGGCGATAATCGGCGCGCCGGATCGGGAGGCCTCGTGGCTGACCACCAGGATGGCGGGACGACTCGCGGGCAAATCGGCTGCGAACTGCGGCAGGAGCCGGTAGGGTCGGCCCTCAGCGCGGCCGTTTGCCAGATAGTGAGCGGCCGGATCACACCCCGCCGCCGCCACATCGCGGTTCAAGCGCAGGTACAGATCCGCATCGAAATCCGGCGGCAGGGCCGGAGACCACCGCCTGCGGACGCCCTGCGCCGCGGCCAACAGGCGCAACCAACGGGGCGGCCTCGACTCCGGCGCCGCGGGCGGCGCCGCGCCGCGCACCCGCAAATCTTCCGCCAACGCGGTGAGGCGCCGGCAAGACAGCTCACGGAGTTCACCCCAGATCCGGATGCATTTGACGGGCTGTTGGGCCGTGAAGACCACCTGGGGATCGGGCGTGGGAAAATCCCAGGCCCAGGCTTCGTCGCGGGCGATGCCGTTGGCGTGGCAGGTGAAATCCGTGGATGACAGGCGAACGCCGTCGGCGGTCTCGAGCTCAATGCGGAAGAGGCGCAGGTGCGCGGCGGGCGCTTCGAGCGGATCGAAGCGCACCCGCGGAAACCCGGCGCCGGGCAGGGTCACGCTTTGCGCGAAGGGACCGAACGTCGAGGGCACACCGGAGACCATCCGTTCCGGGGCGAAGCCTTCGTCGGCGGGGGCGTAGAAAAACGCGGGCTGAAACGGGGGCGCTGCGTGGGTCGCATTTTCGGCGCCGAGCAGGCGGGTGACGGGCATCCCCTCCGTTCGGACGGTTCGCGCGCACTGGCGCAGACGCTGTTCCAGACGATCGCCGAAGGTTTCGGGATCGAAAACTTGACGCGCATGGTCGCGTGCCTTGACGGCGCGGCGGGCGGCGGCGGCGGGCTGATCAAGCACTTCGGTGATCGCCGCGCAAAGCGCGTCCACATCGCCGGGCGGGTAGGCCAACCCGTGTTCATTGGCGGTATACACCTCGCGCGGTCCGCCCGAGTCGGCATAAATGACGGGAACGTCGAGCAGCATGGCTTCAATCAGCGAGCGGCCGAGCGCCTCGCGCACGGAGCAGGATACCAGCAGGTCCATGGCGCGCAGCGCCGGATACGGATTCTCGAGCGCGCCCAGCCAGACGAACCGGTCGGCGCAGCCAGACTCGGCCACGGCCTCGCGCAGGGCGGCGGCATAGGCCGCGTCGCCAACGCGCCCCGCGAGATGACAAGTAAACGCGCGGCCCTGCCCCGCCAACCGAGCGCAGGCCCGGACCAAATCCATTTGGCCCTTGCCGGGCGCCAGCGTGGCGAAAAGGCCAATGCGCGGCGCGGCGCCCAGCGCCGGCGACGCCGCGTCCCGCCCGGCCGCCGCCCGAATCGGTTCGGCCTGAATCCCGCTGTATACAACTTCGGTTTTCCGGTCCGGATCCGCGCCAAAAAGCAGATCCTTGATTTCCCGGTTGATGCAGAAGACGGCTGCGCTGCTGGCGTACAGGGCGTCCGCACTGGCGTTCAGGCCGCCGGCGTAAAACGCGAGCTGCTGATCCAGCTCGCCATACTCGCGGACGGACAGGGCGTGCGGCACACCCAAACGCTCGGCGCAGAACGCGCCCCAGGGACAAACCATCGTCTGGGTGAAGATCACATCCGGCGCCAGTTGCTGGAGTTCCGGCGTCACTTCGAGAGCGAAGTAATCGCGGGTTTCCGCGAGGTCCGCGCGCCACGCGCGGGCGGCGCCACGCCCCGCCCAATTCCACCCGTTGGCCAGCGCGCCGTTGATCGGCGCCCGGAAAAGGGCCGCGCCGGCCTGGGCCAATTGCGGCGCCAGGGGGCCATCGCCCGGCAGCACCACGGTACAGAGCACGCCGCGCCGCGCCAGGCCCCCGACGGCATCCGCCAGCGACCGTTCGGCGCCGGCGGCCTGCGCGGAATGCGCGAAGAAGACCGCGGACAGCGCTCGTTCGGCGCGGACGCAGAGCACATTGTAGAAGGACTGCGCGTACAGGGCTTCCAGGCGCGCGAGATTGGCGGGTTGATCCAGCGGGTAGAACCGCGAGGCGCGGTCATCCATGGCATAGGCCTTGAATCCGTGCTCCGCCAGACGGGCGAGGAGTTCCTCCGTGCTCGAACCGGCGATGCGGAACATCTTAGGGTTGATTTCGAGGGCCAGGGTCACGGCGGGATGGTCGGCGAGGGTGCGGGCAAAGCCGCGCAGGACTTCGAGCTCGTGGCCGTCGGTATCGAGTTTGACGAAGATACGTTCGGCGGGATGCGCGGCGACAAGTTCATCAAGGGCGACAGTCGGGACGGCGATGCGGCCCAGCGTACCGGAGGCGGGATGGGGATAGAGGCTGCTGTTGTCGGAGGCCTCGGACTTGAAGAGCTCGGCGGTGCCGGTCGCGGCGGACACCGCGGCCTGAACCGGCGTGACCCGGTCGGCGCCGAGGCCATGGCGCGCGAGGTTGCGGCGGAGAATGGCGTGATTCTCCGGCACGGGTTCGACGGCCACCACCCGCAGGCGCGGATGGGCCAGCGCGCCCAGCAGCGTGTAATAGCCGTAATGCGCGCCGACATCAATGAACAGATCCGCGGCGGCGAGCTGAGCCTTGACGACCCGGCTGGTCAGGGCTTCATAGCCCTGGGTGTAGGCCGTCACGTACCGGGGTGTGACCTCCAGATCGAAGTCGTCGCCTGCCGGCTGGACCCGCGTCAGCGCCTCGAGGTTGTAATCGTCTTTGAACTCTTCACTCATCCGTACCGGCACCGGTCATTTCTCGATCCGCCAGATCGTGGTTTGCCAGGGTTCGACCAAACGCGGTCCCCGCCCGAAAAAATCCAGCCGCGGATATTTCCTGAGCGCGCGCATGGCGGGTTCATAGTGCGGCCGCTCCGAGTTGTCCAGCACCAACAGGCCGCCCGGCTTGAGCTTGTGCGGCGCCAGGCGCAGGCAGGCCGCGCGCGCGCGGCCGTCCACCAAGACCAGATCGAAGGTTGCGTCCGCATAATCGAGAATGGCGCGCGCGTAGGCCCGGAAGGTCCCGTCGCGGTCGGCGGCGAAGGTCCGCGAGACATACGTGCGCGCGCTGTAGGGCAGGTACCGCGCCAGGCGGCAATGGCGCGGCGGGACCAGCCGGTATGCCACCTGGTCCAGATACTGGTCCGTCAGCGCGGCCCGCACCTCCGCATACCACTCCGGATTGTGCTCGATCGAGACCACCCGGCGCGCGCGGTTGGCGAAGTACAACGTCGAACTGCCGCTGCCCCATTCGAACACATCGAGATCCGATGGCAGGCAGGTATCCAGCCAGACCTGGGCTTCATAAGGTACCCAGGGGAAGTGCTCGGCGGGATCGCGCAGGTCCATGGGTCGCGGTTCCTTTCAGGCCACCGTGAGGGCGCAGTCGGGCAGTTTCAGCAGCACGTCCTGTCCCTGGCGGGGACTGGCGCTGGCCATTTCGAATTCATAGGCATCGGCAATCAGTTGGTGGCGGACATGCTGGGCGCTTTGCCCGTCGGCCACGCCCACGGCCAGCAGATAGCGTCCATTGGCCAGTTCCGGGAAGGTGAAGGTGAAGTGGACCGTTATGGTCTGGCCCGCCTCGAGCGGCGTCGGGGTTTGCTCGAGCACCATGGTATTGGATCCCAGGACCCGGGTCCCCTTGGCATTGACGACCTGAAACGCGTAATAGGGATATTGAATGCGGGTTTTGGCGGTGAGCCGCATGGCCACGCGCACCCGTTCGCCGCCGCGCAGGAGCGTCAACCGCCGGTCCTGTTCGGCCAGCAGCCCCACCGCGGTGATCTCCGCCCCGCCGTCGCCGGTGATGAACGCATCCCGCGGCACCGGCACCAGCAAATCCTGCGCCCCGACTCCCGCGGGCGCGCTCGCCACGGCGCCCGACGCCTGCACGCCCGTGTCATGCGTCGTCCAGGCCAGATACGCCTCGACCACCTCGCGCGCCGGCCCCGCGCGCCGCAGCCGACCGCCATCAAGCCAGACAGCCCGGTCGCACAGCCGCACCACGTCGGCCGCGGAATGCGACACCAGGAGAATGGTCTTCCCGGCGGCGCGCAATTCGTCGAGTTTACGGCCGCACTTCAACTGGAAGCGGACATCGCCCACGGCCAGCACCTCGTCGAGGATCAATATCTCCGGATCAAGATGAATCGCCACGGCGAAGGCCAGGCGGACGTACATGCCGCTCGAGTAGGTCTTGACGGGCTGGGCCATGAAGTCGCCGATATCGGCGAAGGCGGCGATTTCGGCGAAGCGCGCATCCACTTCGGCGGGTTCGAGTCCCATGATGGCCGCGCTGAGGTAGACATTCTCGCGGCCGGTGAATTCGGGATTGAAGCCCGCGCCCAGTTCGAGGAGGGCGGCGACCCGCCCGTGGGCACGGACCGTGCCCTCGGTTTGCGCCAGCACCCCGCAGACCAATTGCAGGAGCGTGGACTTACCCGAGCCGTTGCGGCCGATGATGCCGACGGTCTCCCCCTTGCGGACCTCAAAGGACACGTCTTTGAGCGCCCAGAACTCGCGATAGTACTGTTTTCTTCCGCGGGCCAGCATTTGAAGCAGGCGGTCCCGGGGCTTGTCATAGATGTGGTAGCACTTGCCGAGCCCCGCGGTCTGGATGGCGAATTCAGAGGACGTTTTTATAAGGCTCCTCGTGGCATGGGCATCTTGCCCATGCGGCACGGGCTGGTAGCCCGTGCCACTTCCGCAAACCTCGGGTTTTGCCAGCGCTTCAGAGGACATCGGCGAAGCCTTTGCGAGTGCGTTGGAAGACGGCGAAGCCCCCCCAGGCGGCCAGGGCGCCGCCGGCCAGGGCCAGGATCCAGTGCCACATGATGGGGAGATTGCCCCACATGAGCACCTGGCGGGCCTGCTCGATGACGTACAGGAGCGGGTTGAGCATCATGTACCCCCGGATGGCCTCGGGAATGGCCTCGACGGGATAGAAAATGGCCGACAGGAACATCAGGGCCAGGATGGCGACGCCCACGACGTGGCCGACATCCCGCAAGTAGACGCCCAGAGCGGCCAGCAGCCAGGAGACCCCCAGCGTGAACAGCACCAACGGCAGCAGCACCAACGGCAGCAGCAAGGCCGTCACCGGCGGCCAACCGATGAAAACCAGGTGAAACAGCAACCAGACCGCAAAGCTGATGAGCAGGTGAAACAGGGCGCCGCCCAAAATGACATAGGGCAGAATTTCGAGGGGAAAGACCACCTTTTTCACATAGCTGACATTCGAGAGAATCAGGTTCGGCGCGCGGCTGATGCACTCGGCGAACAGGTTGAACACCAGGAGCCCGACGAAGAGCACGACGGCAAACTCCATTGTTGAGTCCGACGCCGCGTTCCAGCGCGCCTGAAAGATGACGCCGAAGGCGAAGGTATAGACCGCCAGCATGAACAGCGGATTGAAAAACGACCAGAGCATGCCCAGCATCGAGCCCCGGTAGCGGCCGACCACCTCGCGGCGGGTCAGGGAGGCCAGCAGATGGCGGTTGCGCCAAACGCTCCGCGCCATTTCCGCCGGTGATGAACTGTGCTGCTTCATAGGATGCGTACTTACGCCCGCATGGTCAATTTGTCACGGCTTTTTGCCGTTTCACCCGGCGTGATGGCGGCGGATCAGGCGGGTGTAGGTGGCGACGATGCCCCAGCGGACAACGCGGTGGATCAGGCTTTGGGGCGCCCAGGGGCCGGCGTCGGCCAGGGCGGCGTCGAGTTCCTCCTGGAATTGGAGCCGGAAGTGCTGCCCGCTGATGGATCCGGGATGCCAGCGAAAGGCGGCCAGGGGCGGGCCCTTGATTCGGAAGCCGCCGCCCTGGCGCCAGAGGCGCAGCACAAATTCGTAGTCCCAGGCCGCGCGCAGGTCGGCGCGCAGGGGGCCGGCGCGCTCGAAGGCGGCCCGGCGGAAAAACAGGGCCGGCTGGGAGATATAGTTGATGCATTGGATCATGAACCGCGACGAAAAGGGCAGGAAGCATTCCTTGAAGCGGGTGATGCGCCGGCGGATTTCCCGTTCCTCTTCGTCCACAATCACGCAGCGGCCGAAGCCGAGCGCGGCCCCCGGGCGCCGCTGAAAGGCCGGCGCGACGCGCGCCAGGGCGCCCGGATAGTAAAAATCGTCGGCATTCAGCCAAGCGATGATCTCGCCGCGGGCCAGCCGCAGGCCCTTGTTGAGCGCCGCGGCCGGCCCGGCGTCCGGCTCGCTGATGACGTGGTCAATCCCGGCGCCATGTCGGCCGAGGATCTCGAGCGATGCGTCAGTACTGCCGCCATCCACCACGATATACTCGAGCGGGATGCCGGACGCGCGCTGGGCCAGGACGCTTTCGAGGCAGCGTTCGAGAAAACGGGCGCCGTTATAATTGGGCGTGATGACGGTGAGGGTCACCGGCGGCCTCGCAGGACCTGCTTCATGCGGCGCCTCCTCGATGTGCCCCCAGGATCAGGCTCTCGGCCACAAAGCCCTCCCAGCTGCCTCCTGCAACCGGGGGCCCTAGATTCATACGTATTTTTCAATTCAGGGAACAATTGTAAAGATAAAACGCGGGCTACCATCTTTCAGCTCATGCCTTCGTGTTTGACTTCTTTAATGAAATGCATGTTTCAGACTCCTAAGCCAGTGGCTCAATGGCGCGTAATGGTTTCTTGGCCATGGCCAAATTCCAGTCCGCCATCAGTTCCTCGCGATGCAAGGACGCCCACTCCAAGACCAAACCCGTCACGCGCGGCGGCAACCAACCTTAACGCTCATGTGTTCCAGGGCATCCATACGCATCTCGATTAGGCGGCATGTTAGGCGGGGTGCGGATCAAAAGCCAGCGTAAACGGGAATGATGGACAAGTGCGGGGCGGGGTGCGATAGTGGCGGGGCCGGTATTGCGCGGCGGGTTGCCGCGCGGGCCGGGGGCGCGCGCCCGTGGTGGGCGCGCGGGAGCGCAGGATCGTCCCGTGAATATTGAACGTGGCACATATCAACCGGTTCCGGGGGCGGCCTCCCGGGCGATTGCCCTGGTGGGGCGGCCCAACGTGGGCAAATCGGCGTTGTTCAACCGGGTACTCGGGCGCCGCCTGGCTATTGTCCACGAGGAAAGCGGCGTAACCCGTGACCGCCTGATCTGCGCGGCCGATTGGGGACCGGCCCGGTTCCAATTGATTGACACCGGGGGCATCGGTCTGCTCGACGGCGAAAAACCGGCGGATGGCCTCGAGGCCGCCACGCGGCGGCAAGTGGATGTGGCCCTCGAGGAGGCGGCCGTGATCGTGCTGGTGGTGGACCTCCAGGCGGGCTTGACCCCGCTCGACCAAGTGGTCGCGGATATCCTGCGCACGGCCGACCGGCCCGTTTTCATCGCCGCCAACAAGGCGGACAACGATTCTTTGGCCGCCCAGGCCGTCGAGTTCAGCGGGTTGGGATTCCCGGTTTTTCCCCTGTCGGCGCTGCATGGCCTCGGCGTCGAGGACTTGCTGGACCGGGCCGTGGCGGCCCTGCCGCCCGGAGACTTGGTCGAGACCATCAACCCCTGGCGCGTGGCGGTCGTCGGCCGGCCGAATGCCGGCAAATCTTCGCTGATCAATCGCTGGCTCGGGCAGGAGCGCACGGTGGTTTCGGCGGTGCCCGGCACGACCCGCGACTGCCTCGAAATCCCTTTCGAAATCCAGCGGCCCCACGCCGCGCCCCGGCCCTATCTACTGGTGGATACCGCCGGCCTGCGGCGTGCCAGCCAGGCCCGCGGGGCCGTCGAGAAATTCAGCGTCATGCGGGCCGAAGGCAGCATCCGCCATGCGGATCTCATTGCCCTGGTGCTCGATGCGGAGGAAGGCCCCCGGAAGCAGGACAAGAAGATCCTGGCCCTGGCCACGGACGCCCGCAAGGGCCTGGTGATCGTGGTCAACAAATGGGATCTGGCCCAGGACCGGGTGACCCAGCGCGCATACAGCCGGGAACTCGAGACGGTCTGGCCCAGTCTGCGGCATGCGCCGGTGGTCTACACCTCGGCCCAGAGCGGCTATAACGTCCGGCGCGCCTTGCAGGTGCTCGATGAAGTGGCCTCGCGACTCGAGCAGAAGTTGAGTACGGGGTTGATGAACCGGGTGCTGCAGCGGGCGATGGCCCGCACCCAGCCGCCCATGGTGGACGGCCTGCGCCTGAAGGTCTATTACGCGGTCCAGATCCGCGCGCGGCCTCTGGTCATCCGCCTGTACGTCAATGCGCCGCGCCGGATGCTGCCGGCCTATCGCGTGTATCTCGAGCGCAGTCTGCGCGAGCAATTCAGTCTCGAGGGCGTGCCGCTCAGTCTCGAGCTGCGCCAGCGGGAGCAACAGGCGGGCCGCAAGCCGCGCCAAGGCGAGTGATGTTTTTCGCCGCCGATAGCCAGGCGCAACTCTGGGCGGGTTATCTCCTGCTGGGCCTGCGTTGGTTGCTCGCGGGTTGGTTCTGGGCATTGGCGACGGGCGCGCGCACTGGGGACGCGCCGTTCAGCCGCCGCCTGGGGCGGGCGCTGACCGTGGGCCTGCTGGTGAATCTATTGCCGGCCCTGCTGCTGGCTGCCGGCCGAGTTTGGAGCCCGGCGGCCGATTGGCTGGTCTGGGCGGGGTTGACCCTGGGCGCGGCGGGCTGGGCCCGGCGGCGGGGTTTTGCGCTGTGTGCGCAGGCGCGGCCCCTGGGGGCGGGGCTGCTGGCCGTGTCATTAAGCGGGCTGATTGTGGTGCTGCTGCCGGCCCGTTCGGAATGGCTGGCGGGAGGCTGGGATCCCGGCCTCTATCAGAATAATGCCCTGGTGATTGCGCGCACCCACGGCCTGACGCCCCGCGCGGATTCGATTTACGCGGAATTGACCCCGGCGGAACGGGATCTCTTTCTGCGCGGCGACGCCCCTTATCATGAAGCGTTTCCCGGGGTTCCCGTGCGCCTGGCTGACGGAGCCATGCCGTTGCGCTTCTTTCACCTGACGCCCCTGTGCGGCGCCCTCTTCCATCGCCTGGGCGGCCGGGAACTCCTGTACCGCCTGCCTGCCATCCTGAGCATATGGGCCCTGTTTCCCCTGTTGGCCTTATTCAGTCAGTTGGGACTGAGCCCGCGACGCCAGGCGCTCGGACTCCTGCCCTGGCTCGGCAGCGCCTTCTGGTGGTATCATCAGGCCGTGCCCACCGCCGAACCGCTCTACCTCCTGCTGCTGGTGGGGGGGCTCAGCTTGTATCTCCAGGCCTACCGCGACCGGATCCGCTGGCCCATGGGCGCGGCCCTGACGCTTTTTGCCGCGGCCGCGAATCATCTCAACGCCGTGGTGCTGCTCGGTCTGGCCCTCGCCGCCACCGCCGCCATCGAGGCCGCCAAGGCCGCGCCGGGACGCCGCACCCGCCTCACCTGCTGCTATGGCGCCCTGGCCCTGGGTCTGGCCTGGAACCTGCTCTTCGCCCGGACCTCCGTGATGCACCTCGAAGAAAAGGACCACGCCCTGCGGATCATCCTCGGCGCGCTGGCCCTGTGCGTCGCGGTGTCCTGGGGGCTGCTCCGGCTGCGGCCGGCGCCCGCCGGCGTCCGCCGGGTGCAACGCGGCGCCGCCTGGCTCGGCGGCGCGGCCGGCATCCTGCTGGCCGGGCTGGCCCTGGGCCTGATCTACGATCCCGTGCGCGCCCGGATCTTCCTGCTGGCCGATGCCTTGCCCCTGGCCGGCCCGGTCCTCGAACGGTTGGCGCGCCTGTTCCCCTTCCAGGGGCTGGGCAGCGCGCTCTGGGCCGCCACCGGCCTGGCGGCCCTGTCCTGTGACCATCGGCCCGCCTACCAGGCGTGGCGCGTGCTGACCTGCATCCTGGGCGGCGTGCTGCTGGCGCTGCTCATCCTGCCGGGCATCGCCCCCCTGTATCCCTGGGCGCTGCGGCGCTACCACGCTTTCTGGCTGCCGTTCCTGGCTTTGACCCAGACCTACGCCATCCTGCGCGTCCTCACCCCCCGCGCCGGGTGGTCCGGCTGGCGCCGCGCCGCCCTCGCGCTGATCGTACTGGCCGGGCTGGGCGACGGCCTGCGCCTCAGCCGCCAGGCCGCCTGCGTCAGTGATTATCGCGGCCTGGGCGCAGTCGTCGCGACGCTGGATCAGGCCATCCAGCCCGGCGATGTGATCGTGGCCGACGACCCGCGCTGGGGAACGCCCCTGCTGATGGCCCGGGGGCGGGATGTCCTCAACGGGCGTTTCCTCTGGCGCAGCCGGGATCCCGCCTATCAAGCCGCGTACCTCGAAACCCTGCGGCGCCTGCGACGCGCGGGCAACCGACGCATCCTTTGGCTGACCAGCACCGACGACGGCCTCGCCATCTATCCCGTCGGCCTGGATCCCGCCGCGCCCGCCCTCCTGGAATGCCAATACAACTATGTGACCATTGCGCACGGCGTCCGCGCTCGGTCCTATACCGTCACATCCCACGCGCGGCCCCTGCGCATCTATGAATGGAATGGCGCCTTTGACGTCCCGCCCTTGATCCCTCCACCAGCGGCGCCATAGGAAAAATCAACATGGGCATCTACGACCGCGAATACATGCGCGAACGCACCGGCCCCCTGTCGGTCGGACGGCCGCGCGCCGCCCCGGAACCCCCCTCGCGCCTGACCTTCTGGCAGCGCGCGCGCTTCGCCCTCTGGCGCCTCTGGCGCCGCCTGCGCGGCCGCCCGGCATGAGCAGTTAGTTATCAGTGATCAGTGACCAGTGACCAGTGTTGATCGAAATGAACTGATCACAGATCACTGGCAACTGATGACTGATGACTCCTGCCGATCACTGCCCGCCGCCCGCGGTCTCCGCCGCAGCCTTCTCAAGCAGCTCGCGGGCGTGGGCGCGGGTGAGGGGCGTCAGAGAGACGCCGCCCAGCATGCGGGCGACTTCATCCACGCGGTGGTCCTCCGCAACCGGGACGACCTCCGAGAAGGTGCGGTCCTGCTCGACGCGTTTACTGACCACGAAATGCGCGCCGCCGAACACGGCCACCTGGGGCAAGTGGGTAATGCACAGGACCTGATGACGGCAGGCCACTTCCGCCAGCTTGCGGCCGACCGCCAGGCCGGTCTCGCCGCCGACGTTGCGGTCTATTTCGTCAAAGACCAGCACCGGGATGCGGTCGTGATTGGCCAGCACCGCCTTGCAGGCCAGCATCACGCGGGAAATCTCGCCGCTCGAGGCGATGACGCGCAGGGGCCGTTGCGCCTCCCCCGGATTGGGCGCAAACAGAAACTCGATCCGGTCCAATCCGCTCGGTCCCGGCTCGGCCTCGCCCAGATCCACGGCAAACGCGCTTTTCAACAAGCCCAACGCCTTCAGCTCTCCCTCGATGGCCAGCGCCAACTGCCGGCCCGCGCGCCGCCGCTTGCCGCTCAGGGTCGCGCCCGTCTGCCGGACCAGGCTCTCCGCCGCCGCCACCCGCCCGCCGATGGCCGCCAGGCGTTCCTCGCGGGCGCCCAGATCCTGCAGGCGCGTCCGGGCGTCCCCAAGCAACTCGAGCAGCCCCGGCACGTCGGTCTGGTACTTGCGCTGCAAGCGCTGGTAGGTGGCCAGCCGCTGATCGAGCCACTCGAGCCGGGCGCCGTCGCCTTCGAGCCGCTCGACCCGGTCGAGGATGCTCCGGCTCAGCGCCTGCAGTCCCGCCGTGAGGGCTTCGCCCTCGCGCAGCCAGTCCTCGCCCTCCGGCAACAGGCGCGCGAGCTCCACCAGCGCCCCATGCACACTGACCAGCGCTTCATAGATCGAAGCCTCTTCGCCGTCGAAAGCCTGCAACACCCGCCCCGCCAGTTCCTGAATGCGCTGGGACTGGCCCAGCACCTCCTGCTCGACCTGCAACGCCGACTCCTCGTCGGGCGCCAGCGCCGCCTCCTCGATTTCCTGGACGCGATAGTTGAGCAGGTCCATCTGCGCCGCCAGCTCCGCCGCCGAGCCGGCGCTCAATGCGTCGCGCTCGCGCAGCAGCGCCCGCCAGGCCGCATAGGCCTCCTCGTAGGCTTCGCGGGCCTCCCATAAGTGCCCGAACGCATCCAGCAGTTCGACCTGGGCCTCGGTCCGCAGAAGGGATTGGTGATCATAGGGCCCGTGCATATCCACCAGCCGCTCGCCCAGCTCGTGCAGGGTCTGCACCGTGACGGCGCTGTCATTCACGAAGCACTGTCCGCCCCCCGCGGCCTTGACGATCCGGCGCACGATCAACTGGCCGCTCTCGCAGGGCGGCAGGCCCTGGGCTTCGAGGAGGGCGTCCACATCGGAGGGATCATGCAATTGGAACAGGGCCTCCGCGCCGCAGGCTTCCTCTCCGGTGCGGATCAGATTGCGGTCCGCCCGCTGCCCCAAAACCAGCCCTAGCCCGCCCACCAGCAGCGATTTGCCGGCGCCGGTTTCCCCGGTGATCACATTCAAGCCCGGCCCGAAATCCACCCGCGCCTGCGCCGCCAGCGCCAGATTCTTTACCCGCAATGTCACCAACATCGCATGTCCGCTCCCGGTGGCCTGCCCGGCCACCCTGTTTGCCCGCTACGCTAGCACCCCCCCCCACCCATTGCAATAGCGCAGGATCTTGTTTGAGAGAACCGGTGTCAGGTTTCAGGAGGGATCCTCGCGCAGGGGGGGCGCAAGGGGGGGCAGTGGTCTGTCACGGTCATACTTCGTCGCAAGCCTTGTCGTGAGCTTTGTCGAAAGGCAGGAAACAACAACGAAACACACGAAAGACACGAAAAGGGGGAGGTAACCACGGATAAACACGGATGCACACGGACGGGGAAAGGGGATAATGTCTCACGCAAAGACGCGAAGACGCAAAGGGGGGGGAGTAGTGATCAGTTTTCAGTGGCCAGTGACCCGTTCATTCTGAATTGGCCGTTCGATGTTCCGATGTTCGACGTTCCCCTTCGAGAGAATCATCCCATGCCCGACAAGGGGCGCGACAAGGTGCGCGACAAAGATTGGGGGAGTCCACTTCTGGGTCCCGAATACCCACACACCCTCAAACCAGAGGTGAATAACCGCAAAAAGGGGAACGCACCCGAATCCTTAGCGAAGGCTGGCGGCGTGCCGCCGCCAGCCTTCGCCGAGGAGGGGTTGCCTGAAAATGAGCCCGAGCGGGCTGGGCCTGAGCGGGAAAATGGGTCGCGCGGGGGACAGGGAAGGGTTTGGGCGGT
>JAIPIQ010000059.1 GCA_021734645.1 Fidelibacterota bacterium | reverse complement strand
GCCACGCTGCTGGCTGCCGCCGGCAAGACCGACGAAGCCGAGCGCGTCAAGGCGCGCCGCCAGGCGACCATCGACGCCATGAACCGCGTGCTGTGGGACGACGATGCGTTCGGCCCCGGTCGCGGCGGGTACGTCGACTTCATCACGCCGGACGGCAAGCGACACGCACTCTTCTGTTCGGCCACCGAGTACCTGGCGATTGCCGCCGGTGTCGCCGACGAACGGCGCGCGGCCGCCATCCTCGCCACCGCGGACGAACGCCTGGCCGTACTGGCGAAGGAATACGGTTACAAGGGCGACGCCGTGCTCGACACGCTGTGGCCGATTGAGGATGCGTATACGCATGCCGAGTATCCGTTCACGACCTACCAGAACGGGTCCGTCCTCAACTGCTGGACGTACTTCGAAGTGCTCGCGCGCTGCATGAACGGTGATGTGGAAACGGCCGCGGAACGACTGCGGCGTTTTGCCGAACATGCGGGGCATACGAACTGGTTCGAAGGCGACAGCGCCTTCAACATCCGCTCCGAGCCGCACGGCTGGGGGCAGGAACCATACCTCTCCGACCAGGTCGTCGTCGCCGCTGCGCTCATCCACGGCCTGCTCGGGATTCGCCAAACGCCCGACGGTATCCAGATTACCGGCAAGATGCCCGCCGGCTGGGACCGCGCCGAAGCGACCGTCCCCTGCCTAGGTAAGCACTACCGCGTCGTGCGGACTCCGCATGAGACGACGGTCACAGACGCATAACGGTAAAGTTGAAGGAAAAAAATAATATAATGAACCCAACACCGACACAAGCCCAACGCAGGTGGAGCCGCGCGAGTGAGCGCGGCATCCTGCCCGCGGCCGTGGACCAAGTGTTGACCGACCGATGGAATCGGTTCGTGGTCGATCCCGGGGCGTACCTGGACGAGCATCACTGCCTCGCGTACGCCGAACCGCAAGCCCATTGGGCGAACGGCTGCCCGCTTGGCAACGGTGACCTGGGCGCGCTCGCGTACGGGCCGCCCGAGGCGACGACGTTCAGCTTCGGCAAGACCGATCTGTGGGACGACACGCCGATGACGAAACCGAATTTCCCCGCCGGTTCGCTGGATGAACTGCGCGAGATCTGCGCGGCGCAGGACAACGTGCGCTTCCGCGAGTTGCAGGAACGGACGAAAGAAGTCACGACGCGCGCGGTGGCCACGGCAAAACCCGGCGGCCTTTTGCGCCTGGAGCTGTTCCCGAGTTCACTCGTCAGTCGTTTCCGGCAGCGTCTCTCGTTCGCGCATGCGGAGGTCGAGCAGACCTGGCACCCAATTGGCGAACGGCGACGCGGCGGCGGGCCGGAGCAGACCGTAACCCTCACGGCTTTCGTGCACGCTGCGAAGAACGTCTTCGCCTGCCGGGTCGAGCCCGGCCGGGACCTGCCGTGGCGCAACCCGGTGGCGGTCAGCCTGGGCCGCCCGGTCGATGCGGACATGCCGACGCCGGCGTGTCAGGCCGAAGGCAGCCGCCTGTGGGTACGGCAGGACTTGCCCCGGGGTGCACATTTCGTGCTGATGGCCGCAGTGGTGGGCGGCGGGTGCGAAACAACCGTGTTGGGCGACCGCGTGCACGGCAGCGTGCGGCCGACCGAGGGGGGGCTGACGGTGTACGTCACACTCGTCACCAGCCTGGAAAGCGACGATCCCCTGGCCGAAGCGCGCCGGAATCTGGACGACGCCGAGGCCGCGGGCTTCGCGACCTTGCGCGAGACACATCGCGCGTGGTGGCACGGTTACTGGCGACGCGGCTGCGTCTGCACGCCCTGGCCGGAGGTGGAGCGCGCGTGGTACCAGGCGCTTTACCAGCAGGCCTGCTGCTGCCGCCCCGGTCGCATGAGCCCGGGCCTGCAATCGAACTTGATCAAGGAGAACTACCCGGCCTGGAACGCGGATTTCCACAACAACATCAACATGCAGATCCTGTACTGGGGGCAGTACACGGCAAATCGTCTGGAACTCGCCGAGCCGTTCTACCGGCTCTTCAACGACATCCTCCCGCGCTGCAAGCAGGACACGGCCGACTACTTCGGCATGCGCGGCGCGCGCTACCCCATTTCCATGGGGCCGGACGGGGTCGAGACCGCGCCCGGCATTCTGCTCTCCACCTGGATCGGCGCGGGCGGCTGGCTGGCCGAGCACTTCTGGTGGCACTACCAGTACAGCGGCGACCGCGACTTTCTCGAGCGGTACGCCTACCCCCTGCTGAAGGAAGCCGCGCTGTTCTACGAGGATTACCTGCAGGAAGACGACGACGGCGAGCTGTACCTGTTCCCCACGATCCAGATGGAGATCGCTATCGGCAGCGTCACCGGCGCGGGCCGAAACTCCGCCTGGGACCTGCCCGTCGTCATCCGCACGTTCCAGATGGCACTGGCGGCGGCGACGGAACTGGACGATACGGTTCCTTTCTGCACGGTCGAGGAGCAGATGAAACTCGTTCCGATAATTGACCGGATTGTCGTGCCTGGCGAGGTTATAGCCTTGCCTACAAACAAGGGCCAGGTCTACCTAATCAGCAAAGAAATACCGTGGTTCACGAATATCCCCGTGGAGACCGTGTGTGGGTGAGCGGTTGTCTGACATCAATATTCTGGAATGAAAGGGGAATGGGTTGACGAGAGCGGGCGGGGAGAGCGCATAACGAGTAAGGATTAGACAACAATACATTCTATGAATTTTGACAGAACCCGCAATGCAGGAAGGAAATTACTCATGACTTCGCGCGCACGTCGACACTTAATGCTGGAAACATCAGCCATGGTCGAGCGCCATGACCTGCGATTTGCTTACCACGGGCCGAAGAAGGATGAACGGCCGGTGCTGCTTCGTAATGCGCCGCACGAGGCCGGCGTAGGCGGCTGGGGCACGGTGCTGCGCGAGAACGATGCCTTTCGCATGTGGCACCGCGTAGCCCCGGCCGCCGTGGACGGCGAGTGGGTAGACGAAAGCTCGATCATCGGCTATGCGGAGAGCGCCGACGGAGTCCGGTGGGAGCGTCCGGATATCGGCCTCGTCGAGCATGGCGGAGACTGCAAGAACAACTATACCGATCTTCCGTTCAGCTCGGGATCGGTGATGCCTGATGTCACGGGCGAACATCGCTACCTGGCGGTGGGCATGGTGATACGCGAGTCGGTGCCGGAGGAGCGTTGGCCCTGGCCCGACCTGCGCAGCGGCTACTACGGAGCACACTCAGAGGATGGCCTGCATTGGACGTTGCACCCCGAGCCGATCGCGCTCACGCGTTGCGACGTCTGTTCGGGTGCCTACGACGAGATCGAGCAGCGGTACGTGTTCATTCCCAAGCTGAACACGCGGTTCGGCGGCCTGATGCTGCGTTCAATGTGCTGGGCCGATACCCGGCTGTTCGGTGAATGGGGACCTATCCGTCCCATTCTTACCCCCGATGAGGGCGATTTTCTCGAAGCCCGCCGGCACGGCGCCGTGGGCATGGATTTTCAGTACATGACGATTCTGCCTTACCGAGACGTCACGCTGGGATTCGTCAGTTGCTTCTACCTCGATCCGTCGTACGTGCCGAGCGGCGCCTGCACGCATGGCCGCAACAATGTCCAGCTCGCCTGGCAGGAAAAGCGGATTCGACAAGGGGGCCCGCATCCGCTGTATCCCGATCGGCATGAATACCAGTCGCGCGTCGACAACGCCTCGCCCTACGGCGCGGCCTGGCGGTTTCTGCCCAGCCGTCCGGCGTTCATTCCGTGGGGCGAGGAACGGGGCACCGAATCGGACGTCTATCCCGGCAGCCTGGTAGAGGTGGATGACGAGATGTGGATGTACTACACCGCGACGACCGCCTGGCACGGCGAGACACAGGTCAGGGGCACATATGCCTACGCTGATGGGACCGCCGGGGTCAAGCAGGAACGCGGCACGAGCTGGGTCGGCCGGGCGGTCATGAAGCGCGACCGCTTCGTCTCGCTCTGGGCCAACGTCCGAGGCATGGTCGAACTGCGGCACGGACCGCGGGACGGGCAACGGCTGCTTGTCAACGCACGGTGTCCGCGGGGCTTCGTCAAGGCGGAGATCGTGGACCAAAACACCTACAAACCCGTCCCCGGCTTCGAGAAGCAGAATTGCATAGCCTTCAACGGCGACAGCGTCCGCGGCGAACTGGTATGGAAAGACAGGCCGATAGCCGACATTCCGGAAGACACCGATCTGACCCTGCGGTTTTACATCGAGACCGGGGACCTGTTCGCGTATGAATTCGACGAACCGGGGACATGAAGGACAAGCAAGCACATGACCACCAATGCAAACCTGGTAACCACGAGGTGAGTTTCACATGACGAAAGCAAGAGGCACCGAAGTTCGCGACGCGAACGGCCGATGGCTGGTTCGCCTCGCCACTGACCAGCCGGCAATCGCGCATCTCGGGCTGGACACCGAGGGTACGGGCCGCGAAACGCACAACCTGCTGCGCGAGCCGCTGCGGCTGTCGTGGATGCAGTCCACCGCGCCGCTGCGCTCGTGGAGCGTCGACGAAATCGAGCCGGGCCATGTGCGCATACGCCACGAACTCGATTACGGTATCCTCGACTGGCACATCCGAGCCGACGGTGACTGCTTGACTTTCGATATCCGCCAGGATGCCTGGGCGCCGGTCTACGACCTGGCGCTGCCGTTCAACCTGTCGCAGCAGCACTGTCCGACCGCCATCCTGCCGCATGCCGTCGAGCATGACACGCGGTTACAGCCGCCGTGGCTGGTCGTCGCCCCGGACCACGGACACCTGTATGCCGAAGTGATCGCACCCCAGGGCGCCCGGCGCGGCACGGGCAAACGGCATCCCGCCGAACGTTACGCGCCGGCGAACTGGCACGCGACTCTTGCGGGTCAGCGGCAGAGCCACACACTGATCTGGACGCTGCGCGCCGACCGGCCGTTCGAGCGCGGCGACGCCGTGACCTTCCGGTTCAGCCCGCAACCGATCGCCAAACCGGACGGCGTGAGTGACACCCTGTGGCAACGCATCCGCCGGCCGTGGCTGAACCAGATTCAGGCCAACGCCGACGAGAACGACGTCGAAACCCCGATGTTGCTGGCCAACAACGTGCTCAGCAACCCGGCCGTGTGCTGCACGTTCTTCTACAGCGACGCCATCCGCTGTCTGCCCGAACCGCTGCCGGGTATCGATCTGCCGATGCTCGTGCGGCGCACGCTCGACGACTGGTTCGCCAACCGGGTCATGCAGCACGGCAACGTGGCCGCCTTCTGCAAGAGCGATACCTACCTGTTCACCAACCCCGCCTTGATCTGCGCGGCCTGGGACTATGTGGATGCCACCGGCGATCTCGACTGGCTGCGCACGAACCTGAACTCGCTCAACCTCGTGGCCAACTTCATCCTGCGGCGCGATCAGGATGGCGACGGACTGGTCGAATCGTTGCACAGCGGCAACCGCTGGAGCCTGCGCGACCCGGATCGCGCCGACTTCTACCTTGAAACGGTCAACTTCGGCCACAAAAACGCGCTGACCAATGCCTTTGCCTATCGCGCCTTCCTGCGCTACGCGGACCTGCTGGAAAGAGTCGAGAGCAACGAATTGGCGGCTGTTTACCACAAAGCAGCGGCGAAGCTGGAGTCGGTTTTTTACGACACGTTCCACAATCCCGAGACCGGCGTGCTGGCCGGCTGGATCAGCCAGGACGGCGAGATGCACGATTACGTCTCTCCGTACATCAACGGCCTGGCCTGCGCGGTCGGACTGGCGGCGCCGGAGCAGGGCCGCGAAATCCTGGGGCGGATCATGACACGTCTGCGCGAACTGAAGCCCGAAGGCTGGCGTTGGGGTGTACCAGTCAACCTCGTGCCCGTACCGGACTACGACCTGATTCAGCCCGCCTTGCGTCCGGATGGCAAGTTCGGAATGTGCGAGCTGGCGCGGAGCATTCTCGATACTGTGCCGGACGAGCTTGGCGTGCCGCGCTGGGTGGACCCCGACGGCACGAAGAGCTTCCGCGGCCGCGCGCTCTACAACGGGGCCACCCAGACCGGGCTGACCGCGTTCCTGATTATGGGCCTGGACGCCGTCGGAATGCGGGAGGACGCCGACTGGATCCTGGAGCCGCTTCTCCAGGCTGCCGGGGCCGGCGAATTGCAGAACGGCCTGCATGTCGAATCCGGAACCGGGGCCGAGCACCATGACTGGGACGGCAATCCGACCGGCTACGAAGGGTACCTGCCGGAAGGCTGGTACTTCCTGGTCGCCGCGCTGATGCGTGCAAACAACCGGCCCGGTTTGCCGGGCATGTCGCGGACCGAAGGCGCGGAATGAGGTCACCAAAAAGACAAGGTTGCAAGTCGCCATGAAAACCAGTAAGAAAGTGATTCTGATCGGGCTGGACGGTTTGATGCCCGAGCAGATCGAGCGCTACAGAGACGACATCCCCGAACTGGACAAACTGCTCCGGGAGGGGTTCTTCTCGCCCGCCATTCCCTCAGCCGTGACCTGTACGGCCACGAACTGGCCCACCATCGCCACGGGGGCTTGGATGGGTACCCACGGCTGCATCGGATTCAACGACCACCTCCCCGGTATGGGCATCGGCGAGTCCGTGCCGACGGGAAGCAGATCACCCTCCGGGGCACGATGGCGGGAGCACCTGATGGATGGGGATATCCAGACGGCATCGAGAGTCGCATCGTCGAGCATGCGGGCGGCTATGTCGAGGCGCTGGAACTGACCCCGGACTCGCTTTTCCGCGCCGGTTGGTTCGCGGGCAACGAACTGCACAAGGTCATGGACGTGATGCAGGTCCAGGCCGATTTCATTGGCGACTGCGCCGAGTATCTGCACCGTACCGAGGACTGGGACGCGATGTGGATCCAGTACCACGCGCCGGATGGAATCAACCATGACGTCCTCGGCTGGCTCGGATCGGAGGATGCAAAGAAACGCGACCTGGCCGACACGCTCATGCGGGAGACGCTGCGGGTCCTGTTCCGAATGGTCGAGCGAATACGGGCGGCGTGCGCGGACGAAAACACCGTCCTGGCCGTCGTGTCGGATCATGGCAACATGCCGACGCACAAGTTGATCAATGTCTTCCGCATCTTCGAGGAAAAGGGTTGGACAACTCTGCTCCGGGAAGACGGCGGCGACACCTGGGCCGTGGATCAGCGGCGAACGCAAGCGCTCTACGCCGGTTCCGGCGCTGCCGTACGCCTCGACCCGCGCGGTGTGCCTGCTACACGGGTGCGGCGTGAAAGCGGGCGCGCGAGCGGAGCGGGTCAATCTCGTGGATATTGCGCCGACTCTCGCGCACATTCTGGGCATCCAACCGCCCGCACAATGCGCAGGACGCGTCATCAGGGAAGCGAAGAATTGAGAAAATGATCTCGAATGCAGCACATGAGACAATTGCCAATGGGAAAGTCGCGCTGTCGTTCTGTCGGAAATCCGGCAGTCTGGTGCGGATCGGGGACATGGAGACGGGGATGGAGTATCTTGCCGAGCCTTCCGGGGCACGGCTCTTCCGCCTGATGGAATCGCTCGGGATCGGCAATCTGCAGTTCACGGAATTCAGCGGGGAAGTCATCCACGAATTTGCACAGCTTCCGCAACTTGCCGACGAGTTTGTCAAGGCAGGAATACAGCATATCTGCCTTTGGCACCGGGCAGGCGGCCTTTACCAAATGAACGGTGCCACGAAGGAGATCATGGATGAACCCGAAACTGTCCTCCAGGAACTGGAGAAGGCGCTGGCGGATGTCAAAGAGTCGGGCATCAACATGAGCATTATCTTGAACCTGCGCCTGCTGAAAGTCATCTTTGATCCGTACAGGGAGATTGGCGAATCCGAAGCCATACGTTCCAAGGACGGGTCGCCGGCAAGCCGGGAAGCGTATCCCGGCAGTCCATATCACCTGAATAATCTGGGCCCGAGTTACAACCTTGGTGACAGTGTGACGCTTTGTCAGCGGCCGGAGAGTCCGTTTGCTGAGCGTGCTCGGACGCTGGTTGAGAAGATGCTGAACCTTGGGTTCACGAGTATTTTCATTGATCAGCCCCTCAATTCTCAGTGCTGCTTCGCCCCACAGCATGCCCATTCTGCTCCCGACCTCGCCCACCATGACTGCGTGCGCTGGATGGGGGACGTAAGCAGGCTAGTCAAGGCCAGGTCTGAAGAGGGATATGTCATCGGTGAACTTCCGGAACTCTTCCAAACCCAGAAGATTGATCTATGGTGGTATTGGCAATGGAAATACTTGTCGCCCGAAGTCTATCGCTACAGCCATCCGGATTCGCTTCAGCTTTGGGTGGTGGACGGGGACGTCGGAGAACTGAACCGTGCCTTTGCCATGGGGTTTTATGCCAATCTGACGCCGGCAGGCATGGAACGGGGAATGTCCGGCCGGCCCGCGGTGGCCGCGCAAGCCGCCGCGCTGGCGAAACTGCGAGAGGCAACCGCCGCCTGGACTGTCGAGACGCGCTTTGTCGACCGCGAAGGATTGGAGTGTGAAAGCGCCCCCGGCATCGTGGCGTATGCTTTCGCCGGTCACGGCAGGGCGGCGGTCATCATGGCGGAGACCGCGGGCGTTGCCGGCGAGGCACGCCTGACCTTCGAGCCCGCGCGTCACGGTACTACCGCGAACGAAGCAGGCGTCCTGTTACGCCAGACCGGTGTGGAAGAACCGACGACGCCCCCCGAGAACGGCCGACATACCCTGAAAATCGAACTGGCCCCATTCGATGTTGCCGTCTGGAGGTTCGCGTGAACATACAGATCTGGACACCGCAAAACGCCTGCTGGATCTCGCTGGCGGGGGTGAAACGAAATTGCAGGACATATATGTATGGAGGAGGATACTATGGGTGCTGAGAACACGGGCACGGCACCCCTGCTGACGGGGAGTGTCATCGACGTGTCGCGGCCAATGCGGGGCGAGGCGATTTACTCGAAGCCCGGCGACACGGCGCCGTTCTTGGATTTTCGGTACATGAAGATTCTGCCTTACCGAAACGTCACACTGTAGGAAGTCAACATGTCACGAGAACGCTATCTTCAAGCCCTCCGTTGCCAGGCGCCGCCGGTTATCCCACACCAAATCTGGCTGCAACACCCTCAGTTCATAACCGACGCGACCGGGATCGACTACTACGACCATCCACGCGAAGCGGCGCGGCGCTTTCATGCGCGCTTTGACGTGGACAATGGCGGTCCGGTACACGTCGAGGACAAGCCTCTGCCGCGGCCCGCGACCGGGAAGACCGCCGACGGCGGCGAGCGCAGCGACGAAGGCTTCGGCACGGTCTGGCACAACGTCTCGCCGTTCACCGAGCCGGAGCAACTCTGGGATTTCGACCCGGACCCCTGGGGGGCGGACGCCGACAAGGCGGTCGAGCCGAACTACGCGATGAAAAACTTCCGCTGGTGTTTCGAGCCGGAGACCTGGGACGCGCGGCGGGCCGCCGAAGACGCTGCCTGGGCGCGGGTCGAGGCGCTCTTCCCCGGCAAGTTCACCGACGCGCGCGCCTTCTACTGCACCACGTTCATGTGGGGCATTTGCGTCTTCGGCTGGGACGTGTTTCTCATGGCGCTGGGGATGGACCCCGACCGGACCGGGCAGACCCTCCAGCGCATCAGCGAGATCACCGTGCGGATGTACGAGTACTTCGCCACTTGTGACGGCGCGCGCTTCGTCTGTCCCCACGACGACCTGTGCATGACCAGCGGGCCGGTCACCTCGCCGCAGTGGTATCGCGATTACATCTACCCGCAGTACGAGAAGATCTTCGCGCCCGTCAAGGCCGCCGGGAAACCGGTGATCCTGACCTGCGACGGCGACATCACGAAGCTCGCACCCGACCTGGCGGAGATTCTGGACGGCTTCATCTTCGAGTCCTCCACACCGCCGGATCATATGTTTGAGACCTTCGGCCAAACCAAGTGTCTGGTCGGCGGCATCAACGTGCGGCCGCTCACCCTCGGTTCCCCGGCGGACGTCGGGGCCGAGGTCAAGCGCGCCGTCGATCGTGGCCGCGACTGTCCCGGCTACATCATCGCCTGTGCCGACACGATTCCGGCGAACGTGCCGGTTGACAACGTGTACGCCTATTTCGACGCCGCGGAAAATTTCCGGCAACGCTGAACGCCGACGATTACCCAAAACGCAAACGGGGCATTTTAATATGAATACTCAAGACGATGCCGCATTCATCTCTCGCCACGACCTCGTCTACGACCGCCCGCCGGGCTGCTGGCAGGACGGGTTTGTCCAGGGCAACGGCAGCCTGGGTGCAGTCTTCTTCGCGCGCCAAGCCTGGCCGGACGGTATTTACGATGGTCAAGTCAGCGCGCGCGTCAGCCAGAGCACAAACGCCGTCGCGGTGTTAGCCGGGTTCGGAACCGAAGTCCAGCGCCGCGCCGCCATGACCACGGCACTCGATCCGCGGCGTTGCGATGTGCACAGCGGCATGAACATGATGGCGCTCTTGCATGAAGCGCTGCAGGCGCTGGGCATGGACGCGGCCGTGCCCGACCGCATCCGCCGCACGTGGGGTCGCATGCTCGAGCACGGCGCGACCACGACCTGGGAATCCGAGGAAGCGCTCGAACGCCACCAAGGTCTCTGCTTCGGGTTCGGCGCACATCCGTTAAACTACCTAGCGCGTACGGCGCTGGGCGTCGTGCCGCTGGAACCCGGGTACCGTCGGTTCTCCGTCCGGTTGGTCCCTCATGACATGACGCACGTCAGGGGCAGCATAGCTACGCCCCGCGGGTTGATCGAAATCGAAGCGACGCGTACCGATGCGAGCCTGACACTTCAGCTCACCGTTCCAGCCGACTGCGAAGCGGTCGTCGCCGCGCCGCGGCTGGATAGCGGAAGCACGTTCGCGAACATCACTGGCGATAACAATCCGGCCGCGCCGCACGCGCGGCCGGTCGCGTCCTGCACATTCCTCCGCGAAACTCTGCCGGCTTTGTGCATGACGGCAGGTAGCCATGAGGTGACATTTACATGAGTGTACGCGCCACCCTGCCCGATCCCGACACAGCTCCTTCCACAGGGAACGCCCGATGGATCTGGAGCGGCGCCGACCCGCGCCCCATCAACACGTTCCGGCTGTTCCGGCGCGAGTTCGAGTTGGAGCAGGTGCCGGAATCGGCGGACGTGCTGGCCTTCGCCGAGTTCCGCTACAAGCTCTACGTCAACGGCCGGTTCGTGCAGGCGGGCCCGACGCCCTGCCGGCCGGCGCACCGGCTGGTGGACCGGCACGAGGTACGCGAACACCTGCGCCCCGGGCGGAACTGCATCGCGGTTGCCGTTTACTGCCCCGGCATCATGACCGGCCAGTGGACGCAGGTGAACCCGGCGCTGATCACAGCACTGCTGGCGGATGGGGAACCCATTATCGTCAGCGACGCCTCATGGCGCACCGCGGCCGGCGATGCCTGGCAGCACCCCACGCAGCTCTGCGGCTACGCCAAGGGCTTCCACGAATGGGTGGATCTCGACCGCATGCCCCGAGGCTGGACCGAGCCAGGGTTTGATGACACCGGCTGGGAACAGGCCGCCGAGTTACCGTTCTATTTCGAGGGCGAACTGACCGAGAACTACGTGGGCTATCCCACGCTCACGCTGCATTCGCCGACGGCCCTGGTCAATGCGGGGGTTGCCGACGGGATTATCACGGAGCGCATGCGCCGGGAGGCCGGGGAGTATTACACAGCGGTGCGCAACCGCTGGTTCCGGCTGTTCGGCAAATGGAACCTCAGGGACAACAATGTGCCGTTGGACCCTCCCGAGCCTTTGCCCGAACCGATTGCCGAACGGGCGCACCAGGAAGGGCATTCACCGGTGCCGGCGGGCATGGTTCGCGCGGCCGAGACCGGCGTCTTCCCGATCGTCGTCGAGATTCCCGAGCAGGGGCATCCCTTCGTCAATCTCGACCTAGGTGTCGTTCGCTCGGGTTTCCTCCAGATCGAGATCGAGAGCACCTCCGGCGGCACCGTGGACCTCGGGTGGGACGACCGCTGCCTCGACGGTCGTGTGCCCGTCTTCCGTGCGACCCCGAACTGCGACCGCGTCGAGGTCCCGGCGGGTCGGATCGCGTGGGAGAGCTTCTTCGAACGCGGCCTGCGCTATCTGCAGGTGATCCTGCGCGACTTCAGCGGCACGGTCACGCTGCATCACGCCGGCGTGCGCGAGACGCTGACGCCCATCCCCACCGCCACGCCCGCCGTCTTCGAGTCGAGTGACCCGCTGCTGAACCGCATCTGGCGGGCCTCGGTCGAGACCACACGGCAGTACATGAACGGATGTGCCGGCGGTGACCCGATCCGTGAACGTTGCCACTGGTTCCACGATGACACCATGGCCATGCGCATGGCCTTCTATGTCTACGGGGACTGGCGCACCTGGCGCCGGGCGCTGGAACTTACGGCCCAGTCGCAGGCGGCCGATGGCTGGTTCCCGGTCATTTCTCCCGGTCACTTCGAGGACTGGAACATGGTCAGCGGCTCGTGCTACTGGGCGGTCCAGGTCATGGACTACCTGCGCCATACCGGGGACACAGCGTTTGCCCGCCGGATGCTGCCGCACGTAAGTCGACACATCGACTACGAACGGCGCTTTGCCGCTGCCGACGGCTTGCTGTACGAAACGCCAGGCCGACGCTTTCTCTCGTGGGCGGACGGCGACCCGCGCCCGCCCTACAAGCCGGGCGAGACGTGGGCGAAAACGAGCCGCGAAGGCTGGGGCGACTTCTTCGATCCGCCCACACGCGGCTACAACGCCATCATCAACGTCTACTGGCTCTGGTGCCTGCGCGAGGCGGCCGCGCTGGCCGAACAGCTCGGCGAAATGGACGCCGCGGAGCAGTGGCAGCGGCTGTTTGACAGCACTCGACAGGCATTCGACCGCCTCTTCTGGGACGAGCACAACGGCCTGTACCGCGACAACGTCGCTTTCGACCGTGACGGCCACCCCAATGCGCCGGCATTCTGCGAGTCCACCCTGTTCCTGCTGATGCGCGCCGGACTGCTGGACGACAGCCGGGGGCCGGCCTGCGTCGACCGGATCATGGCACCGGATTTCGTCTGCTTCCGGACCTCGGGCGGGCTGGAAGGCGGCGCCTACCCGGTATTCCTGCTCGAACAGGGACGCACCGCGGACGCGCTGGCCTATTACCGCGACCGCTGGGGCGAGCCGGTCAAAGCCGGAGCTACTACCTGTGGCGAAGAGTTCTTCCGCGGCGGAGGCAACAGCGATTGTCACATTCACGGCGCCACGCCGGCCCGTGACTTTCTGAAGTCCCTGGCCGGGGTTCGTCTGAATGCGGCAAACTGGGACGAGGTTTTGCTGGCGCCGCCGGCCGATTGCCTGGAGCTGCCCGAATTGCACGTGGAGGTCCCCACGCCCCGCGGCCGGATCACGATCGACATGAAACGCAACGCCGACGGGGGCATGGTGTATGCCTGCGATCTTCCCGAAAGCTGCAGAGGGTTTCTGAAGAGTTCAACGGGCAAGGAGTGTTTGCGCAACCGGCGCGGCGAGGTTCGACTGGCAGAGAAATCACCATGAACATCCACCGGTAACTAGACCCTAATTAAGCGGACCTGTTTAATAACACACACATATTAAAGCTTACATATATTGTATTAATAAATGGAAGTGCCATATTACCAGTGAGTTAAAAACAAAACAGACCAGGATGGTCTGGCTGGTAATGGAGGC